>JANPHP010000524.1:0-7395 GCA_031424495.1 Bacteroidota bacterium | reverse complement strand
CCTTGGCTTTGGCCTCGGCCTCTTGAATGCGCAAATCGGCAGTGGATTTGGCATTTTCTATGGTTGACTTGCTGGTTTCTTCGGCTTGGAGCAGCGTCCGGTGCAGTGCAGACTCCACTTGGCGCAGGTTGTCCAGGGCCGATGTAGTCTTTTCGAGCTCCAATTTGATGCGCTTATTGTCCTCCACCATGCGCTCCCATTCGCTGGAAAGGCTATTCAGATAGTTCTGGACATCGTCTTTGTTGTAACCTTGAAACGCCTTTTTGAAGGTATGCTGACGAATCTCTATTGGAGTAATCATTGCCGCTGGGGATAATAAGATACTAGAAATCAGGTCTGACGGCAATACAGTAGCCGCCAAGTTCCAAAATTAGGACGTCTGAGGGTGCTGTGGGAGGCCATTTTTACACAGGATTTTGGGGAATGACCTTTTTTCAATTCAGAGAATGTGCCTGCTTCAATCAAAACGAACCCGACAGTGCGGCATGAGCAGCTTGAATTCCTCCCGAAATGCGCGCTGCTTCTCGGGCGTATCGGTAAATGGATTGTCGCCTATGGACAGAAACTCGAGTTCGCCGAGCTGCAAAATCTCAGGCGGCAGGCTTGTGAATTGATTTTTGCCAATGAGCAGCACCTTGAGTCGATCGAGCAAGGCAAATTCTGGCGGCAAAGACCGCAACTGATTCCCACTTAGCGCCAAATGTGTGAGGCTGCTTAGGCTCCCAAACTCAGCAGGAAGTTCCCGCAGTTGATTGTCTTGCAGGTTCAGATCGGTCAGTTGGTGCAATTCGCCGATGCTGGCTGGCAGGAATGTGAGTTCATTTTGACGAACAGACAACTCCAAAAGGGCTTTCAATTTCCCCACAGCGGCTGGTAGGGCCGTGATTTTGTTTGCCGATAGCGTCAAATGCTGCAAAGCTTGCAGATTGCCTAGGCTTGCTGGTAGTTCGCTGAGTTGGTTGTGATCGAGGAATAACTCTTGCAAAGCTGTCAACTGACCGATTTCTGAGGGCAATTGCGTGAGTTGACCGTCTTCAAGATCGAATCGTTGCAAGGATTGCAGCTGCCCAATCGACGTAGGTAGGCCTCCCAGTGGATTGCCACGCAGGTTCAGGTCGTGAAGTTTGGCCATTTTCCCGATGCCAATAGGCAAAAAAAGCAGCTGATTATCACTCAAATCGAGGATTTCCAACTGATCGAGCAGTCCAATCGAGTCTGGCAATGATACGATGCTATTCCCCTGGAGATTCAAAATCCGCAATTGTCCAAGCTTAGTAAACGTTTCGGGCAATGCGCTGAGGTAATTGTAGGCCAGGTTGAGCTCGGAAAGAGAGTCCCATTCTGCAATTGAATTGGGCAATCGCATGAGCGCGTTGTAAGACAGGTTGCAGCCGCGCAGTCGCGGCATCGCGCCGACCTCCTCTGGCAGGGCTGCAAGGCCGTCGTCGCTCAAGTCCAATTGCTGCAAATTCGCCATCCGCGTGATGGCAATTGGAAATGCGATCAATGGGTTGTGAGACATATTCAGCTTTTCCAAATGCATGAGTTGCACCATCGCAGCAGGCAATTGTGTGAGCGCATTGTGCTGTAGATCCAGCTCTGACAGCGCAGTAAGCGCGCAAAACTCGTCTGGAAGAAACGCAATTCGGTTGTGGGCCAAGTCCAATATTTGCAGCCGCGACAAAGCTGCGACTTGAGACGGCACTGTGGAAACGCCGTTGTAGGCCAATTTTAAGGTCCGCAGATGGGATAGGGCCAGCACTTCCTCCGGAAATCCAAGTAAGTTGCTGCTGAGATCGAGGTAATGCAGTTGCTGCAAACTGTCCATTTGCAGCGGCAAATTGTGCATGCCATTGCTCGATAGATCCAAAACCGTCAATCGTTTCAGCTGACCGATAGCCGCCGGCAGAGAATCCAAAGCTGTCGCTGCCAAATCCAAGCCCAGCAATTGGGGGCAGCAATCGAGCAGCTTGGGCAAGTTGATGAGCTTGCATTCGCGCAAAAGCAAAATCTGAAGATTCGCAGCTGACGAATCCAGCGAAAAATGCGTCACTTCCCTCCCACGCAAATCCGCTGCCGTCGATTCATATTCGGTATCGCGGTGCGCACCTTGCAAGGGATACAAAATGCCCTGCCTATCCATTAAAAATGGCTTGCCCCCAATTTCAACGGTAGCAAATTCGCCCCAAAACTGCTGTGCCCGGGTAAATTTTACCGGGGTCATCGGCCTACCCTCTGCATCCACATAACCATAGCGGTCGTTTTGGAAAATCAGAAGCCACTCACCCGGATTCGTTTCCCAATCGGCTGCCTCCCGTCGATCAGCCTCAAAACCTGCCCCTAGTTGCACAGCTCTGCGGGCAGCCTGGGCTTGCAGGCTATCATAGCCATGCACCGCAATCGCCAACATGGGCCGCCAATCGCTTACTGCATCGGCACATGCACATTGCGCGTGCGCATAACACTCGATGGCTGAGTCATACAACGCCCGCTCGACAAAAAAATCACCTTGAGCCAAGGATGCCTCGGCTTCTGGGCATGGGGCAAGGGACTGTGCCTGCAGTAAAAATGGAACGCAAAGACCATACAAGAAACCAACACATATATATGTGTACATAGCGCCCCATCTTTTGCCATGCGTGTGCTTCATTTGCTCAAGTTACGCAGAATCGGGCTTTTTGGCTGAGGTCTCTAGAACGAGGTTGATCAGGCCCCAAATCGTGAAATTCGGTCCTCATTTCTAGCATGTTACACCAAAACGATAATAATATTCGCTATTTTAGCCACCAATATTTGCATTATGCGAAATATGCTGTACATTTGCTAATGTAATTGAATCATCACTGTACTCACAATTCGAAACTGCGGTCACATGGAAGGCTACGATTATCGACAAGCGGGAATGTATTTTGTGTCGACTTGCGTGCAAGGATGGCGCGCCTGCCTAGGCGAGGTCATCGAGGGCACGATGTGGGCCAATGAATATGGCAATATCGTAGAGGAGCATTGGCGAAGGTTGGAGCAGCAATTTTCTTACGTTGTGCTGCATTCATTTGTCGTGATGCCCAATGAAATCCATGCAATCCTGCAAATCGAGCATAAATGGATCCCTCCACACGCTAAAATCAAGGATCCAACCGAGCTTATGGCCATTTTCAAAGCTGAAAGCACGGTGGAAATTCGGGAGGTGGGGATGGATGATTTTGAATGGCAGCACGCTATGCTAGAAGTGGCTATCCTTGACGAGGAGTCCTACGAAAACATCAGCCGCTTCATCATGCAAAAGCCGCGATCCTGGAAATCAACTACACCGCTGTATGAAAAACTGGAAGATCGCTCTCCATCTATCGCTCAAAACGTGCGATAACTGCGCGCCAAGCCCATCACCACACTGTTGAAATCGTCCCCAGAGCGCAACTTTTGGGCGCCAAATGTTGCCGATAAGCGGTCACGCAGTGGTTGCACCATCGATGTACCACCCGTCATGAACACGAGATCAATCTGCTCAGGCAGAATGTTTTGACGCTCCAAAAAGGCATTCCAATAGTTGTGAATGCGGTCTAGCTCAGTCCTGATAATCTCCTTGCCAAAAGCCTCCAAGGTGATTTGCTCTTTGAAATGTATGCCTTCCAATTTCACTGTAAAGTTGGCTTGTTTATGGTCGGAAAGCTTGATTTTCGCGGATTCGATCTGCTGGAAGATCTTGTATCCGAGGTTACGCTCGACCAAGGTCTTCAAAAATTGGAGCTCCTCGCGCTTGCCGGTGAGGTAGTAGTAGTCTTCGATGTCGTTGCGAATCTTGACGGAGTCAAAAAAGTTCATCTTTTCCCAAGAGCAAATGTTCTGGAAAAATGAAACCGGCAATGGCAGCCACTTGCCCGGTTGGCTCTGATACTCGAGACCCCGGCCGAAATGCGGAGTTCCCCGCTCCCACATGATGGCCGAGTCAAAGCTATCCCCGCCAATATAGAGGCCGCCCTTGGCTAGCATGTCGCTTTTGCGGTCGCTGAGGTCGGCCCGCAAGGGATTCAGCCGCATCAAGGAAAAGTCAGAAGTACCTCCCCCAAAGTCGGCCACCATAACCAGTGTCTCGCCCGGAAGATCGCGCTCAAAGGTATAAGCTGCTCCGATCGGTTCGTATTGGTATTTGCAGTCCTTCAGCCCTGCAAGTGCAGCGGCCTTTTCCAAGCGTTGCTGTGCGAGCGTGTCACGCGCAGGGTCCTCGTCAAAAAAGACCGGACGACCGATTACGGCAGTCTCGACCGATTCTCCCAAAAAAGCATCGGCCTCTGCCTTCAAGGCGGCGATGACCAAGGCGACGAGATCCTCACCCGTGTAGCGATGCAGACCAATTTTGGTATCCCGAAAGCGATCATTGGGAAGGATGCGCTTGATGGATTTCATGAAGCGCCCCTTCATTCCGCTTGCGACGTAGGCATCGATGGCAGCCTGACCTACAAAATGGCTCCCGCCAGACTCTGGAAAAAACAGAATCGAGGGGATGCTGAAGACTTTGACCAAGGCATTGGTCGTCGCATCCAAGATCGCGAGAGCGGAATTGGAAGTGCCAAAGTCGATGCCGTAGATGTAGCGAGCCATAATTTTTTCTACAAGGGGCGGCAAAGATAGGCAGCGATGCTGAAAAAATCAGCATCCGTTCTACTAAAATTGGCGCGACCAACTATACGCACGACCAGCTTATCGATCCATGATCGAAGCGGTAGCGGCCGTTGTCTGATCAGCGGCAAGCGTCCAAAATACTGAAATCAGCCTCGGGTTGGCTGCAACATTCCAAGTCTTGCTTCCTGCGAAAATTGCTGGATTGCACCGATGACAATCCAGAATTCGGCCTCTATGTCAAGCTGGAAAAGCAGACGCTTCTCGATCGACTGGGCCGAGAAGCGCATGGCTTGGTACTACCTCACGAGCGCGCCACCGTCGACGACAAATGAAGCGCCGACGCAATAGGAGCTCGCAGGACTGGCGAGAAACAGGGCCATGTTGGCGATTTCTTCAGGATCGCCCATGCGTCTGAGGGGTAAAGTGGCTAGAAATCCGTCTATCACGGTTTTCATGTCCACGCCTTCTGTCGGCCCCATCATGCTTGCTGCGCCCGGGGTCGCGATGCCACCGGGGGCGATGGCGTTCACGAGGATGCCGTAGGAGGCGAGCTCACGCGCCATGGATTTTGTGAGCATTTCCAAGCCGCCTTTGCTCGCGTCATAGTGGGCCAAATTGCCGGTCGGATGATAGGCATCGATGCTTGAAATGTTGATGATGCGGCCGCCCTCGCCCTGCTTGATCATCTGCTTGGCGGCGGCCTGCGCGAGAAATGCAGCACCCTTGAGATTGGTATCGATTGTGGCATCCCACATCTCTTCCGTGAGCTCAATGAAGGACTGAAACCGAAAAATACCTGCATTGTTGACCAAAATATCAAGGCGGCCATAGACTTCGACCGCCTCTTGGATCAAATCGGCAGCGTCATCGATGGTTGATGCATCATCCAGCAAAATGCAGCCAATGCCGCCTGCCTGCTGGATTTGAGATTCCGTGAGCATCGCAGCACTGCTATCGATGTCCACGACGATGACTTTGGCGCCTGCCTCAGCAAGCCGCAAAGCGATCGCTTGCCCGATGCCCTTGCCAGCGCCGGTGACCATGGCGACCTTGCCTTGAAGTGAAAAGATTTCTTGAATCGATTTCATAGTAGGGTAAATTTCTCCAAAATTCAGCCGAGACTGCTCAGCAAGGAATGAGCAATCGCCGATACAAACCTGATTTTCATCAGTCGCAGTGCATTGATAGATGCTGGTTGCTGGTACAGCGTGCTGTCGATCGACATGCCAAGGATTTGAAGGAAAAGCAAGTTCGGATGCCGCCTTGGGTAGATTATTCATACAATTCTTGATGGCCATCTTGTGTGCTCGTAAACCAACAATGCCCACCGAAAGCACCTTCGGCCTAGCCTCATCATTCCCAAATGAAAGGTCAAACGGACAGTTTATCCTTGCCAACGAACCACTTGGTAGATGCCATGAGAAATCAGAATTGCAGATCCGATATTGGTGATTAACATCGCGCTTGCGGAGGTTTTGCGGGCTATCGCTGGCATAGCACCAAAATCATACTACGCGATCAAGCTCGTATGGGGCGCAATTTTCAGATGCCTAGGGACGTTGCAACCGAATCCGATCTGGCATTGCTTGAAAAAGTTCCTGACTGCTTGAATGGGAGTTAGAAATCATAGGGCTGACCACCCGACTTGTAGCGTGTACAATCATTGATTTTGCACGCAAGCTCGTCCAGGATTAGTACGTCGCCAGAATCGAGGAGGGAAACCACCTGGATTTCAGCACCCAGAGCCTCACTGGCGGCGTCTTTTTCTTGCTGAAAGAGGCAGCAACCACTTTGCTGGGTATGTAATGGCCAGCGGTCGCTATCGACAGGTAGGCTTATTGGAGCGCCTGACAATCGTTGATTTACAAGGGTGCAATCACGCCCGATGTAGACGATGCTGCCAAAGAAACAACTTCAAAACTGGCCCTTAGAGGTCTAGATTTGAAGGTTTTTATCCGTTTTCAAAAAATGCATCCTTGATGCCCCAACGCTTGACCAATGCTTAGAAGACTCTTCACCTTATCGATTCTTGCCTGCTTGACGTTTTATGCCGGCCTTGCTTGGGGGCAGGTAGCATCGCCGCACAATTTTCCGCATGCTACTGGCAGTGTAGGTCAAATTCAAAGTTTCTATTCAATACCAGCACAATTTCCCTCCATTTCGATGGGAATGAACGGATACGTCTGCACAACGGGAAATCTGCCACAGCTCGCTTCAAACAATTTTGTGTTTGATTCGACGTTGGCCCCTATACTCAGGTGGCAATTGCCCCCCCTTAGTTATAACCAGACATCGTGCGTGATCAACAAAGACCGCAAAGTCTGGTTCACTGCCAATGACGCCGACACGCGCGTATCCGTTTTTTCAACGAGTGGGGTACTTCAAACACAATTCAAAATTGTTGGCTACCGGGTCGCTGACATGGTCACCGATACCAGTGGGCATGTCTTTATGATCATCGAGGGTGGCCCGTCTTATGGATTCGGGATCTTGCGTTTTGGGACGGGATTTGTGCCCGATTTCCAGAAGTGGATCATGGCATCCAATAATCAGACGACTGTGGAGTTGGGCATCGATCAGCGACTCCATGTGAAAACTGCCACTGCCACCTATATTTTGGATGCGGATGGCAACCTGCTCAAGGCGATTCAAAACCAGACAGCAAATCTGAGTACCTATCAGGACCACGGCATAGCAACGGTCTCTTTCCTCGATGATACGCTACGCGTGGCGCGCCGCGACAGCAATATGAGCCTGATCTGGGCCAAAAAATTT
>JANPHP010000523.1:0-12779 GCA_031424495.1 Bacteroidota bacterium | reverse complement strand
TACCGCAGCTACACGCCGTGTGGCACGTGTGGCGGTGCGCGACTTAAAACGGAAAGCCTTCAATGGCGCATTGGCAGCAAGTCAGATGCCGATGCGGTCCTTGTTTACATAGTCCAAAGTGCCTAGGTACTTGGCGGCTTCGATTTGATCCTCAGCCTCAAGCTTGCCGAGCTGCCCATAAGTACATTTTTTGAATGCCTCTCCCCGACCACCGGTACCCCGATTGTCTACCGAGACGATGATATAGCCCTGCTGGGCCAGCATTTGGTGCCAGATATAGTTGAAGCCGCCAAACTCATTCTTCACCGTTTGGCTACCCGGCCCACCGTAGACATGCATGAGCACCGGGTACTTGTTTTTCTTGTCAAAGCCGGGAGGTGTGATCATCCAGCCATTGAGTTCTGTGCCTTCAGAAGTTTTGAATTTGAAAAACTCTGGCTTCGTGATGTTGAGATCGGCAAGTCTGCCTTTGAGCGTTTCGTTGTCTTTGAGCTTCTTGACTTCCTTGCCGTTGAAATCATACAATGCCGCGTAGGGTGGCACGTCGATGGTGCTATAGGTGTCGCAAAAGAAGCTAAAATTGGAGCTGAACTCGGGTGCATGCACGCCGGGTTGCTTGGTGAGACGGGTTGTCTTCTTGCCATCCAAATTCACCGAATAGAGTTGTTTGTCCATCGGGCCATCTTGAGACGAGATGTAGTAGATAAGTTCTCGCTGCTCGTCGAGCGCGCAAAAGTCCACGACATCAAAATCACCTTTGGTGATTTGCTTCTTGAGTTTGCCATCGAGGTCGTAGAGATAGATGTGGTTGTGCCCATCTGCCTCGCTCTGCCATAGAAATTCTTTCCCGTTTTTGAGAAAATGCCAAGTGAGATCTGAAGGTTGCTCGATGTAAGTCTCTTCAGTCTCTGTGAGAATGACCTTGGAGCTGCCCGTGGCGGCATCTACCAGCAGCACATCCACCTGATTTTGCAAACGGTTCATGCGCATCACGGCTAGCTTCTCTGGATTCACCGTCCAGGTAATGCGGGGAATGTATTGATCGAGTTCGCTGCCGATATCAGCTTTGAGGTGCTTACCGCTGGCCAATTCATGAATGTGGATTTCCACTTTGGCATTGGCTTCGCCCGCCTTTGGGTATTTGAATTTATATTGCTCGGGATAGAGGTCGCCATAAATGGCCATCTGAAACTCGCGGACGTCGCCTTCATCAAAACGATAGAAAGCGATGCGGCGGCTATCGGGCGACCAGCTATAGGCTTGTGCAAATGAAAACTCTTCTTCATAGACCCAGTCTGTGCCGCCGTTGATGATGCTGCCCCAGCGACCGTCGGTGCTGAGTGTGCTCTCCTTGCCGAGTCCAAAGGTGTAGGCGTAGAGGTTGTTGTCATTCATGTAGGCGATGCTGCTGCCGTCTGGGGAAAATGATGCATTCGATACAGGTTTGCCGTCGTGTAGCCGGTAGACCTTGTTGGTTTTGGAGTCCCAGACAAAGCAAACTTCCTTGCTGCTGTGGCGGTAGATCGGCTCCACTTTGCTGCGCAGCAAGATTTTGGACTCGTCGCTGCTCAGCGCGTAGTCCTCGATCACAAGTGCCTCGCCGGTCGTCGGATCTTTGAGTGTGTTGATGTCCAGCAATGTGGCGACTTTTGCTTGGTCCTTGATTCCGTATTTTTCAATCTTGCCAGCCTCCAATTCTGTATAGAAATTGTCGTCTGCCATCCAATTGAATCCCGATGGGTACTCAGGCACATATTTGTAACGCAGCCAGATGTCTTCAAGGGCTATTGTTTGCTTACCACCCTGCGCGAGCAGCGTCGGCACCCAAGCAAAAAGCGAAAGAGCCAAGAGGCTCAGGAAAATTTTCTTACGCAATTGAATCATGATCATTTCTTAGTCTCGTTGCACAAAAACTATGCTTCGAAAATAAGTCAAAACAGGCAGTCGACCAAGGATTCTGCGACCGATGGGTCAACTTAGCAATTTTGGAACCAGCAAGAGCGGTCTGCGCAGCCTGTGCAAGATTTGGGCTGGGTCGTCGTCTCGGGTGTCGTGCCTGAGGTAGGGATTGCCATTGCTCCCCATCACGACCATATCAACGTCTTCGGTCTCTGCGACATCCAAAATGGATTCCAAAAGCCCATCAAACCGATTCATAGGCACAATTTCCAAGGTATCGTTGTTCCGGTTGGCATAGGCGTGCCTTACCTCGGCCTGCATGAGTCGCTCGGCCTTTTCATGCAAGATGTCGATCAAGGAGATCATCGGGGCTGCCTCAAGTGATTTTTCGCGATAGGCATGCAGGATGTAGAGGTGCGTGAGTTTAGCTGCAAAAGCATTCAACACATATTCGACCGCCCTGCGTGAATCTTCGGTAAAGTCGGTCGGGATCAGCACTTTATAAGGCTGCATGACCGTCGGTATGTGAGGGGTTCTCATTGATGAATTGAGGTATTGTAAATGAAGCTCTTGTCGTTGGACATTCCTTAGTGTCCGCTATTCATTGTAAATCTACCTTTGGTCAATTGCCAATTGCATGAAGGCCGTCAGCAGCGAAGCTGACTTTGATCAAATCGGCTCAGTAATACTGTTTTGCGCGCTCCAATCCTGCAATGTCCAATACCGTGATTTCGCGTCCACTGATCTCCAAAAGATGCTCGGTTTTGAACTCTGAGAGTGTGCGGATCAAGGACTCAGTGGCTGTGCCGACCATGCCTGCAAGGTCGTCGCGTGAGATGCTGATGCTAAACAGGCCATCTCCCTTCTCTTGGTAGCGATCACGCAAATGCAGCAAGGCTTCAGCTACACGTGCACGCACGGAACTGTAAGCGAGGCTCAAAAGCTTTTCCTCCTTTTCATGCACATTGTTGGCGAGCATTTTGATGAAGCGGTAGGCGACGTCTTTGTCCTTGTTGAAAAGCTCCAAAAAATCGTCTTTGGGAATGATTGCAACCTCGACCTCCTCCAATGTGGTGACGGTCTCTGTATAGGGCACATCGGTGAGCAATGGCAGATAGCCCACAAAATCGCCTTGCTTGTAGAGGTCGACAATGAGCTCCTTGCCGTCTTCGTTCATCCGCCACCCCTTTGCCTTGCCACGCACGATGAAAAACAAGTTGTTGGGAAATTCGCCTTCATAAAAAACGTTTTCCTTGCGCTTGTACACGCGCATCTTGCGGTCGAGCGACAACTTGCTGAGTGCCTCTTTGCCTTTGGCTTCATCCAGAAAGGCGTGCAAACCACCGATATCGTTGCTAAAATCCTTGCGCACGATCTCGCTGCGCTTGAGTCGTGTTTCGATCGTGTCGAGCAACTCCATCTCATCGTATGGCTTGGTGAGGTAGTCGTCGGCCCCGAGGTTCATCCCCTTGCGCACGTCACTCTTGTCTGCCTTTGCGGTGAGGAAAATGAAGGGAATGCCAGCCGTTTTGGGGTCTTTGTTGAGCAAATAGAGCACGCCATAGCCGTCCATCTCCGGCATCATGATATCGCACAGGATCAGATCGGGCAGCGTTTCCCGTGCCATTTGCACGCCTTCTCTCCCATTGTTGGCTGAAAACACTTGGTAACCTGCAAATTGCAAGATTTCAAGCGTGTTTTCGCGCATGTCAGGATTGTCTTCGATGAGCAGTACTTTTTTCATACGACAAGATTTTGAGGAATAACAAAACTGAATACGGTGCCCACCATGGGCGTACTTTCAAACCAAATATCACCGCCAAGCAAGTTCAGATACTTCTTCACAATGTTGAGGCCCAAGCCAGTGCCTTGGATATTGGTGGAATTGTTGGCCCGAAAGAAGCGTTCAAAGATATGACGTTGATCGGCTTCTGGGATACCAATGCCGTGGTCGCGCACCTGCACGAGTGCACGATTGTCTTTCACGGTGGCCGTCACCTCCACCCGCGAGTTTTCATTGGAATATTTGATCGCATTGGAGATGAGGTTCACGACGATGTTGCGCAACATGTTTTGGTCGGTCGTGACCATTTCCTCTCCCTCAAAGGCAAAGGTGATGGATTGCCCTTGCTTGCACATGTCTTGCTGCTCGTCGACGAGGTCATCGATCAGCACTTTCAAATTGAGCAGCTCAGGGTTGGAGCCGATCATGCCGCTCTCCAGTTTGTCGAGCGACAGGAAGTCATTGAGGATGGCCGTCAAGATGTGAACAGAGCTCCTGATACGGCCATAGTGTTTCTGCAGATTTTCCTCATTGCCCAAGCCATGGTAGCGATTGGCAAGTGAGAGTGAGGTGAGGATGGTGCTGAGTGGAGTCCTAAACTCATGCGAGGCCATGGATACAAACCTGGATTTGAGTTCATTGAGCTGCCGCTCTTTCTCCAAAGCTTTGACCATATTGTGCTCCACACGCTTTTGCTGCGTGACATTGGTTTCTACGACCAGGATCTGGGAAATCTTGCCATCGGTGTCTTGCAGCGGCACAGCATTGAGTTCATAATGCCGGTCATCGACCTCGATGTCAAA
Organism: Bacteroidota bacterium; assembly: GCA_031424495.1. Classification (GTDB taxonomy): domain Bacteria; phylum Bacteroidota; class Bacteroidia; order J057; family JADKCL01; genus JADKCL01. The sequence goes on along the minus strand of JANPHP010000523.1, from coordinate 8,294 downwards.
GTTTACATTTTGACCACCAAATACTTCCAAAAGGCGGGGTTGTATGATTTCGCGCGCTTTGGGAGTGAGTCGATCGAGGTAATTGGTGCCCACGAGTTCCTCTCCGGTCACGCCCATGCGGTAAAGCTCCCTTCCCTCGGTGAATATATAGTTAAAAGCGCGGTCGAAGACCATGATGGAGCCATTTGGGAAGTTGCGCGCAATGATGGCGTAGAGTCGCTGACTCTCAGCAATCTGACTCGTGCGCTCGGCAACGCGACGCTCGAGCTCCTGGTTCAGGCTCTCGAGTTCCCGCTCTGCATTTTTGCGTTGTGTTATGTCAGAAATCAATGCCATCACAAAGGTCTCTCCCTCGACCTCAAAATGGTTGAGGGAAACCTCGACAGCAAACTCGCTACCGTCGCTGCGCAAGGCTGTGAGGTCACGTCCGTAACCCATGCTGCGGCGCGATGGCGCCTCAAAATACTGATCGCGGTGTTGATGATGGGCGTGCTCATAACGCTTGGGGACAAATTTTTCGATCGTCTCACCGATCAGCTCATGCGATGCATAGCCGAGCAGTTCAGCCATTCTTTGGTTCACGAGCACGATCAAGCCTTTGCTATTGATCACCACGAGGCCTTCTGCGGCAGCCTCAAACAGCGCAAGGCATACGCTTTGCATTTGCAATTCCGACGACGGGGTGGTCTGCGATTCGCGTTTCATTTCCATTGATCTATCGGCCTTGGTGCCGACTAGCTCAAAGTTCTACTTTTTGATTAATGAAATGCTAACAAAGGTTTATGAGCATGAACAGCAAAGCGCTTGGTAAGGCTAGGCTTGAACAATTTCTCCCAAAATCCACGCCGGTGCGTGAGCATGGCGACAATGTCGATATGATTGGAATCCACATATTCGTCTACCACATGTACCAAGGTATCATCCTCATCGTCAACGATGTGGAAACTCACAAGGTTGTAGTGGGCAGCCTTTGCAAATTCATCCCTGAAAACATTGGCTTGCTCAGGATCCAATTTGTCTCCCTTGCTCAGGATATGGACCACCTGAATTTCCGACCCAAAGTGGCTGGCAAAGTCCACTAGCATTTTGACCGCAGGGCGATTGACCTCATGCATGTCTGATGTATAGGCGATTCGCTTAAATCCACTGAATTCTGCATTGTCAGGCACGATGAGCACCGGACATTTTACGTGCTGCATCACGGTCGAGGCATTGCTTCCCAATATCCGGCCTTCGATGGCGCCCGCCCCTAGTGTACCCATCACGATAAGGTCTGAGCCGTCACGAAGGGCAGCATTGACAATTTCTTCAGCTGCAAAACCGACATGTACTTGGTGGTGCACCGCAATGGCACGCATTCCCTCTTTTTGCAGCCAATCTACAATCTCGACGGTCATGTTGCCGAGTCGTTGCGCGGCATCTCGCTCTAGGGTATCGATCGGATAAGCGACCATTTCCGCAGTCTGTAGGGGCAATTGCACACTGTGAAACAGCTTGATCGAGGCCCCCGTGCGCAAGGCAATGGCTACCGCAAATCGGATTGCATTTTCTGCGCAGTCTGAAAAATCCACGGGTACGAGTATCTTGCTCAGCGAGGGATCGGTTTCCAATCGGTCGACATTGGGGGCAAGCGTTTTGGCGGAATAGTCGGTGAAGATCATGTGCATTGATAGATATCGGATACAGTGCAAAGAACTCGTTCATGGCCTGAGTGATCGATGACAGCACTCAGGCCCAAAACTGATTTTTATCATGTTTTTTCACAAGGCCAAGCCTCACAGATCGGGGATTGATGCTGCTCATGCACTTGTTCGGACCATTTGGGAATCATTTCTGCTTTTTTTGAGGAATATTTATCGCTTCATTTTGAAAATACAAACGATCTACCGAGCTTTGCAGGACTTTTGAAAGTGGTATCACTTCGTTATTTGATGAAGGGCCTATAGCTCAGTGGTTAGAGCGTCTGACTCATAATCAGGTGGTCCCAGGTTCAAGTCCTGGTGGGCCCACACACTTTGCAGCAAGTGCGTGAGGTGGTCGGACTTGATCGCTATTCGTTCATTGTGCTGCATTAAGGGCTGTTAGCTCAGTTGGTTCAGAGCGTTGCATTCACACTGCAAAGGTCACTGGTTCGAATCCAGTACAGCCCACCCTTCTAAGAAAGCCTTCGGTAAAATTGCCGAAGGCTTTCTGCATTTTTATACCTGCCATTTTTGATTTGCAATGTTGGAATAGGGTCACCAAACGCTGATAGCGCCTCAAAATGAATGCTGCCACCTAGGCAATCGAGCGCAGGTGGCAGCATTGGTATGAATGCAGAACTGTTTTTGGGCGTTCCTAGACCCTCACGTGCAAGAACTCCCCTATTTTGGCGAGCGCCTCGTCGATCTCCGCCTCGGTATTTTGTACGCCAAATGAAAAACGCACGCTGTTGGAGACCCTAGCCTGTCCGTGGCCGAGTCCGGCCAATACATGGCTGCCTTTCACGCTACCCGATGTGCAGGCAGAGCCCCCTGATGCACAAATGCCGCCGATATCCAAGTTGAATAGGATCATCGATTCCTCCTCGTCTGAAGGGAATGCGACATTCAGCACCGTCGGGATCGACTTGCCAGGCTCGATGGCTCCATTGAATTGCACGCCGGTCACCATGCGCTCCAGACCTTGCTGCATGCGCTGCTTCAGATTCCAGAGATGTGCTGTCTTTTGCTCAAACGAGCCATAGCATTTCTTCAAAGCTGCCGCCATCGCAACGATGCCGGCCACATTTTCTGTTCCCGCGCGCATGTTGCGCTCTTGTGAGCCACCACAGATCTGGGCAGGAATCTGCGTTCCAGATTTGATGTAGAGAAAACCGACGCCTTTGGGGCCATAAAATTTATGCGCAGAGGCTGTGATGAAATGGATGGGCATGTCACTGAGCTTGTAATGCACATGCGCCATCGTCTGCACCGTGTCGGAGTGCAAAATGGCCCCATAGCGAGCGCAAAGGCGTGCGACCTGGTCCAGGTCGATCATCGTGCCCAGCTCATTGTTGGCGTGCATAAGGCTCACAAGGGATTTGTCTCCACTTTGAAGCGCAGTTTCCAATTGCGCCAGGTCGGGAAAGCCCTCGCTATCTACGCGCAACCAAACGGTTTTCATGCCAGCCTTTTCCAAGTCTTCGACCGGATGTGTCACAGCGTGGTGCTCGATGGCCGTCGTGATCACTTGTTGGATGCCTTGGGTGGCGACAGCGCCTTTGATCGCAAGATTGTCGGCCTCGGTACCGCCGCTGGTAAAGAAAATCTCAGCAGGTGATGCCCCGATGAGGCTTGCGATTTCTTTGCGGGACTGCTCGATCATGGCGCGCAGTTGCCGCCCATGATAATGCACCGATGATGGGTTGCCATTGGCAGAACGCAATACATCGATCATCAAATCCAGGACTTCGGCGTCCATAGGCGTGCTCGCTGCATTGTCGAGATATATCCTATTCATTTTCAATGTGATGAAGCGACCATGGAGGTAATTTCAGCCTTGAAGCTGTCTGCAAGCGCATCAGCACCAGCTTGGGTTTTGGCTTCAGAATAAATACGGATGATGGGCTCTGTGTTGGATTTCCTGAGGTGGACCCATGAATCGGCAAAGTCGATCTTGAGACCATCGATATTGTTGGTTTCCTCTGCGCTATACTTCTGCTCCAAGTCATCGAGCAGGCGCTTCATGTCCACGGTTGGGTCCAGATCTGCCTTTTGCTTGGACATGTAATAATCTGGATACGTGGCCCGTAGCTCAGAGCAGGTCATTTTACACTTTACGAGATGAGTCAAGAAGATAGCTATGCCCACGAGTGCATCGCGCCCGTAGTGCAGATCAGGGACGATCACGCCCCCATTGCCTTCGCCACCGATCACGGCATCGGTGCGCTTCATGATCTCAGTAACATTGACCTCACCCACAGCGGATGCATAGTGACGGCAACCATGGCTGGCAGCCAAGTCACGCAGCGCACGGCTGGAGCTGAGGTTGGAGACGACTACACCTTTCTTTTGTTGCAAGATGTAGTCTGCAATCGCCACGAGCGTGTATTCCTCGCCAAATAATTCACCTTTTTCATCGATGAATACCAGACGATCGACATCTGGATCCACCACAATGCCCAAGTCACAGCCGTGGGTCAGGATCGCAGCGCAGGTGTCGAGCAGGTTTTGCTTGAGCGGCTCTGGGTTGTGGGCAAAGTGTCCGGTTGGGTCGCAATTGTGCTCCACGATATCGGTGACACCCATGGCACGCAGCAGTTGCGGCACATAGACGCCGCCGCTGCTATTCACCCCGTCGACCAAGATCTTGAGGTTTGCTGCCCCGACCGCATAGGCATCGATATAGGACAATGCGAGAATTTTCTGGATATGCTGTGCGCCAAAATCATTCACCTCGGTCACAAAACCGATTTGGTCGATCATAGCGTAAGTGAAAAACCCGCGCTTTACGATTTCCTGGATGTCGCCGCCCGCTTTGTTGGTCACAAATTCGCCCTTGCGATTGAGCAGTTTAAGTGCATTCCAGTCACCGGGGTTGTGAGAAGCGGTGATCACGATGCCGCCTGCGGCTTCATAAGCTGTGACGGCCATCTCAACCGTCGGTGTCGTGGAAAGTCCAAGATTGATCACCTCAAAACCCAAACCCACGAGCGTGCCGATCACGAGATGCTCGACCATCGGGCCCGACAAACGGGCATCACGACCAATCACAACCTTGGTGGATTCTGATTTTGTCGTCATCCACATGCCAAAGGCAGATGTAAATTTCACGATATCGATGGGAGTCAAGTTTTTCTCACTTTCCCCTCCTATCGTACCCCTGATTCCCGAAATTGAAGCGATCAATGTCATATTCCTACCAAAATTACTGGCGCAAATATGCGAATTTCGCCGCAAACCTCAATCTTTATAGGCCTCTGAATTGCTCAAACTCAGTTCATAAAACGAATTTGTGGCGATTCTACCGATTTAGAGGCTATTTTGAAAGAAGGAATGACTGAGATGGTTGATGCAGGGGGCATCGCAAATGGATGAATTCTTAGTATCATTGTGACTCAGAATGAATTTGGAATGAAAGAACGCATTACGGACGGCAGCAACGTGGGAGACAAGGAGGAAGATTCCGTACTGCGGCCACAGCGCTTTGACGAGTTTTCTGGGCAACCGAAGCTGGTCGAAAACCTGCAAATTTTTGTAAAAGCAGCTGCCATGCGAGGCGATTCGCTCGATCACGTGATCCTACATGGCCCTCCGGGCCTGGGCAAGACCACGCTCTCTTACATCATCGCCAACGAGTTGGGCACCAACATCAGGGCCACGTCGGGTCCGATCCTGGAAAAGCCGGGTGACCTCGCAGGCCTGCTCACCAATTTGGAGCCGCGCGATGTCCTATTCATCGACGAGATCCACCGCCTGAGTCCTATCGTGGAAGAATACCTTTACTCGGCGATGGAGGATTTCAAAATCGACATCATGATCGAGTCGGGGCCGAATGCGCGCAGCGTAGAAATCGCTCTGAGCCCATTTACGCTCGTCGGTGCGACGACGCGCACAGGTTTGCTTACCGCTCCGCTCCTCGCCCGCTTTGGCATCAATTTCAGGTTGGAATACTACGATGCACAGACACTGGCACGCATCATCAGGCGATCTGCAGGCGTGCTCGGCGTGCCGATCGAGAAGGATGCTGCCTTTGAAATCGCGCGACGCAGCCGCGGGACTCCGCGCATCGCCAACCGCTTGCTGCGCCGCACCCGCGACTTCGCGATGGTGAAAGGCGATGGCACGATCTCGATGGTCATAGCCAAAATCGCGCTTGAAGCCCTCGATGTCGACGAGACCGGCCTCGACGACATGGACAACAAGATCCTGCGCACGATCATCGAGAAATTCAAAGGTGGTCCCGTCGGTCTGACGACCATCGCGACGGCGGTCGGTGAAGAGGCCGAGACCATCGAAGAAGTCTATGAACCCTACCTGATTATGGAGGGATTTTTGAAGCGCACCTCGCGTGGCCGTATGGCCACTGAGCGGGCTTTTAAACATTTTGGCATCACACCTAGCGGGGATCAGCAAACTCTTTTCTAAATTGTGGTCGCCCCAACTTGGCACTGAACTAAAATTGCATGAAAAAGTCTACCATCTTATTGTTCCTTCTCCCGATGCTCATGCTCACAGCTTGTAGTGATTGGAGAGAAGCGCCTTTTGAAGAGAAGGCCGATCCACGGGGCAAGGTCCTCAGCACATCGTTGATGGAGACTTGGACACCCGACCAGGTGGATTCCATTATCAATACGATCGGCGGCGGAGCAACGGCTTTTTTGCATGTACAGTATGGTGTCTCAGTATATAAGGTCGTTTACCAAACGACAGACCCATTTGGCAGGCTCACAATAGCATCGGGAGCATTTTGCGTTCCAAACGGCGACAGCTTGCCAGCCTTGCCCATGGTGAGCTACCAACATGGTACCGTTGCGAGCGACAACAGCGTCGCGAGTCGGCGCAACGACGAGGTTGTGATCGGCATCGTCTATGCGACAAGCGGCTACATGTGCACCATGCCCGACTTGCTCGGCTTGGGCGACAGCCCGGGTTTGCATCCTTATATACATGCAAAATCAGAGGCGACGGCCGTCATCGATATGCTCAGGGCTTGCAGGGACTTTTCTACGGATCTCAACAAGGTTTGGGACCATCGCTTATTTTTGTTTGGCTATTCGCAAGGCGGTCACTCCACGATGGCCACCCACCGCGAAATCCAAACCTATTACGAGCCAGAATTTGTCGTCACGGGTTCGGCCCCCATGGCGGGACCTTACGACTGCTCGGGCGTGCAGGCGCAGGTCATCACAAGTTTCGATCCCTATCCCACACCGGGATATTTGCCCTATGTGCTGTTCAGCTACCAAATGGTGTATCACTTGGTTCCGGACGTGGTCGCCTTGCTCAAGCCCCCATACGACTCCATCATTCCTCCCATGTTTGACGGTACGCACGACATTGGTGAAATCAACAATGTATCCAATCCAGTGCCGCGTCTCATGGTCAAGGACGCTGAGATGGCTGCCTTTGATGCTGACCCCAACCACCCATTGAAGGTGGCCTTGCGCAAAAACGATCTCTATGACTGGATTCCTAAATCGCCCGTCAAGATGTTTTATTGCAGCAGCGACGACCAAGTCAATTATCAAAACTCCATCGTCGCCTACAATCATTTCGTAGCTGCCGGCGCCACGACCGTAAGCCTCTTCGAAACGGCCGACAACCTCAATCACGGTGATTGCGCCCTGCCCACGATGCTGTTTGGCAAGTTGTACTTGGATTCGCTCAAAGCTTTACCGTTTTGAGGACTTGCTCTCGTGCAAGGAAAACCGCAGAGATCGCCCCGTTTGCAAAGCTAGGACAAAGGCCAGAATCTAGGCTAATGCATTGACTTTGAATAAATCACCGCAGACATCGATGAGATAGCATCGCCAAAGATCGCAGAGCCAGTATTACCTACAACCCCGGCAATTCTCCATTTTCAATTTTCAATTCTCAATTCCAAAAGTGTCCCCATCCGACCTCACCCAGGCAATCAAGCGGCAACTGAGCTTGCAGGGTTTTGATTTGGTGGGCATTTCCAAGGCAGGATTTTTGGAAAAAGAGGCCGTTGATTTGGAGCAATGGCTGAAAGAGGGCCGGCACGGGACGATGAATTGGATGGAAAACCACTTCGACATGCGGGTTGACCCGCGTTTGCTCGTCGAGGGCGCCAAGTCTGTGATCAGCGTCTTGCTCAATTATTGTCCTGATCCTGCCGACCATCAACCTGCCGATGCGCCCAAGATTTCGACTTATGCTTGGGGAGAAGACTATCACAAAGTGATCAAGCGCAAGCTCCACCGAGTTTTGGAGTGGATGCAGGAGAATGTTGGAGCAGTCAATGCACGGGTTTTCACCGACTCGGCGCCGGTCATGGACAAGGCCTGGGCCAAACGTGGCGGCCTGGGCTGGATCGGCAAGCATACCAACCTCATCCACCCCAAAATGGGTTCTTGGTACTTCATCGGTGAGATCATCGTGGACTTGGAGCTGGACTATGACGGCCCGATGAAGGACTACTGCGGCACCTGCACCAAATGTATCGACGCCTGCCCCACCGAGGCACTCACCCCCTACCAAATCGACAGCCGCAAGTGTATCAGCTACCTCACGATCGAGCTGCGCGAGGGCATGCCCGCCGAGCTCGCCGCGCAAACCGAGGGCTGGGCCTACGGCTGCGACATCTGTCAG
>JANPHP010000522.1:0-8209 GCA_031424495.1 Bacteroidota bacterium | reverse complement strand
GGTCACAAGCTTGAACCCAGGCGGTTTCCTGAGCTGGACACAATCGACAGGCTATCCCGGCACCTACCCTACGCCGTGGGTAAGCAATCAATTTGCTTTGGGTGGTTTGTTTATCCTCCCTGGCATCAGCTCATGCGTATTCCCTGTAGAGTACCTCAGCCTCACTGCTACTCCACTGGAAACCACCATCATGCTTGATTGGGAAACAGCAACCGAGGTCAACAACTCTGGATTTGAAGTACACCGCAGCACCGACGCCGTCAATTTTGAATACATCGGCTTTGTGCAAGGTGCAGGCAACAGCGCAAGTCCTACCTCCTACAGCTTGGAAGACAGGGACGTCGTCGCCAATCAGCGGTATTTCTATCGCCTTCGTCAGTTGGACTTCAACGGTGGCGAGGCCATCTCCAACACCGTCGAGGCCATTTTGCTTAAAGGTAAAGACTACGTAGTCGGCGGATTTTTCCCAAATCCTTCAGATGGCAACGTGAATCTTTGGATGAGCCTGAGCAAAGACATCGATTTCTCCATGGAAGTCTATGATGCGCTTGGCAAAATCGTCTATGTAGAGTCACGTGATGTCGATGCAGGCTACAACAAAATGGATTTTGATTTTTCAAAACTCAGCGCCGGTAGCTACGTCGCCCATGTGAAACTGGGCAATGAAGTGATCATGCGTAAACTCGTGCTCCAATAAGCATTTCATATTATTTGAAAAACCTCCGCAGAATTGCTTTCTTCGGAGGTTTTTCATTCTCACTAACTGAATTTCGCTAATTTTCACCCATGAAATTCCATACGATTCGCTTTGCAATGTTTCTGGCACTCTTGATTGCTGGAATGTTCACGACTGCCTCCGCCCAAAAGGGGAAAGGTGGTGCCGCTCCTGCCAAAACAGAAGACACCCCCAAACAAGCTGGAGGCTATGATCCCATCAAGTCCTATCAACAGATTTTTCATTCTGCACTGACATACAACGACTTTGCTGTCGCCACAGATGCCATGTACCACCTCATCGCATTGCAACCCGAGCAAACAGCCCTCAAAGACACGTTGGCTGCGCTTTATTTTCAACGTGGCGCATGGCCGCAAGTCGTGATCGTGACCACCGAAATTCTCGATGCGCATCCCGACAACCAATCTGCATTGGAGCTGCGTGCAGTTGCCAACCAAAGCATTGGCCGTGCCAAGGAATCGCTTGCGGACTATGAGACGATGTACAAATCGTCCAAAAATCCTTACCACATGTATGAAATCGCCGCATTGCAGTTTACGATGAAGCGATTTGGCGAATGCGAAATCTCAATCAACCAACTTTTGGGCGACGAGAGCATCAAGGAAAAAACAATTGCGATTTCGGTGGAGGATGGACGCTCGCAAGATGTACCACTCGCTGCTGCTGCGATGAATCTACACGGTGTACTGGAATTGGAACAAGGCAAAAAGGAAAGCGCCAAAACCAATTTTCAAACGGCATTGAAAATCTATCCTGAATTCATCCTAGCCAAAAACAATATGGATGCAATTGACAAGATGAAATAAGGTCGAATATTGCGCATTTGATCGGGAAGGCTTACAAAAGCGTATGCCTGCATGAAAGCACGGCTGTTGCCGCAATATTTTCATCCGGTCTATCGCACTGAATGCAATTCGAAATCTGCTTCATGCATCACCACACCATTCACAAGAATCTCGATTTTGTGGGTGCCTGCATAATGTTTGCGCGTGGTGAAATCTTGGATGACCTGATTTTTTGCCAGCTCCATTGAAGCTCCCGAGGCGAGTGAAACTTCCTTGAGTTTGAAAACCTTTGCAGAAAGCTGACCGCCTTGTTTCACGTAGTGAATGCGGTAATCCACAACCAGTTTTTGGGGGGAATCTTTGGTAGAATGCAGAACAAAGGCAAATTGAAGGCGCTCACCTAGCGCAATCGATGTGCTTTTGAGTTCAAATGCATCAAGCCTCACTCCCACTTCTTGTTCAAAGGCAAACAGCGACAAGGCCCGCGTGTTCCCCTTTTTGATCAAAGTGCGGCAGGCATGTTTGACGATCCAAGCTGTTTCCGCTACAGACAAGTCCCAGCCCTCCACCATGGAAAGCATAATATCCGTATGGTCTTTGGAAAGATCGTTGAGATGATTGGCAACAGATTTACGCACGTACAATGCAGGATCGGCTTTCAATGCTTCAAGAATCCGATGCGTCAGCTGCGGATTTTCCAAAACAGCATCGAGCTTGAAGGACCACGGCAGGCGCGGGCGACTACCCTCAGAGGCGAGCCTGCGCACATGTACGTTTTCGTCGCATGCCCAGGTTTCCATCACTGCCAAAGTGGCCTTTGGCGCAGCTTTGAAAAAATGGCGCACCGCAAATTCTGAAGAGCCAAACTGTGTGAAAAATTTCAAGGCATCCAAGGAAAATGTCGCATCCGCAAGCCCAAATACACCCACAAAATCAGGGAACAACAAGTTTTGATACCCGCCTGGCATGAGGGGAATGACATCCCGCAATATCCCCACAGCTTCCTTGAAATCCTGCGGCAGCAATCGTTGCAAGATCACGACGCAATGCCGCATGCGCTCATTCAAGGACAAAACATCGAGGCCCAGACAGACCTCTCGCATAAAATCATTGGCTGGAAATGGTTTCCAAACCTGCTGTATTGCGTTTGCCAAGGCATTGAAATATGCCTTGTTGAACATTTCTTTGAGGGGATCGGCCATGCGGTAAAATTGAGCTTTTTCATCGAATCACCGTTAGCGTTGCCTAACAAATTGCAAAGCGAAGGATGAAAAAATCCGCCGAGCGCAAGCACCCGGCGGATTTTCATTCTGCTGGTTTCACTCCGATTACATCCTGCGGCGTTCGCCTGGATCTTTCATGAGTTTCTCCAGTTCCTTGGCGGCATCGCTGCGCAATTTGGCGACCATGTCTACGCGGCTGCTACCGCTTTCCTTGAGGATAAACGTGTCGCAAATCTGCACGAGGCCAGCACGCTGAAATACAGGAGCCAATTTTTTGCTGCCCATCGGATCTTCCAGATCGATCTTGGGCAACACCTTGCCGATCTCGTCGTCGGTGAGGCTGCCTTTCAAGACTTGGATTTTTTCCGCAGTCGTCTTGGCGCTGTTGTATTCGGCAAGCTTCATGTCCACAGCCTTGACGGCCTTGCGGGAACTTTGATGCTTGAAGATCCAGAAGCCCGAATCTGTCGTGGAGTAGGCTTCCCACTCCTTATTGGTCATGATCGCCGACGGATCTGCCTGCCCTTCGGTGCGGCCGCGCATCTCATTCATCATTGTACCGAGATCGCCTTGCTGTTTGGCAAAATCGATCTTGGTGAGGCTTTTGAGCGTATCGACCATTTGCTGCTGCTGCTCAGGGCTGTAGCCGCTGGTCGGATCCATGATGTCATGGTAGATGCGCCAGACGACACGTTGATCCTCAATCTTTTCGCCTTTTTGGAGCACATCCAAAGGCGTGACAACCTTGGCATCCACCTGTGGCTTTGTGCTCGGCAGACCGCCGTCTTTGCCGAAGCCGCTGGATTCGCGCAAGAACTCATAGCCGCCGTCTTCACGCGCCACCAACTTGCCGTGCAACAGCCAATCGCCAAGATCCCAATTCTTGAACTCGTAGCTCCACAATTTTTTCTCAAAGAAAACGAAGGCCTTCAGTTTCACCTCGGCACCGACAGAAGCGTGCAGACCTGCGTTCAAGGCGACATCGACCTGCGGCTTGTCTTCCTTTTTCTTGCTGATCGACATTTTGTTTTGGTCACGATCCCAGAGGACCACGCCCGTCACCATGCCTTCTGCTGCGGCCGAGATCGACGCTTTTGCATACAATCCAGCTTGGATCGCGATGATCAATTCGTGGCCTACGGTCGCATGCAGCTCGACCTTGAGGTCGCCAAATGCCTTGATGGCAGCGTCGCCGCTGACTTTGAAGCGCTCTTTGCCGTCTTCCTTGCCGGGCAGTTTCTCGAGGCCCGCACCGATGGTCGCGCCCACGCCGACACCGGCACTGATGCCGCCGCCAACTGCAAGGCCTGGCAAAATCGGAATGTCCATGCTGATGGCAGGAATGCCGACTTCTTTGTTCCAAGAGCCGCGCACCCATCCGCCGGGACCTTCAGGTTTTTTGCCCGTGCTGTCTTTGCCGTCGTTTTTGTTGAGGCCGTCTTTGCTGCCTTGGCCACCTGTGGTGTACTTGTCGAGTTGGCCTTCGACCATGCCGCCAAGTCCCTCGCCCAAGCCGATTTCAGCATTGGCACTGTTGTAACCGACGTCGAGGCCCATGAAGCCGCCTTCCAACGCCTCCACGATTTTTTCCCAACCCGCAATTTCGAGGCCTTTGGGGCCCATTTTGATTTGATTGGCGGCGGCGGTGAAGACCAGCACGCGCAGGCCTGCAAAGTCGAGCCACTTGGTCGGCAGACCTGGCAGCAACATTTGCAATTCTTCTTTTTTGACGTCTTTTTCTGGGCTGATGATTTCCTTGCCATAGGCGAATGTCGCAGCCAATTTCTCAGCTGTGAAATTCACTTTGCCACCTTGGTCCTTGCCCACTTTGCCCTTCAACATGCGGAAGAGCAATTGCACGTCGCTGCTCACGCGCACGCCGAGACGCATCTCGTCGACGGCGGCGAAGAGTCCTTCTTCTTTTTTGTAGCCAAACTGTGCTTTGGGCACGTCGAGCGTGATGCCTGCTGGGAGCTTCATGCCCATGCCAGCGTGCAATTCCATGTTTTCAAGTGCGCCATTCACCCAGTCCACGCTACCGCCGACGCCTGTGAATTTGAGTACATTTTGGATGGCCTCGATATCGGTCGCGCCATCGAGCGTCGCACGAATCTCGGTCGGCTTGCCCGTCTTGTCGACGCTCACCTTGAAGGCGCCAGCCAGTTTGTATCCAAATACGTCCAACTGCACGCCTTTGCCCGCAAACTCCAAGCCTTTCTCAGTCAATTGGCCATCGATCTGATCGGTGAGGAAGATGCCGTTGCCGAAGTCGAGCTTGTGCACGCTCAGGTTCAGGATGTTGATGCCTTGCCCGCTCACGTACTGAAGCTCATGCAGTTGCACGCGCTCCATGCCAAAGAGGTTGAAGAGTTTGCGACCGCCAAACTTAAGGTCGACGTCGTGTGCACGCGCAACCCATTTCTCTGGATCGACGGTGTTCACATCGAATGCGCCGCCGCCAAAGTCTGGTGAATTGAAGGAACCTTCAAACAGGCCTTCGGAATATTTGCCCATGATCTCAAAGCCGAAGGCGTGTGCCTTGAGCTTGCGGATCGCGAGGCTGGTTTCGCTTTTCTTTTCGGCGTCCTTGCCGGCCTTCTCGACTTGGCCTTCCTCATTGTCGCCACCAAAGCTGTAATTGACATTGGTGGTGGTGAGGTCCATGACGAAGGTGTCGATGCCGCCGACGCTTTTGAACATGTCGGCATTGAAGCCTGGCAGCAACTTGCTTAGGTCGCCAGCCTTGGCGAGGGCTTTGAGGTCCTCTTTGGGAGCCTCGTCGTCGCCGTAGCTGAATGTGAGCTTGATGCTCTCAGCGCTGATTCCTTTTTTGTCGATCTGTGCACCTTGGACCAGCACCATGACCATCGTTTCTTCGCCGAGCAGCACCTTGCCACTCATCGTGTCCACGTGGGCCTTGAAGATTTGATCGGCCTTGTCGTATTCAAAGACGGCATTTTCGGCACTGACTTTGGCGGATGGCAATTGCAGCGAGAGGTTGCCGGCGGCCATGAGGTGGCTCAGGCCCTTGGCGCTGCTGAATTGCGCGTTGAAGCTAGGGTTGGCGAGAATGAGGCGGTTGCCGAGGAAGGGGAATTGCTCGCCAGAGGCCTCTTTGATGGCCGATCCTTGGATCAGCTTGCCATCTTGCCCGAATTGCAGGTTCAATTTGCCGCTCAGGCGCGGATTTTCCTGCATCAATTTCAGGTAGATATTGGCATTGGCCTCTAGGACGCCTTTGTCTTTGGTGTAATTGAGCAAAATGCCCTCCGCAGCCAAGATGTCGCCGGCGATGCCAAACTTGTCGATCGCGAGCTCCATTTCTTTGATGCCGTCGGCAGAGCCGAAGGTGATCTTGTTCAGGACGATAGGGCCCACATTCAACGCCTCGCCAAATGCCTTATTTTCAGGCAACAAAGCGAGCGAATTGATGGTGGCTTCCCATGCGCCGCCTTCTTTCATCTGTACGCCGAAGGTCGCAGGTTTGCGGCCGCTGTCCTGACCAAACAATTTGGAGGAAATCGTGCCGTCAAATGTTTTGGTTTCGTCTTTGTAAGAGCCATCGACGGTGATGCCAAACAGGGTGGCTTTCAGGCGGCGCAGCGTGAAGACATTGGTCTTCTCGTCGGCATTTTCGTCTTTTTGGGGAGCCAATTTGGTTTTGGTCGCATCGACCTTGCCAGCGGTGGCGCTTTCGGCTTCTTGTCCGGTAGCGACGGCAGGCGTTTCTTCTTTTTTACCCCAGCCCAGCCTTGCATTCGAAATGCGCATCTCGACTTCCTCGATGCCCAGCGCCTTTGTGAGCCAATCCAGCTCGAATGCAGGCACGAATTCCTTGACCAATCCGACTTTGCCGTCTTGACCACCATCAGGAGCTTGATCTTGTGCAGCTTCTTTTTTGGCGGCAGCGCCGGTGAATTTGAGGGTTACATCCTTGGCAGAGAATCCATTCTCCTCGATCGTAGCATTGTTGATGTAGACGCCGACGGTGGCGCCCATGATGTCGACCTCGATAAGCAAGGAATCGGCCTTTCCTTCAAAGCCTTTGCCATCGTGGTATTCCAAGCCGACCTGCTGACCCGATACGCGTGCGCCAGCAACATTGAGCGCCGGATCGCCCTTGATCATCAGGCTATCAAACTTACCATCGTTCCAATCACCGGCGGCATTGATGTTTTTGATGCTCAAGTGGTCCTTGATCAATTCAAATTCTTCCTTGCCTGTGCTGACTGCAAACTTGCCTTGGCCCAATTTGCCATCGTCTTTGAAGCCGAGGTGCAATTGGCCATTGAGGCTGCGGCCGAGCGCATTGAGCTCGACGCCGCCATCCATTTCGAATGGCGTCTTGCTGCCCTTTTTGTATTGGAAGCGCAAATTCTCGCCGACGAGCACGTCGTTGCCGAATGCAATGTGCGCCAATTTGACGATGAGGAGGGAAAGTCCTTCCTCTGAGCTCATTTCCATTTGGCTCAGGGTGAGCCCGGCGATGTTGAAGAGGCCGTCGATGCCCACGCCGCCTTCGAGCAGGCTGCTCTCGCTTTGTAGCTTGAAGCGGTAGTCGCCTGCATAGTTGATTTTGACGGTGATGTCAGCCTCGAAGTCATTGCCGCTCAGGCGGATGCCCAATTGGCTGTCGAGGACCATGCCGCCCATTTCCTTGTCCTTGCCGGTCTTCTTGTCCTTCTCAGTCCATTTCTGGACTTCTGGGCTTTTGACCTTGAGCCAGAGGAACTTAAGATCGAGTTCCGTGGCTTTGTTTTCCTTGGGATCTTGTGGTTTGAGCTTTTTGGCCTCAGTCCACAAATCGCCGACTGCACCTGTGACTTTGTTGCTGGCTGCGTTCAATTCGGGGCCGTAGGCTTCGAATGCGCGAGAAACAACATTGATGCCCGTCTGCACGCCAGGTAATTGCTGGAGCTTGCTCAAGCCGCTGGAAATCATCCCATTGAGCTTGTTGAGCAGACCTTCCAATTGGCCGATGGCGTTGCCAAACATGTCCATGACGTTGGCGAGGCCGAAGACGACGCTATTGATCTTGGCGTCCTCCATGCCCTCTCCAGTGATCCATTTGGACACCTTTTTCATGAAGAAGCCGAGCAGGTATTTGAGGAATTCCTTGATCGGCTTGGGTACGCGGTCGATCCATTCTTTGATCTTGACGACCAATGAGAGAACCTTGGTGATTTGAGCGATGTTGGTTGCGAGGGCCGCAGCCGTCTGACTCACAGCGCTCACAGCACCTTTAACCAAGTCGACACCGACGATGTCGAGGAGGTCTTTGACGAGCGCGACGAGGAAGTCTTCGAGCTTGAAATTGCGTTTGAGCTCCTCCCAATAGTCGCCCATGTACTCAAAAGCCAAGTCTTTGGCTTTGTCGCCGAGGATGTCGACGTCTACGCCTGCAAACTGCACAGCGCCAGTTTGCGCCTTCATTTGCATCGCTGAGCCGCTGGGATAGCCGCGCT
>JANPHP010000521.1:0-8674 GCA_031424495.1 Bacteroidota bacterium | reverse complement strand
CCCGCAAAAAAGTCCGAAGGACTTCAACGTGGATAGCCCCCCGGTAAAACCCAATGCCATTCACTGAAGGATCAAGCTCTTGTCCTCAAGGTGCTTGAAAATTGCCGGTAGCCCGCAAAAAAGTCCGAAGGACTTCAACGTGGATAGCCCCCGGTAGAACCGGGGGTTGAATGCGTTTTTTTTATTGTCAATCCGCCGCAGGCGGGGTTGAATGTGAATACAATCCAATATTTCACAAATCATGTTCAATGCGCCGCGGCGCATTGATCTGGATATGCTATTGCTGACCGTGGGTTTTACCGCGCCGCGTCCCGCACGAAGTGCGGGAGCTATCCACGTTGAACGCGCCGCGGCGTGTTGAGCTATTAAATCATGAACCGTACTTTCTCCCTTAACTTATTGGCATTGAACTTACGCATCCGGCCACCAAGAGACGGCACGGCTCGGCCGAAAATGGACAACGATTCCATTGTCCTTGAATTTGAAATCAAGAGCGATTGCCCTGATTCCTAAGCTTCACAAGCTTTCCAATTCAAAATTTTCATTACCTTGTAGCAAGAAACCACCAACTTTTCTTTGGATGAGAGGAAACGCATTCCTATTGCTGCTACTTGCCACCTGCTTACACCTTGGCCTGCAAGCCCAAACTTCTCGCATCGACAACCGAAAATCGGTAGCCATGCGCGGCAACTACCGGCCATTGGCAGCAGGCGGTCAGGCTTTGCATTCCCTTGAAATCAGAAGCGGTACACTTTGGGCTTGGGGAAACAACAATGCCCAACAACTGGGCGATGGCACCACGATTTCCCGCAACAGCCCCGTGCAGATCGGCAACAGCACCGACTGGGTCGCCGTCGCTGCCGGGCTATCGCACTCCCTTGGCATCCAAGCCGATGGCACACTCTGGGCATGGGGTGACAATACCTTTGGTCAGTTGGGCAATGGCACCACCATTGCCGCAAGCATACCGCAGCAAATAGGCATTGCAAATGATTGGATCAGCATCGCAGCGGGCAGCCTGTTCAGCGTCGGCATTCGCGCAAAAGGCACGCTCTGGACCTGGGGCCACAACAATATGGGTCAGTTGTTCATCGGCACGAATGTAGACGGCTACATGCCCACACAAGTCGGCATCGACCACAATTGGATCGCGGTAGAGTCGGGCGTGGACTACAACCACGCCATCAAAGTCGATGGCACACTCTGGGCATGGGGCCTCAATTCCAGCGGCCAACTGGGCGATGCCACTTACACCAACCGCAACATGCCCGTGCAGATTGGCACTAGCCACCGCTGGGTAGCAGTCGCCAATTGCGAGGCCCATACCCTCGGTTTGCGGGCCGATGGCACCCTATGGTCTTGGGGGCACAACAACAGTGGCCGCCTAGGCGATGGCACAAATGCCCCCCACAACTATCCGATACAGGTCGGCACCGACCGCAAATGGGTCATGATCCAAGCTGGCAATTACAGCAGCTATGGCTTGAAAGCCGACGGCACCCTCTGGGCATGGGGCGGCAATGCCTACGGGCAGCTCGGCAATGGCACCAATACCAATAGCCTCGTTCCCGTGCAAGTCGGCACACAAAACGCTTGGATTCACCTAGCTGCCGGCGTCTACCACTGCATCGGTACCCAAGCCGATGGCAGCCGCCTGACCTGGGGCGACAATGTATATGGGCAGCTCGGCGACAGCGCCAACGTGCCCCGCAACCTACCCCTGCCTATCTGGAAAGACGATCGATGGGCCAAGCTATCTGCCAGCGGTTTTAACAGCATCGGGCTGCGGGCCAATGGCAGGCTGTGGGCCTGGGGCGACAACTATCATGGACAGCTTGGCAATGGCAGCTACAACGGCAGCACATCGCCCTCCCAAGTCGGCCAAGATTCAAACTGGGTGAGCGGAGCCATCGCTGGCGTACACTGCCAAGGCATCAAGGTAGATGGTACCGTTTGGTCTTGGGGAATGAATGGGCAAGGGCAGCTGGGTGATGGCACCACCATCAATCGGCCTAGCCCCGTGCAAGTGGGCACCGACCACAACTGGGCATCGGTGAGCCCCGGCGAATATCATGTGCTCGCCATCAAAGCCGACGGAACCCTCTGGGCCTGGGGCGGCAACAATTATGGCGCGCTGGGAGACGGCACCTTGAATCCTAGCCTCGTCCCGATCCAAATCGGAAGCGACGACGACTGGGTGAGTGTCGCTACCGGAAGCTGGGCAAGTGCCGCGCTCAAATCAGACGGCACCCTTTGGTTATGGGGCCAAAACAGCGCCGGGCAATTGGGAGATGGCACCACCACCGATCGCTACATCCCTGGACAGCTAGGCAATAGCAATACCTGGCGCAGCTTCGCCATGAATCATTCCTATTGTTATGGTATTCAAGCAGATGGCACACTATGGGCTTGGGGCAGTGGTAGCTATGGGTCCTTGGGCAATGGTGCAACGACAGATGTATGGATACCCATACAGATCGGCACAGATACCGATTGGATGCATATCGCGCCAGGCGGCTCGCTTTGCGATGCATTGAAAGCCGACGGTACTTTGTGGGCTTGGGGAATCAACACTTCCGGCCAGCAGGGCAATGGCAACAATGTAAACACTACCAGCCCCATGCAAATTGGCTTTGACCAAAACTGGGTAGACATCGCACCCAGCGGTGGGCATGCAATCGGCCTCAAAGCCATGCGCGACCAATATTGCGGCACTGGCAACAATTTTCTCGGTCAGCTGGGCGATGGCTCATTTGTGA
This sequence comes from Bacteroidota bacterium, assembly GCA_031424495.1. Classification (GTDB taxonomy): domain Bacteria; phylum Bacteroidota; class Bacteroidia; order J057; family JADKCL01; genus JADKCL01. The sequence goes on along the minus strand of JANPHP010000521.1, from coordinate 5,915 downwards.
ACCGTAATACATTCAACTGCATCAGCATCGGCTGCAACCCACCACCACCACCGAGTGCCATGGACACCACCGTATGTACAGGAACAAGCATGGTGTTGATGGCGACAGGCGCAGGCACCATCAGTTGGTACAGTGCCGCCACTGGCGGCAACTACCTAGGCTCCGGGTCCACGCTGCCGGTCGGCCCACTCACAAGCACCTCAAATTATTACGTGCAAGACAGCACTTGCGCCGCAAGCGGCTCCCGCACCGAATTGATCGTCACCGTGCGTCCGATACCCGACCTCACAACCACACTCACCCAAAACACCCTACACGCAAACGAAACTTTCGCAACCTACCAGTGGCTCAATTGCAACAATGGATTTGCACCAATTTTCGGCGCGACTGGGCAAAATTTCACCCCAAATACAACGGGGGCCTACGCCGTCCAGGTCACCCGCCTCGGTTGCTCAGCAAGGTCTGCATGCACGCTAGTCGTCATCGTGGGCCTCGATCCTGGCGTCGGCGCACCTCGCATCAGCATATTCCCCAATCCATCCACAGGCGCATTCACCCTGCAAGGCGACCTACCTGGGCAATACAGCTTGGTCAATGCCCTCGGGCAGACCCTACGCACCCTTGACCTGAGCGCCGACAATGGATTTGTGGTCACCATCGATCAGCTGAGCGAGGGAATGTATTTCTTGTGCAGCCAAGGGGATGACCGCCGCGTCGTCACCAAGATTTTGGTACAGCGCTAGTGCACGCCATGCCTAGCGTCCCTCCCCAAAACAAACGCAACCAAACCCGCAAATCGACATCGATTTCGTAGGGACGCCATCCATGGCGTCCCTGCGAAATCCCCACCCCTACCGGTCATTTCCATCCCAACAAACGCCACGCCGATCGTCCCCGTCAATGACGAAACGCAAGCTCCGAAGGAGCCACCTCCGATTGTATACTCATTTTTGAGCTTGGCACGCCACCCCACGGCGCCGCAAGACAACAACAACACATTAGACACTTAAATGCCACATTACTATCCACAAGCCGCATGGATGCCTCGGAAAAAATTTGTTCGTGACAAATTAGGTATTTCATGGATACTTTGGTAACCTTACAACATAAACTAGCTTTTTTAGAAAATAAATCCTCTCACGCCATGAAAAAACTTCTATCCACTTGGTTCGCGCTAGCCCTGTGCGGCCTCTTTCAGCCACTCATCGCCCAAGGCTATTTTCAGCATCGCTACGGCAACTTTGGATCCAATTTGAATGACTATGAAGTCGCTTTTGATGGACACCGCACGTCAAATATCCTCGATGGCCACATGATTTCAGGAATCAGCAATTGGGCCCCGTATACTGGCCCTAACAAGCTTTGTTTGGCAGTCACGGATGTAGATGGCAATCTTACAGGATCTTGCTTTTCCATTTTTTATTCGCTATTTGATGCAAGTACGAGTCCTTTACCCGCTGGGAGCGTTTATTGCGAGGAACTTAGTAGTAGCTATGTACTCGCGGGTGCTGATGATGGAATGCACAACGTCTATTTCGCTCAGATCAGTAATGTAGGCAACGTCCTTGCTTCTCAAACATATACATTGGGACCCAACTATGACTACTATGTCGTCAATGACATCGAAAAAAACGTCTTTGACAATGCGGTCTACATCATGGGAAGTGTCGTAGACTTTACTACAAATCGCACGGTCCTTTTTGTCATCAAAGTGCGGTCCAATGGGCTTTTACTATGGTCACAAGTTTATGACATGCCACTCAATGGCAATTACATGAGCGAAGCCTGGGATGGGGTGGAGGAGCCAACCGGCCTAGAATTTACCATAGTAGGATTTGCATCGGTTGGCCCTTTTGCCCTTCCTCAGAGCTTTCTTTTCGCTTTGGATGCCAATACAGGTCTGCCCAGTGGTACCCCTGTCCTACTTCCCCAAGATCGTACGGATTATTTTGCTGCGACTTGCATCGATTGGTCACCCGATCCATCGCTCCCCAGCGGAGGCGGATATATCGTTGGCGGATCGACGGGATATTCCACTATCTCATGGCTCGCCCCAACAGCATTGTTGGTGGATTACGACTTTAATTCGCCCTGGTTTATTGGAAACACCTATTCAAATGCGAACGATCCGACCCCTTACAGCTATACTACCGCAGATATCAAAACACGATGGAACCCTGTAACCCGGGAGATCGATTATTGGATGACAGGCCCCTCGAGGGCTCCGTTGCCTACCCCACCCATAGTAAGTTTTGACGCCGAAGTGTGGAGGCTTGATCAATCCATCAACGGAGTCTCCCAATTGCTGTTCAAAAATAGCAACAATGGAGAAGTGGCCGCACTTGATATGCGAAACATCGCAGGCACACCCGCGTTGTCTCACTATACCTCTGGCATTTGGGGTGCTTGGGGATACAATACAGACCTCATGATATCCCGGTCCTATCTGAACGGCTACCTGCCTGTAGGCTGCGAATGGCTTTCTTATCCTGTCGCTACGAATAGCAACATGGATATGGGGTCGATGGCCCCTCCTAATCCTGTAGGCGATGTTTTTTATGTAAGCAATGGATACATCACACGCACGGATGTCATGGGTGATGACCAGATATGTTATGGGACCTTTGTAAGTGGAGGCGACAACAGCAAAACCAGCAACTTGGTGGCAACCACCACCGAAGTCAGCTTGATCGGAAATGCCGAGGACGGATATTTCCTCACATTCTCCCCTGCTACACCCGCAGCAAGCACCATACACTTGAGTTTGCACGACATCACAGGACGTGAAATCCGCTCCTTGGACCTTGCATTGGCCGCCGGCACAGATGACATTGATCTAAAATCGTGGCAAACCGGCCTTGCAAGAGGGGTTTATGTCGTAAAATGGTCCTATGCAGCAAGCCAAGGAGCCAAAAAAGTCATTTTGGGTAGTCTTTGATCCTCAAAATCATCTGCCACTATCCGTTGGCATCGGTTGAATCAATGCCAACGGATAGTGTTTCCAAGGAAATAGCCGGATGAACATCCTAGCTACCACTTGCACAACCTCCTGCAAAAAATAAACATTGCCAGGGCACGATCTCCTATAACACCCGCAACCACGAGAATTCAATGGTTTGGGAATCCGAAAGGATACTCGATGAATAAACCCGACACAGTTACACTATTTTGTTTCAACATAATTTGTATTACAGAAACTTAATCCTTTTTATCAATGAAAAAACTACTATTCACCTGGGTTGCGATCGCCCTATGTGGCCTATTCCACCCGCTGCGCTCACAAGGTTATTTCCAGCATTGTTATGGCAATTTTGGAACGCACACAAACGACTTTGAAGTCGCATTCGACGGCCATCGCACCATCAACAACGTAGATGGCCACATGATCTCCGGCTATAGCTGGTGGAATCCCTTCAATAGCCCTGCCAAGATCAGTTTTGCTGTCACCGATGTAGATGGCAACATTACTGGATCCTGCTTCGCTAAATTCTATTCGCTCTATGATGCAAGCAATACGCTACTGTCACCTCGAAGCGTCTATTGCAGAGAAGTGCATGGGAATGAATACGCCCTCGCAGGCTCTGACGAGGGAATGCACAATGTATTTTATGCCCAACTCAACAGTGCTGGCACGGTGCTTGCCTCCAATACCTATTCATTGGGTTCACACTATGACTTATATTATGTCAATGACATAGCCAAAAACGCCTATGACAATGCGACTTACATTATGGGAAATGTCCAAGACATTACCGTAGGCCGTCAAGTTCTTTTTGTCATGAAGGTGCGATACAATGGCACGCTATTATGGTCTCAGGTTTATGATATGCCGCTCAGCGGAAACAATATTAGTGATGCATGGGACGGGGTAGAAGAGCCAAATGCGCAAGAATTTACCATCGTGGGATTTGGATACGGATCCACAACTGAAAGTTTCATTTTCTCTTTGGACGCTAATACAGGCCTTCCTAGTGGCACCCCCGTTCTGCTACCCTATGACCGCACCGACCAATTTTATGCGACCTGCATCGACTGGTCCCCTGACCCTGCGCTTCCTAGCGGCGGTGGATATATCGTCGGCGGGTCCACATGGTATTCTTCGACACCATGGTCCTCTCCTTCGGCCTTTTTAGTGGACAACAATTTTAATTCGCCCTGGTTTATTGGCAACAACTATGCAAACGCCAACGATCCCACACCGCTCAGCCATCACATGATTGATATCGAAACGCGGTATGATCCCGTTACCAGGATCGCTGATTATTGGATGACCGGCCTATCACTTGCTCAATTGGTTGGTGGCAATGATACCGAGGTTTGGAGGCTAGACGCATCCATCAACGGCGTAACGCAATCATTGTTTACAAACGGCAATGGTCAAGTCGCCTCACTTGATCTAAGGGATATTGCTGGGACTCCCGCACTGTCTGTGTATGGATCTGCAACAAATGGAGCTTCAGGATCCAATGATGATCTCATGATCACAAGGTCCTATTTGAGCGGCCACTTGCCGACAGGCTGCGATTGGCTCGCCAATACCGTCGCGACCAATAGCAATATGGATATGGGATCAATGTCACCTCCAAATCCGGTAGGCGTCTATTTTTCCCCTACCAATGGATATATCACCTATACCGCCCCCATGAATGATGCCCAAATCTGCTACGGCACATCGGTGAGCGGAGGCGACAACAGCAAAGCCAGCAACTTGGTAGAAACCACGACCGAAGTCAGCTTGATCGGAAATGCCGAGGATGGATATTCCTTGACATTCTCTCCAGCGACCTCCGTTGCAACCACCATGCACCTGAGCCTGCACGACATGACCGGGCGTGAAATCCGTTCAATGGAACGCGCAGTGGCGCCAGGCACCGATGCAGTCGACCTCAAAGCTTGGCAAAGCGGCATCGCAAGAGGCGTTTATTTCGTGAAATGGTCCTATGCTGCAAACCAAGGAGCCCAAAAAATCATCTTGGGTAATCTGTAAGCTGCAAAACGCCCCAGCACAATCCGGAGACTTCCCTTGAATCCAAAGATTCTCGTTTCTAAGGAAATAGCTGGGTGAACAAAATTGCTTGCCCTTGGATAAATGTTCAGGAATTCCCGATTCCCAAACATTCATCCAAGGGCAAGTTTTTATTCCCAAACACCACGTCCAAGTCGATCGCTTGCAATCGCGTAGGGACGCCACGCCTAGCGTCCCTGCCCACAACAAACGCAACCTAACCCGCAAATCGACATCGATTTCGTAGGGACGCCATGCCTGGCGTCCCTACCCAAATCCAAACACAATCCCTTCAAAAAAATCAAAATGGATCACTCAATTCACTCACCCGAATCAGCTTCTTATTCACAAATTCATCCAAGCCCAACTGCGCCAATTCTCTTCCGTAGCCAGAGCTTTTGGTGCCTCCAAAAGGAAGGTCGGCTTGCGTCCAAGTCGGGTGATTGATGAACACCATGCCGCTATCAATTTGATCAGCGACCCGCATGCCCCTTTCAACATCTTGCGTAAATACCGATCCCCCCAAACCAAAGGGCGAATCGTTAGCCAAGGCAATCGCTTCCGCTTCATTTTTCACTTTGAAAAACAGGGCTACCGGTCCAAAAAACTCTTCGTAAAAAAGTGGATTGTCTGGATGCACATCCGTCAAAATGGTCGCCTCCATGTAGGCACCTTCCCGATTGACCCTTTTGCCACCCAACAAAATTTTTGCACCGCCATCTACTGCCCGCTGCACCTGATCGGCAATGTTCACCGCTGCTGCCTCGGTGGAAAGTGGGCCCAAATTGGTCGCGGCTTCCATGGGATTGCCGACCACCAGCGCTGCCAGTTTGGACTTGAATTTTGCAAGAAAATCATCTGCGATGGACTCGACGGCGATAAAGCGTTTGGAGGCCACGCAACATTGGCC
>JANPHP010000520.1:0-9594 GCA_031424495.1 Bacteroidota bacterium | reverse complement strand
TTGGTGTGCTGGAATTTGTTGGGGACCGAGATGCCGTAACCGTCGTCCCAGATCGACATCACGACAGGTGCATTGAGCACGCCCATGGCGTTGATGGCCTCCCAAAACATGCCTTCGGCAGCGCTGGCGTTGCCGATGGTGCCCCAGGCGACCTCGTTTCCGTTGTTGCTGAAGTTGGTGAATTGCTTGAGCTCATCGACTTGGCGGTAGAGGACGGATGCATAGGCCAGGCCTACGAGGCGCGGCATTTGCGAGCCGGTAGGGGATACGTCTGAGCTGCAATTGGCCATCTCAGTGAGATTTTTCCAAGTGCCGTCGGGGTTCAGGCTGCGGGTGGCGAAGTGGCCATTCATTTGGCGACCGCCGGATGCGGGCTCCTTGTCGAGGTCGGTATCGGAGTAGAGCTGGGCAAAAAATTCCTTGACATTGCTGTAGCCGAGGGCAAAAGCCATGGTCTGATCGCGGTAATAGCCCGAGCGGAAGTCGCCATTTTCAAAGGAATGCGCGAGTGCAACCTGTGCGATCTCCTTGCCGTCCCCAAAAATGCCGAATTTGGCCTTGCCCGTGAGCACCTCCTTGCGGCCGAGATAGCTCGCTTGGCGGCTCTGATGGGCAATCCTGAAGTCATTCAGGATTAACTCTTTGGAAAACGGGAGTGCACCTGTGGCGCGCTCTGTGCTGGCTACTTTTCCCATACGATTACAGTCAAAATGATTGCCAAAATTAGGGAATTTGGGACGGGAAACAAAGGAGGGAGCGATCCGCGTTGCGGCAGCGTTGCCGCACGAGCGCGGCATCTAGGAGAGCGGCGGGCTCTCGGCCTGCGAAACGACAGGCGGCGTGCCGTTGCGAATTCCAAAAGGGTAGAGTATCGCGGCGGCCGATCCATAAAAAGCAACCCAGTGGCCAGAGAAGCCTCTGGTGATATTGGCTTGAGCGCTGTTGTATTCATCCAGCGTAATCGTGCGGATGACATTGGCGTGCTCCATGAGGAGGTATTGGCCATCCCTGAATTCGGGATTTCCCTCATTGTTGGCTACGAAACCGGCCCAATTGTACATTGCATAAACCATCCCCAGCCCAGCAATACTGATTAGCCACCAGGGGGTATCGCGCAGGACCACTTTTAACTGAATGCGCTTGGATAGCGGATTTTCGGACTTTTGTTGGCGCTCGATCAGGAGGATGAACGCAGGGATCCAAACCACAAAAACACCGATATGCAGCACAAAAAGAGGCGGGAAGATCCGAGACATGTCGTAATGCGCTAGCCAAGCTGTTAAGTTGGTAACTACAGCAAGCACCCAGCAGGTAGCGGCCAAGAGGAAAAAAAACTTGTTCCAGTTCATTCTGGTAAATTAGGGATTTTGATTGATCGCTGCGGGCTTTCTGCGGGGAGATTGCTAGGGGAGGACGACCTACACCTCAAACTCAACCAAGCGATAGATGCTCGCCATGGAAACTTGGATGCCGAGCGATCGAATCTGGAAAGTGCCATCTAGGCCGACGATTTTCTCAGAATCCCAAAGGCCTTTTTCATTGATGAAACAGATATCGACCTGTGGGTGAGCCTGCTCGATGATGATGTATTCACGTAGGCTAGGAATCTGCATGTAGCGGATGAGTTTGCTGGTGCGATCCATGTCAATGGTCAAGGGCGACAAAACTTCCACGATCACTTGTGGATACTTGGCAATGTTGGGATTGGACTCGGCGCTCCAGCTTGCCGCAGGCGATGGTGAGGTCAGGAAATACATAAGCATTGCTGATGTCCAAACCGACGTGGAGGTCTGGAGAAAACACAGCGCAATTGGAATCGTCCAATTGCCGACCAATGGTGATGCCGCAATTCATGGTGATCAGGCTGTGGTTGGTGCTGACCTTGGGCAAGTCGACGATCTCGCCGTCAAAGTATTCGGCCTTTCCCTCAATGGTTTCAAGGTATGCAAAATACTCGGCTGGGCTGCTTTTCGCTTTGTGCGGAACTAAACTCATGCATCAAATTTATGGGAATGATTTTCAGTTGGCAAGCAGGGGAAATGCCAATGAAATTCAATAAACAGATTCCATGTGCGATTTTTTCGTCGCGAAAACCAACCTTCGATTCCCATTCCACCCTTGCATCCGCCTCCCACATATCCTATCTTCGCAATGCAGTATCTTTGTAGCCGTGAAAGTCACAAAACAACTCCAAGAAAAGCTGGAAGCACTCATGAAAGTGCTCGATTTTAAGGTGCGCTATGAAAAGGGCAGCTTCAAAAGTGGCTATTGTCTCATCGAGGAGCAGAATGTGGCCGTGATCAACAAGTTTTTCCCGATGGAGAGCAAGGTCGCCGCACTGGTCGAGATTTTGCGCAGCATCGAGGTCGACGAGTCCAAACTCGACGAGTCGCAGCGCAAATTGCTGCACAAGGTTCGCCAAACGGAGATTACACTGTGAAGCTCACATTCCTCGGCACGGGCACTTCCCAAGGCATCCCCGTGATCGCCTGCGAATGCGCGATCTGCACGAGCGCAGACCCGCGCGACAACCGCCTGCGCACATCGGCCATGATCGAGGTCGATGACCAAGTGATCGTAATCGACACAGGCCCCGATTTCAGGCAACAAATGCTCAGGGCAGGAGTGAAGCGCCTCGATGCCGTGGTTTTCACGCATCCGCACAAGGATCATATTGCTGGCATGGACGACATTCGTGCCTTCAATTTCAGACAACATGCCGACATTGACATCTACACCAACTCCATGACGCTCAAGGCTCTGGAGCGAGAGTTTTATTATGTCTTTGAGGAGGAGAAATACCCCGGCGTGCCGGGTGTGAACGTGAAGCTAATCGACGAGGAGCCGTTTTCCATTGGCCCGACCGAATTCAAGCCGGTGACCGTGATGCATTACCGCATGCCGGTCTTGGGCTTCAGGGTCGGTGACATGGCCTATATCACCGATGCCAAGACGATCTCCCCCGAAAACATGGACAAACTGCGTGGTTTGAAGGTCTTGGTTTTGAATGCCCTGCGCCGCACCGAGCACTTGTCGCATTTCACGCTCGACGAGGCCGTCGCCATCGCCCAAGAGCTCAAACCCGAAATGACCTACCTCACCCACCTGAGCCACCTCATGGGCTGCCATGCCGACGTCGCAGCCGAGCTGCCCGCAGGCATACAGGTCGCCTACGACGGCTTGTGCGTGGAGGTGCTATAAACAAAAACGCCGAGCATCGCCCGGCGTCTTCGTTTATATTTTTTCAATCTCCCTGATCAGTTGCGGCCACCGCCAAAAATGCGGAGGATGAACATAAACAAGTTGATGAAGTCCAGGTAGAGTGACAAGGCACCCATGAGGGCCATCTTGTTGGCGGCTTCGGTGCCAGTCTGTACTTGATAACCCATGCGCAAAAAGCGTTGTGTATCGTAAGCGGTGAGTCCTGCAAAGATCACAATGCCCGCGCCACCGATGATGTAGTGCATGACGGGTGAATGGAAAAAATAGTTCACCACGGAGCTGATGATGAGGCCGATCAAGGCAAACATCAAAATGCTGCCCATTTTGGTGAGGTCCACGCTGGTGAAAGCCCCGATTGCCGCCATGGCCGCAAAGGTGCCGCTCGTCATCAAAAACACCTGAAACAGTGTGCTGATGTTGTACATGAAAAAGAGTGACGAGAGTGAGATGCCCATCACACTCGCAAAGGCCACAAAGATCAGGGTCGCAACGGCATAGCTGAGGCGTTGAATGCCAAAGTTCAGCACCAAAATAAACGCAAAAGGCGCGAACATGACCACCCAACGCATCGGACTTGTGAAAAAGGCTATCGCCTGATCCATATTCCCCAAGTACTTGGTTGCAAAAAGCCAAGCCATGAGTCCTGTGATCGCAAGACCGAAGGACATGACTGTAAAAATGCGTGTAATGAAGGCATTTGCGGCCTTGCCGGGGGCTATCGCAGGGGCATTGATGTCGCGGTAATCCCACTGCTGACCACGCGGGGCCGAATTCACCCCTCCGTTGTTCTGAAAAGGATTTTGATTATTGTAAGCACTCATTGTATTTCTAAGATTGTATTCAACTGCGCAAATTTAACGAAAATTGCTTGGAAATGTTGGGTGAGGTGATGGGAATCATTGAATTGGATTTGGAGGATGCTTTTGTTCTCATTGAGCCCGAAGTCGCTTTTTTGAACAGAGGGGGCGTAATTTGCAGGAGAATGGAATCGAATATGAAAACAAGAATAGATTTTTTGGCAGGCAAAGTGGCCGTGACCACCGGCGTGAGCAAGGGCATCGGCAAGGCGTGTGCGCAGGCTTTGCTGGCGCGCGGCGTCACGGTCTTGGGTTGGGGACTCACGGCTCCCGATTTTGAGGACGCGAATTTGCATTTTGTGCCCTGCGATGTGCGTGAGCCCGAGGCGGTTGCCGAGGCTCTGCGTTTGACCTTGACTTTGGTCGATCGGATTCACTTTGTGATCAACAATGCAGGTTTTGGGTACTTCAGTCCGATCGAAAGCTTTGACATTGAGGTGTTCAGGCGGATGATGGATGTGAATGTGATGGGGACCTTCCTGGTGACGCGGGCGCTCGTGCCGGTGCTCAAGGCGCAGCATTCCGGCCACATCGTCAATATTTCCAGCATCGCCGGCAAGGTCGGCATGCCTCAGGGTGAGGGCTACAACGCGAGTAAATTTGCCGTGACCGGCATGACCGATTGCCTGTTTCAAGAGCTGCGCAAAGACGGCATTAAGGTCACGACCGTCTTTCCTGGCAGCACGGCCACCCATTTTTTTGACGATATCGCGGGCGCTGTCGCCAATGACAAGATGCTCGATCCTGAGGAACTCGCACAGTCGATCGTCCATGTGCTGGACACATCTCCCAATTTTTTGATCAGGGAGATTGAAATCAGGCCGCTGAATAGCAAGTGATCGGATACTGAGATCGCAGGGCCTTGGCATGACACTGAAAGCTAAGCCTTTAAGGGAAAACGCACCCTCCATGATGACGTGGTTCAAGCCTGAAAGGCTTCAATTTGGATAGCCGTGGGTAAAACCCACGGTCAGCAATCGCATAGGACCACCAACCCCGAAGTGGGTTGCACTTGATTGCCAAAACATTGTACGGTATTCACCTTCAACCCTTTCAGGATTGAAGAATCATAAACGCATTCAACCCCCGGTTTTACCGGGGGCTATCCACGTTGAAGTCCTTCGGACTTGGCAAGCTCGGTATGGAAACTCGTTGCTTCCAATCGAAGACTCAAAGTCCTTAACTTGAAGGCATGACGCCGAAGGCCTTGATTAAATTTCGGAGATGGGGCAGCGATCCTTGTTGGCGGCGCTGAAAGCCATTTTTTCCTTCACCATTTTCCCCTTAACTTAGCGACCCGAATTCAAAAGCGAAGAATATGGCAGAAATGCAATTTAGGGAGGCTCTCCGCATGGCAATGGTCGAGGAAATGCGCCGCGACGACCGTGTGTTCTTGATGGGTGAAGAGGTGGCCGAATACAATGGTGCCTACAAGGTCAGTCAGGGAATGTTGGATGAGTTTGGTCCAAAACGCGTGATCGACACACCCATTTCTGAGTTGGGATTTGCTGGCATCGGCGTCGGCGCTGCGATGGTGGGCTTGCGGCCGATCGTCGAGTTCATGACCTTCAACTTCTCGTTGGTGGGCGTGGATCAGATCATCAACAACGCAGCCAAAATGTACCAAATGAGCGGTGGGCAATTCAACGTGCCGATCGTGTTCCGTGGTGCAAGCCAAAGCGCCGGCCAACTTGCCGCCACGCACAGCCAAGCCTTTGAAAACTGGTTTGCAAACTGCCCCGGTCTCAAGGTGGTTTCCTGCGCGACGCCTCGCGACGCCAAGGGCTTGCTCAAGTCAGCCATCCGCGACGACGATCCGGTTTTGGTGATGGAGAGCGAGCAAATGTATGGCTGGAAAGGCGAAGTGCCCGAGGATACTGAGTTTTTGATTCCGATCGGCGTCGCCGAAATCAAGCGCCCCGGCACGCATGTCACGATCGTGACCTTTGGCAAGATGGTGCATGTGGCCCTCGACGCCGCCAAAGAACTCGAAAAAGAAGGCATCGACGCCGAAGTGATCGACTTGCGCAGCCTGCGTCCAATCGATTATGATTGCGTCATCAACTCTGTGAAGAAAACCAATCGCTGTGTGTTTTTGGAAGAAAGCTGGCCCTTGGCGGGCTTTGCAGGTGAGCTCACCTACATGATCCAACGCTTGGCTTTTGATTACCTCGATTCGCCGGTGATCAGGGTCACCACCGCTGACACCCCGCTGCCTTATGCACCGACGCTGATCGCTGAATGGCTGCCCAATCCCAAGCGCGTGATCGATGCCGTGAAGGCGACGATGTACTTGAATTGATTTTGAGAGAAGCCTGGACGGGCTACCGAAGATAAAAAAGGCCGCGTTGCGCATGCAGGGCGGCCTTTTGCTGAAATTTTTATCGATGATCGGGTTGCCAGAGCCCGATTACTTTGAAGAATGCGCGGTGCAGATTTTGAATTCTCACTGCATTCGCTTTACTTCAACTGCGCTGAATGGAAAAGGAGAATTCAATACCCACCGCCAAGGTACGTATCATGGATGTGAGCTTTGCGGCTTTCAATCGCAAGGGCTTCCAGGCTGTGTCGATGGACGAGGTTGCCAAGGAATTGCGCATCAGCAAAAAGACCATCTATAAATACTTTGGCTCCAAGGAGGAGTTGTTGGAGGCTTCGTTGCTTGATCTATTTGCCAAGATCGAAGCCCGCCTCAATTTGCTCGAAAGGCATAAATCGCCCAAGGATGTCATGCAGCGCTACTTTGACATCTTCAGAAGTTGGAAACTCACCCTCACGACGGCACTCAAAATGGAGCTGAGCGAAACTTGGCCCTATTTGCATGACCGCATCGAAAATTTCGAGCGGCAGATCCTGCTGCGGCACCTCATCGGTTTTCTCAAAGACCTGCGCACCGCAGACATCATCGATTATCCATCGCCTTCGCGGGAGTTTGCGATGACCTTTTTTCAGGTGATGAGCGGCATGGTTCATGCAAGCGATGACCACGCGACCTACTTTTTGCAAAGTCTCTACCGCGGCATGGCCATCAAGAAGAAAAAGAAAAACAAATAGTGTCGGCTAATCCAGCGAATGTCGGGCCGGATCATGGGGAATAGAAGGCATTTTGATAGCTTTGCTCAAAGGTCAATGTGTGAGAAAACTTGAAATCTATTTCCTAGCATGCTGTAGCTTGCTCATTCTGAATGGCATGTCTCGCATCTACGCGCAAGCGCGTTGCGGCACGATGCAATTGCAAGCACCGCAATCGAAGGCCTGGCAGCGACACGCTGCCGAGCAGCAAATCGCCTACCAAAAGGCAGCGGGCACGCCCAGCAATAAAATCACTGGCACCGAGCGCGTGATCCCCGTCGTCGTACACCTCATCCAACAATCGCCGCTTGCGGTGATCTCAGATGCGCGCGTGCAGTCGCAGATCGATGTCCTCAACGAGGATTTTCGCAAGATGAATGCAGACACGTCCTCCATTCCCCAAGAATTTCAAGGTGTCGCTGCCAATTGTGAAATCCGATTTTGCCTCGCCACCATCGATCCCAACGGCTGCCCGACGACCGGAATCAACCGTGTCGTGGCACCCTCGCTCGCTATCCATGGCATTGACGATGAGCAGGCGCTCAAGAGTTTTGTGCAATGGGATCCACACAAGTACCTGAATATGTGGGTTCCCGTGAATCTGAAAGACAACTTACTCGGTTACGCGACATTTCCCACATGGCTGGCGTTTGCTCCGCAAAACGATGGCGTAGTCATCAATGGCAACAATTTTGGTCGTGGGTTCGGTACGCCTACATCCGCCTACAGCTCTGGCCGCACTGCCACACATGAGGTTGGACATTGGCTCGGATTGTACCATACATTCGAGGGCAGTTGCTCGGGCATGAGCGCCTCCAACTGCATGTCGCAAGGTGACGAAGTCTGCGACACGCCGCCCACAAATACGGAGGTATATGGCTGCCCGGGTGTGCGCAATTCCTGCCACGAGGTACCCGTAGACCACAATGACCAGACCATGAATTACATGGACTATACAGACGACCTGTGTATGTATATGTTTTCAGCGGGACAAAAGGCGCGTATTATTTTCTTTTTGGACAATGAGCGCTCGCAACTCTGCTCGCCCGCCAACCTCACGGCGACGGGCTGCGATGGCACGGTGTCGGCGGGTTGCCAGCCGATCGCGGCCTTTGTGGCAAGTGCAAACAATGTCTGTGCAGGGATTCCAATTGCGTTTGAAGACCGGTCATTTGGCCCGGCGACAAGCTGGGATTGGACTTTTCAAGGCGGCAACCCTGCGACATCGACCCTGCAAAATCCGACGGTAAGCTGGGCGCAGCCGGGCGTGTATGCCGTGACCCTGCGCGTGAGCAATGGGATCGGCTCAGATACTTTGATTCAAAATACTTTTGTGACGATTGCTACGCCTTCGTCGGCTCCTTTTTCGGAGGGATTTGAAGGGCTCACGACGCTGCCGCTGGAATGGTATGCTACCGACGAAGATCAGCAAGGGAGCTGGCAGATCAGCACCCAAGCAGGCAGCACAGGGCAGCAGAGCATCGTCGCCGACAACTTTCACGCTGCGCCCGCCCACACGCGCGACGATCTCGTGAGCCACGTGGTCGACCTGCATGGCACGCCGGCAATGCTCTATTTCGACCATGCTTATAAGCGCCGTGGCAGCTTTGTTGTCGACTCGCTCGAGGTCTGGGTGAGCACCGATTGCGGCAATGCCTGGCAGCGCGTTTGGCAAAAGTGGGGCGCCAATCTGGCAACCGCTGGTGGTTATGGCACGACGGGCACATTTGTGCCGACCGCAAGCCAATGGCATACCGACACCGTCGATTTGACCGCATTCAGCAATGCACAGGCCATGCGCATTCGGTTTCGTAGCATCGGTGGCAACAGCCAAGCGATCTATTTGGACGACATCAACTTGGTTTCTCTGGTAGACTTGGATTCTCCGGTGCCGGCTGCGATTGGTCCGAGCATTTACCCAAATCCATCGGTGCAGGCGCCTAGCATAGCGCTGCGCTTGGGCCAAGCCACGCGCATCAAGGCTAGATTGTGCACGGTTGTGGGGGTGGAAGTCTTTGTGTGGCCTGAGGAAATGCGACAAGTTGGGCGCCAATTTCTGGAAATTCCGGAAGACGTTTGGGGGATGTTGCCGGCTGGGGTGTATTTTCTCATAGTCGAAGACACTGCGCAGCGGTATGTGAGTAAACTGGTCAAGCCCGCAAAATGAGGTTTAGAGGCGGCAGGGTAGAGGATAATTGCGTAAATTGGTCGTAATTTTGAGGTTGAATTTAACTAAAGGGAAATGAGAAACATCAATACACGGTTGATTGCTACAGGTAGCTTATTGTTGACATGCTTGGCATTTCAGCCAGTTATGGCACAACACAAGAGCTGTGGCAGCGACGAATTGCATGAAAAAATGTTGCAAGACCCCCGCTATCGTCGGGAAGTAGATTTACAAGAGCAGCAGTACGAGCAATATGTCGCCTCGCCCAATCGGCGT
>JANPHP010000519.1:0-10221 GCA_031424495.1 Bacteroidota bacterium | reverse complement strand
AGATGAGGATGCACTACATCAAAATTCTCCCTGGTGACCGTGTCTCACTTGAGATGTCTCCCTATGATTTGTCCAAAGGAAGAATTACGTATAGATATAAATAAGATTAGACCATGAAGGTTAGAGCATCAGTAAAGAAGCGGTCCGTCGACTGCAAGATCATCCGGCGGAAAGGTCGCCTTTACGTGATCAACAAGAAGAATCCACGTTTTAAGCAAAGGCAAGGATAAATTATGGCACGTATAGCTGGCGTAGATTTGCCCAAAAATAAAAGGGGCGTTATTGGCTTGACCTATATCTTTGGGATCGGAACAACTTCCGCCCACAAGATTCTGGACTTGGCGAAAATTGATCACGATAAGAGGGTCAGGGACTGGAACGACGATGACGTGGTGGAGATCCGCCGCTTGATCGGCGAAATGTTCAAAGTAGAAGGCGCACTTCGTGCGGAAGTTTCGATGAACATCAAGCGATTGATGGACATTGGTTGTTTCCGTGGCCTGCGTCATCGCAAGGGCTTGCCGGTGCGTGGACAACGCACTCGCACCAATGCAAGAACCCGTAAGGGAAGGAAAAAGACTGTGGCTGGAAAGAAGAAGGCAGCAGCAAAGAAATAATTAGAGAATTAAGATTCGCATTCAGCAATGGCAAAAACGAAAAGAGTAAAGAAGAGCAAGGTCGATGCAGTGGGCGTCGTACACATCACCTCTTCTTTCAACAACATCATCGTCACGATCACCGACCTTACTGGAAACGTGATCGGTTGGGCCTCTTCTGGCAAGATGGGTTTCCGCGGCTCCAAGAAAAACACGCCTTATGCCGCGCAAGTTGCAGCGACCGAAGTCTCGCGTGATTGTTTCGAGCGTGGTCTCCAAACTGCTGAGGTCTTCGTCAAAGGCACTGGTTCGGGCCGTGAGGCTGCCATTCGTGCCGTCGCAAACGTGGGCATCAACGTGACCATGATCCGCGACATTACCCCGCTCCCCCACAACGGTTGCAGGCCTCCAAAGAAAAGAAGAGTCTAATTTGCAAGTTCGCGGGGCGTCGAGGCTTGCACATGCAAGTGAGGGTGCTGAATGCGATTAAGTTAAATCAAGTAGAAAAATGGCAAGATACAGAGGTCCTAAGGCGAAGATCGCCAGAAGGTTCAAAGAGCCCATCTTCGGCCCAAGCAAGGCCTTTGAGCGTAAAAAGTACGGTCCTGGTCAACATGGCCGTAACCGCCGCTCCAAGCAAAGCAACTATGCTGTGCAGCTCACTGAAAAGCAAAAGGCTAAATACACATACGGCTTGCTCGAAAAGCAATTTCGCAACTTGTTTGTGAAAGCTACCCGTCGCAAGGGTGTTACCGGTGAAATCTTCCTGCAATTGCTGGAATCTCGCTTGGACAACACTGTTTACCGTATGGGCTTTGCTGGCACACGTCGTGCTGCACGTCAGCTTGTCACACACAAGCACATTACGGTCAATGGCGAGGTGATGAACATCGCGTCTAGGCTGTTGCGCCCAGGTGATGTGATTGAAGTGCGCGTCAAAAGCAAAGCACTTGAAGTCGTCAAAGGCGGTAGCAGAAACAACTGGCCATGGTTGCAAGTCGACAATATGGCCCTTAAAGGCTCATTCCTTCAATATCCCGATCGCGGTCAAATCCCTGAAAACATCAAGGAAAACCTGATCGTGGAGTTGTACTCCAAGTAATTTTTGTTCTTCACCCCGAATTCGACTGAGTTACATCATATATGGCACTGCTTGAATTTCAAATTCCTGAAAAGGTGGTCATGGAAAAGGATAGCGACTTCTACGGGAAGTTTCTTATCCGTCCACTCGAAAGAGGCTATGGCATCACCGTCGGAAACGCCCTGAGAAGGGTGCTCCTTTCATCACTGGAAGGTTATGCATTTACGGCGATCAAGATTCCTGGCGTAGACCATGAGTTTTCTACAGTCAAAGGTGTCGTCGAAGACGTCACCGACATCGTTCTTAACCTCAAGGGTGTTAGACTCAAAAAGGTGATTGATGGCGATGATAAGATCTTCGTTTCCGTTCGCGGCAAAGAGGTCTTTACCGCTGGAGACATCGCGAAGCATACCAATGCTTACGAGATTACCAATCCTGACTATGTCATTTGTCACATCGACAAAAATACACAGTTCGACATCGAGCTCACTGTAGGCAAAGGTCGTGGCTATCGTCCAGCAGACGAAAACAAGGATCCCAATGCAGCCATTGGTGAAGTTGCTATCGACTCGATCTTCACACCGATCAAGAACGTCAAGTTCAAGGTCGAAGACTTTCGTGTCGAGCAACGTACCGACTATGAGCAACTTTTGATCGAGGTCCATACTGATGGCACCATCGACCCAGAAGATGCTTTGAAAGAAGCTGCAAACATTCTCGTGAAGCACCTTTGGCTCTTCACAGACGACAAGATCATGCCTGTGGCCGAAGACGCCCCCAAGGAAGATCCGGTCGACGAAAACTACCTTGCCATGCGCAAGGTCCTCAAGACCCCGCTTACAGACCTCGACCTTTCCGTGCGTGCCTTCAATTGCCTCAAGGCAGCTGAAGTCAAGACGTTGGGCGATCTCGTAAGCTACAACATCGCAGACCTCCTTAAGTTCCGCAACTTCGGTAAGAAGTCGTTGAGCGAGTTGGAAGAACTGGTAGCTGAAAAAGGTTTGAGCTTCGGTATGGACGTATCTAAATACGACCTCGACGAAGATTGATTTGTTTTTCACCGGGCTGTGGTTCCCGGCTGCTCTCTACCTCTGGTGGATAGAGCCCCTGTCAAAGGGTTAGCCGACGGTCGCAGTTCGTAACTTCTATTATAATGAGACACGGAAGAAAAGTAAACCATTTGGGCAGAACTTCTGCTCACCGCAAAGCGCTGATGAAGAACATGGCAATTGCCCTGCTCATCAGCCCTAAGAAGCGGATTTTCACAACTGTTGCGAAGGCTAAGTCCCTCCGTCAATATGTGGAGCCCTTGATTACAAGAGGCAAAGACAACACGACTCACTCGCGTCGTATGGCTTTCTCCTATCTGCAAAACAAGGATGCTGTTAAAGAACTGTTTGGGCAAGTTGCAGCCAAAGTCGGCGATCGTCCAGGTGGTTACACACGCATCTTGAAGATTGGTGCCCGTAAGGGTGACAATGCTGAAATGGCACTCATCGAGCTCGTTGACTTCAACGAATTCATCACCGAGAAGCCTAAGAAGAAGAGCAGCCGCCGTCGCAAAAAGACCACTACTGCTGCTGCAAAGCCTGCAGCTGAGGTAACCAAAGTCGATGTTGCTAAAGTTGAGCCTGTAGCACCTGTGGTCGAAGACCCCACCGCTGAAGCAGACGCTCCTGCTACCGAAGAAACAGCTGGAGACGCAGAGTAATTCTGTAGCTAAAGCTAATCAATAAGACGGCGCCCCTGTGGCGCCGTTTTTTTTGCTATTTGATGCAGTGAGAATCCTACCAAGTAAATTGAACGGATGGTGATGGATTTTTGTGCAACAGTGATCCTTGCGAATTTGACCGTTAGAAGGTGGAAACTCCCTGCGATTGAATTTTACTCGATGGTGGTGATTGGATTGATGTTCAGTTGGATTTCGTCGCCGGTGACCTAAAGCCATGGGTGGCCGAAACAGGAATGTAATGATAGATTCAAAAGTATTCTCCAGGCAAAGCTGCCAAGAAACGGCTCACGGAAACCGACGATGGTCGAGTGCGAAAACCACCTCTCGCCTGATCATGGTGTCCAAGGGCTGACCCTCTAAAAGAGCCTTTTGTTGTATCAGGCTTAGCCAACTGGGGTCATTTTGTATTTCAAGGGTGATTTTTTGGATCTCTGCCTCGCGCCGCGCAGGATCGCGGTAGGTCCTTAGCGCATCGTGCACAAAGCCCCAGCTGAATTTGGCAAGGTTTGCATCGGCAGCGTACAGGATGATCAGGTCTTGTGCTTCGATTTGTTTGATCAAATCCACTTCATTGTTGCGGCGGGTGACCATATTGCCCCAGGTATGCAGTTCATTGTAATAGAACCACAATGAGGAATGGGAAAAAAAGGCTCCTGAATAGTCGGTGAATATCCTGAAATAATAGCTGTCTCCAACAGTCATCACGCTATACTGCGGCGCCACGCTTGTATAGCGCCATGTAGGATAGGCCATCGGTGAGCCTGTATGTGGAAAGAGAATATTCATCCCTTGATCGATGTCGATGTCTTGGCCGCGTGGCACCGGTGACAATTCCAACGTAGTCGAATCGGGGCGCTTCATCGTCGTTCCCATCAACTGGGCGATGTACCCAACGAGCGTGTCGGCAGCCAAATGCGAACAATAGACACTCCAATGTATTCCCCCGGATGGATAAAGCGAGTAGGGTGCGGTTTTGAGCTGCGCTTGGTACCAAGTAATCAGGTCTAGTGCGGGTACATCGAGGCTGTCTGCAAGGCGCCTGTAGCTTTTGAAATTGGTTTGCTTTCCAGGTGGAGGCGTACCAATTGGAAGGTGTTCGGGGGTACCTGTTGCCTTGCCCGGCACAAAGGTGAGCATCAAACGAATTCCCTTTTGCGCCAAAATATCCTTCAAATCACGGATTTCCTGCATACGGGCGCGCAGGGTATCCTCACCGAGGAAATCAGTTCCTGTGTAAGCTGCAATATGCGCGCGGTCATACAGGTAGTTGTCCTGCCCAATGATCACACCATTTGCCAAGGCGGTATGATAGACGGAGTAATAGTATTGATTGTTGAGTCGGACGAGCGTATTGTGAAAGCCACAATGCTGTGTTGCGTAATCCGTCAATGAATCTTGGAATTTCCCAGTTTGCCAACTTTTCCACCCCAGGCCAGGAGCAATCGTCGTCTGACCGATCCCCTCCAAAGGTGGCTCCTGAAATAGCTCCACTGATAATTGTGCCATGGGCAGGAACAGCAGCCCAAAAAGCAGAATCACCAAGATATTTCGGAGGAGGTTTTGCATTTCAGAACCTAAAATAGAGAAATGGATTGTATGGCGACCAAGTCAAGGAACTCAGGCAGAAAACAAACAGCAACACGCTCATCGGGAAGAGGACGAGGTGACCGACACTTCCCTGCGAGTCGGCATACAGCTTGTCTTGCAAGCGCTTGAGCAGTGGCACGGCTGCGAACAATGAAAAACCAAGGGCGACCCCAAACGTGATCCAATGTTCGGTGGTAGGCTTAAACGGTATGCCATGACCACCAGTAAACATGATCTGATAATAACCAATCGCAGTATCTAGGCGCTCGATTTTGAAAATGACAAAGCTCAAAGTCACGCCAAACCAGACAAGTACCATGCCGGGGAGGCGTCCCATGCGTTGCAGGATCCGTAGGAGAAACAAACGATCCACTACCAGCATACCGCCGTGAAATGCTCCCCAGAGCACAAAGTTCCAAGCGGCGCCATGCCACAAACCTGAGGCTAAAAAGGTCACGAAAATAGCTGCCGCAATCGCCCAGCGGCGCAAATTGCGTAGCTGTAATGCCAGTGGCGTAAACAAATACACCTGAAACCAGGTCGACAATGAGATATGCCAGCGTTGCCAAAACTCGGTGAGACTGGCGGCAACAAAAGGATTGTTAAAATTCTCAGGAAGCCTGAAACCCATCATTCGGCTCAACCCCAGGGCCATGTCGCTGTAGCCGCTGAAGTCAAAATAGATCTGTAGCATGAATCCGATGACGCCGATCCACGCCTGTCCAGCAGTAAGTTGCCCCGGATCGTTGGCAAAATATGGCGCCACCATCGCCCCT
Source organism: Bacteroidota bacterium (assembly GCA_031424495.1). GTDB lineage: Bacteria > Bacteroidota > Bacteroidia > J057 > JADKCL01 > JADKCL01. Next base: position 4,449 of record JANPHP010000519.1, on the reverse strand, counting down.
AAACGGTTTGCAATGAGTACTTTTTTGGTGAGACCGATCACCAATCGGTAGAACCCCGTGAGAAATAGATCATTGGTTTCAGAGCGCTCCGTGATCTGATCCGCGATTTCATGGTAGCGCACGATGGGCCCAGCGATAAGCTTAGGGAAATAAAGGATGTACATCTGGTACTCCCAGAAGCGCTTGAGGGGCTCATGTACACCCCGATACACATCGACTACGTAGGTGAGCGACTCAAATACAAAGAAGGATATGCCCAAAGGAAGCGCGATCTGCTTCCAGCAAATCGTGTCGATATCGGATGCTCCGAGGATGGCATTGATGTTTTCGACAAAGAAATTGCAATACTTGAAGTAGGCCAGTAGGCCCAGATTCAGGAGGAGCGAGGCGCTGAGCCAGAGGCGTTTCCGCGTCAGATTGGAGGCGCGGTGCATCGTCGCAACGATGTGAAAATCCAAAAAGCTCGTTCCCAATACCACAAAAATGAATTGCGGAGCGCCCCAAGCGTAAAAGAGGATGCTCCCGATTAGCAAAAGCCCATTCTTGTAACGTCGGTCTGCGAGACGATACAGGAAAATGAAAATCGGTAGGAACCAGACAAGAAATATGACGGAACTGAATACCACTTTTGGGACTTGAATGAACACGAAAATAATGCCTGAAATCAGATTTTTTGCATCCGATTGACATTTCTTCGGGTTTACCTCGGCGATTGAGCCAAATCGGGTCTCACAGTTGGTCCCATTCGTTGCGTCCGTCGAGCCTGCGATTGATGCAAAGCCTTAGTGAACCTCAAATATGCGGATGCATTTGCGGCATAGGCCAAAATTGTCGCCCATTTGATAGTGGCCACCCTCCAAAATTTCCGCAGGCACGTCTTCAAAGCCCAAATGAACGGCTCCTCGGTTGCAAACCGGACAAAAAATGACCAAAGGCTCATATTTTTCCTTCTCGCGCTCAGCGTCCGTGATCGGGTCTTGCAAGACATGCAGAAATTCCGTAGCTGCTTTCACGATCGACTCCATGCCATGGCGCGCGATGATGAGGCCGATTGCGGCATCCAAGGTCGGCTTGAATTCTGGGTCTTTGTGGCTCAGACCAAATTCCTCACGGAGTGATATTTTCAGATCCCCATACATTCCAAGCTTCATTTCTCGGTAGTACAAGGCCAGTTCATCGGGTTCGTAGGGCAGCTTGGGGTCGATGTGTTGCCGCCAATGGAATTGCATATGGCGCATCCCTACATAGAAGATGATTTGTTCTTCAACACCGGGGTTTTGTACGATTGCATTCACCTTGTTCATAGCGCAGGTTATTTTCAGATGATGTGTAAAGATAATCCCGATTGTAGGCAAAATGGAAGAGGTCGCCTCATTTTTTTGCGTGTTGCAGTTGCCAGGATGCATCGTTCAGACCCTCTTTCCGCTTATCTTCGTTACAAATCACTTTTGATGCCCATGCAGCACCCTCGTCTTAACCCCGGCGAAATCAGCAATTGTGGAATTGCTAGGAATGCAAACCCCTTGCGTATGGTTTGCGCCATGCTGATCGTCGTGCCACTGATTGCTGGCTGTTTTCACAAGAATGTCATGACCGACACGGCCGACGACATCAAAAACAATCTCCTTTACCAAGGCCCTGAAGGCAATTTCATCATCTCCAAGGAGGAAATCTTCCAAGCAAATTCGAAATCGACTGAGGGCGGTGTCACCAATATTTCAGGGTACTCGGAAATGCGCCTCAGCAGCTACCGCATCGCAACGGGCGAGCTCGCAGGTCGCGTCGAACTGGGCGATATGATAGAAGAGTCGAATGCACTTTTGGGCTATTCGCCGGGTAAAATTTGGATGTACAGCATTCTCCCTGAGCTAGGACTGCACTACCGCGATCCGATCACATTGGAAGTGAAGGAATCCTGGACCGAACTTTCGCAAAAGCCAGGATGGAATACCTACAAGCCTGCTCATCCCGATTGGCCCCTCATCGACCAATATTTTGCATACGACTGGGTGAACCAACGCCTGCTCCTCACCGACGAGGCTGGTTTTAGGTTTGCGGTTGACCCCAGCAAGCTCGACATCCAAAAAGTGGAGGCTGAGCTGCCACGCCTCGAGTGGACCGCCTCCATCCTCAATACCAGTGGGGAATTTCAGGAAGATGATCGCATCAATTTTGAGGGTGACCCTAGAAAATCACCGACTTACATGGGCAAAAAGAGCAAGCCAGAGGTGAGCTTTCTATTTGGGCAATGGATTTTTGACAACAACCCCGACCTCGCGGGCAAACGCAAGCGCGAAAAATTGGCGAGCCTCAACCTGGCCATCAAAACCGCAAAGGATAGCTTGGCCAACTATTCGAGCTTGCATCCCGAAGCTGAATTGTCGCCCAATTGGAGCACCTGGACCGAGGAGCAAAGAGAATTGAAGCGGCGCTCCGAGGATTGGAAACGTGCAATTGACGACATGAACCGCGAGCTCACCTCGGCCGGCCGCATCTACGAGCAAGTGCTGGACTATCCGCTCCTGACACCCGATGGCCGCAGAGCCTACATCTTGCACGCTAACATGGTCGCAGACACTGCCCACTCCATTGTAAGTGAGGTCGTGCTCGCAGACGACAGCACATGGGTCAATGGTTGGACAACCCATCTTCAAGGCATTTACCACGATTACAGCAAGGCCGATCAAGCCGGCGCCTTTGAAACCGTCTACTCCAAGGGCAATCCTTCCTTCAACTACATGTGGTCGGGCACCGATGGCCACTACCTCGTCCTCATCGCCCAATTGCAAATGCTCTGCTTGGATCTCGAAACCGGGGAACTCCTATGGAACATCAAAATCTAGCCCCTACTAGCGTCCCTCGTCATTGCAAGTGGCTGCTCTTGGCTGCAGTTTCACTGCTCATGGGCTCCCAAGCGATGCTGTACAGCCAAAAAGGAGCATTGGGAACGCCTTACCATGTGCTGGTTTTCAAAGTCAATGAGCAGTGTGACGATACGGTCGCATTGTGGCACAACAGCCCGAACCATTTTGCCTTGAAGCAGCTTTCAAAAACGCCCTGCGCACTCACCATGGGTTTCGGCGAAAATTTCTATTGCAAAGGGCTGACGACGTTGATCGACGGCAATAGTGTCTCGCTCATGCTCGGTGTTCACCACGACAAGATTTTCAAGATTCAAGCGGCCGAACAAACCGTGGTCACCCCCTATGGCACCATGCGGGTTTCGAACCGGGAAAATGTGAAACTTTTTGGCAAATGGCAGACCTATACTTTTCACCTCAAACCCACCGCCGTCAATGCAGGCACGACAATCTTGCGATTCAACACGACGCTTGGCGTGATCGGCATCGAGGAAATCAACAACCGTTGTGAGCTCATCGGCAAGGTGCAGATTCTCGCTGTCGATGGCATGTCGCTGCGGCAATTTGCAAATCAAGACAAGGGCCAAGAATAACACCTAGGCAAAGCCGGCATCAATCGGATGGGGAAAGTGCAAATGAACGACTGAAAAGCCCGTTTTGCATTATTTTTGCATGCTTGGCCTGGGGAATGTTGCGGTTGAAATCGGGATTGGACTCGTCAAGAGCACTCATACAGTCGCTGCATGGGGCAGCATACGACCTCGAAAATGCGATTATGAATTCGATATTTGCACAAATCATCCTCACTGCAACACGAAAGGCAGGCCAAAAAGCAGGCAGCAAATCCAAGTCCAAACCAACCCTCCTCGATATTTCACAGGCGACCGCGCAGTTCAAGCAGACAGTCAGGCGCTTGGTAAAGGATAGCTTTTGGATGATTTTAGGCGTTTTTTCGGCTGCATTTGGTTTGGAAAGTTTCCTGCTGCCGAATCAGTTTATCGATGGAGGGGCGACAGGCATTTCCCTTCTGTTGACTGAGCTGAGCGGATGGCCCCTTTCATTGCTCATCATTGTCATCAATATTCCCTTTGTCATCCTGGGTTGGAAAGTCGTCAATTGGGAGTTTGCAGTCAAAACTGCATTTGCCATTGTAGGCTTGTCGATCGCAGTACATGCCGTACCGTTTCCTGTGGTGACCCACGATGCATTGTTGGTCGCGATTTTTGGCGGATTTTTCCTAGGGGCTGGGGCCGCGCGCGTGCCGCGGCTGGACTTGATGCTGTTCGACCTGCCCGCGGTGGCCGTGCGCGCCCAGGCCCGCCTGGCCGGCCTGGGCCTGGGCGCGCGGGTGCAGGTGCAGGGTGGCGACTTCGTGCGCCAGCCGCTGCCGCGCGGCGCCGACGTGGCCACCCTGGTGCGCGTGGTGCACGACCACGACGACGCGGTCGTGCAGACGCTGTTGCGCGCCGTGCACGCCGCCCTGCCACCCGGCGGCCGGCTGCTGCTGGCCGAGCCGATGGCCGACACCGCCGGCGCCGCGGCCATGGGCGACGCCTACTTCGGCATCTACCTGCTGGCCATGCAGGGC
>JANPHP010000518.1:0-9825 GCA_031424495.1 Bacteroidota bacterium | reverse complement strand
CCTCTTGGATGAGGTCGAGCAGCATCATGCGCTGCTCCACGAGGGTGGCCTCGGCATAGATCGCTGCTTTTTTCAAGTCTGCCCGCCGCTGATCAATGAGCAGACCCCGTCCCAGATTCACCTCGAGGCCGATCGCCGCTTGACCCGCCTTGGGCAGGTATTGGCTCTCATTCAGGTAGTCGCCGACCGCCGAGTTGTAGCCGGCATACAATTCGGCACCATACCAAGTCGGTACGCGCACGCTGGTTTCCAAAATCTGCCAGTAATTTTTACCGGCAAATTGCTTGGCATCCCAACCTGCAGCGAGGTAAGGATCAAACGCGCCCCGCGCTACACGCAGGTACTGTGCACCCGTCTGCCCACGCAAGCCTGCTTGCTTGGCCAGCGGATGGTTTTCCAAGACGGCGCCCAGGAAATCGGTATAGGCAAGTTGCACGCTGTCGACCCTCGCGGAGTCAAGAGCGGTGCGCTGCACAGTTTGTGCAGTCGCGCTACCGCCCAAAAGGACGCTCAGCAACAAGATGCCCAGCAATTGACGAATGTTCATTTTTTCTTTTTGTCGTTATCACCGCCGAGTTGCACTTCGCCCTTGTAAAATGTCGGCGGGAAGCCATTGATCCGGCGCCAAAGTTCATACCAGATGGGCACATCGTGGAGCATCACCATGCCTTTTGCACCTGAACCAAATTGCAGAGCTTTGGGCCAGGCGACCTCTTCGGGGTCGGTAGAGGGCACCACGAGCATGCGGTAGCTGCCGTTGGGGCTGATGAATTTGTCGATCGCATACACTTCTCCCGCAAATGTACCCGTCGATGCGCCCGGCCATCCCGAAAATACCAAGGCTGGCCATCCGTCAAAAATCAGCCTCACTTTGTCGCCCTTGTGGACCAGCGGCAGATCTCGCGGCAAGACGTAGAGCTCCACTGTGAAGTCAGATTCGGCAGGCATGATGCTCACGAGTTCCTCGCCCTCTTTGATGGTTTCGCCGAGACCCTGGCGCAGCACGCGCGCGATGTAGCCCGTCTGTGGAGCGACCACAAAGTAGAGGTCGCGGCGCCTTTCATAGTTGCTGTATTGGTTTTCGAGCTTCATGACATTGGCCTCGGCCTCAAACTGACCCGAATTGGCTTCAAATCGGTCACTCTGCGCCTTGGCGATTTTGTCGCCATACTCATTTTCAATGCCACGCAGGTCGGCGATGGCATTGAGCAACTCGTTGCGGCTCGTGAGCAACTTGTTCTCATCAGCGATAGCCTTGGCTTGCGTTTCTTGGAGCTTGAGTTGCCGCGTCTCAAGGTCTGTGAGCGATTTGAGGCCCGATTTGTAGAGCTGCGTCATGCGCTCATACTGCTTCTCGGCGATGTCGAGATTGGTCTTGGCAGCCTGAAAGCTGATCGAGTCGCTGGCAATTTTGAGGTTGGATTGCCTGATCTTGTTGGTGGCCTGCTGCAACTTGATTTGTCGGCTTTCCATGAGTGCCGACACTTGGCGATCTAGGGCGCCGGCCTTGCCTTCGTAGCTCGTGACCGAAGATGATTTTGCATTGATTTGAGCCTGTGTCCGTGCAAGCAGCTTGGGGTCCCAGTAGTCATCTTTGATCTCTGAGAGGTGCAAGATCGTATCGCCTTGCTCCACATAGTCGCCTTCTTGCACGTACCAGTGCTCGATGCGCCCAGCAATCGTGCTGTGGATCGTTTGCGGCCGGTGTTCAGGTTTCAGCGTGGTGATGGAGCCGTTGCTGTCGATGGTCTGCGTCCACGGTACAAACATGAGCGCGACGATCAAGCTCATCAAGCCTACACTTATCATTGCCAATTGCTTGCCACGACGCATCGACGTCACCCGCCTGATCGATCTGATCGAGGTGAGATGTATGCGGTGGGAAATACTTTCTGATGAGATGTTGAGCATTGGAAATCAGGCGTTTTGAGGGTTCGTTTTTTGCAAAGAATGCCCGTGGACGTAGTAGGTCTGGTTGCCAAATTTGCTGTCCTCGATTTGGATTGTGGCAAGTATGATCGTGCTATCGGGCATGTACTTGTCCAGGTAGGCGATCAGCGTGTGCTTCTCGGTGCTAGAAAGCCCTTCAAACGGCTGATTGAGCAGGAGCAATGCGGGATGCGTAGCCAGCGACCTGGCCATGATGATCTTGCGCCGCACGATTTCAGGCAGGCCGTTCACGCCCGATTGTAGCGGACTGTCGAGCCCGAGCCGCTCTTCTCGGATGAATTCCTCGAGACCGACAGCCGAGATCAATTCCAGCACCCGCTCGACGCTAATGCCCTCGATGCCGATCGTGATGTTTTCGAGCAAGGAACCTTCAAAAATTTCTTGCAGGGTCGAGAAGCCCGCAGTTTTGTTGCGCAGGTCTTCCAAGTTGATGTTTTGCAGCGGGAGGCCGTTGAATGCGATGCTGCCTTCATAGCCTTGGTAAAAGCCCGAAAGTAGCCGGAAAAAGTGGGCCACAAAGCTGTCGTCTGTCGTGATGATACTTGTGCGGCTGCCCGATTGGAGCTCTAGGTTGATGCGGTCCAAGACTGCATAGCGCTGATCTGGAAATTGCAGCTTCACATCCTTGAGGCTCAGGGCAAGTCCCTTGCGCTGACCCGCATTGGGCAAGGGAGTCCCCAACTCAGACTCCAATGGCAGGTCGGTCACGCTGCCAATCTTCTCCAATGCGGTGAGCACATCGTAGATATTCTCCACGCTCAAAATCAGCTTTTCCACCGCTGCCAGCAACAAGAGCACAACGATTTCCATCGCAACAAACTGTCCTACATTCAACTGATTGCTGAAAACGAGGCTGCTACCAATGATGAGCATCGCCGCAATGATGATCACTTTGAATGTGAGAATGAAACCATATTGAAACAACAGCACCTTGAAATGCTTGTTGCGGGCGTCGAGGTAGCTGCCGACCATACCATCGGTCTTTTGCAGTGGCAATTTGGTGGCGCCCGCAAGTTTAAACGTTTCCATTGTGCGGGCCATTTCCTCGAGCCAAAAGACCACTTTGTACTTGTATTTGGACTCCTCGAGCGAGGTGCGCAAGCCGTAGGGACTTGCGATCCACATCACCACCAATAGCAGTGCGAGGAGGGCAAGGCTGAAAAGGATGAATGACCAGTGGTAAAACGAAAGCAGCACCAGCGAAAAAAGAATTTGCAGCGAGGACGTGCTGAAATCCATCAAGATTTTACTGAACCCTTTTTGAACCGTCAGCGTGTCAAAAAAGCGGTTGACCAGCTCAGGCGCAAATTGCCCGCGCAGGCCCTCAACACGCATGCGCGGTATGCGGTAAGCAAATTCCAGGGCGCTGTGCGTAAAAATGCGCTGCTGCAAACGCTCGATGATGCTCAGCTGAAAAATCTGCAGCAGACCGTTGCCCAAAACGCCTGCAATGACCACCACAACCAGCACGACCCAAGAAGTCGTGACAGCACCGCCACTCACAAAATTGAAAATCGCTTGGATGCCGAGTGGGAGCGAGAGGCTGATGAGTCCCGCAATGATTGCGAAAATATAGATGTTGGTGATGTCTTTGCGCTCGGTGGAAACGAGGCGCGCAAAACGCCGCAGTGGGCTCAATTTGGGAAGTGGGAGAGGCGGGGAGGCGGAGTCTGCCATGCAACGATTTCTTTTATTTAATAGTAATGCTATTGCAAAGATAACAAAAACAATCTTTTTAGAAAGTAGTAGTTACAACGCACATCGAGGTGTGTTGGTTTGGACTGATTCAAATTTATTTTTTTCTTCTTGATCGCTAGGTGATTAGGCATTCATTTTTTTTTGCTAGCCTTGGCAAAAAGCGTGCGTTCAAAGGCAATTTGGGCCCATTCAGCAAGGATAAATGGGTTTTGCAGCACCGACTTTGGCACCTCGTGGTAGGGCATGGTCATTGCTTTTCCTTTCATTTCGGCCGAAAATTGGGCCTGCCCAGCAAAGGGGCCGATATCTTGTTCGTCGCTGCGCAGCATGAACATCTGATTCTTTAGCAGTCCAAACATTGCCCCCTCGCGGAAAAATCCAACACCGCCAAACATCTTTTTGGCCTTGAAATCAGGGAATTCAACAAGCTGCTCCTCAATATAGGCGAGAAATTTTTCGTCGACTGCCATCTCCTAATGCCGATGGGGATAATGGATCGGCGACACAAGATAGGTGACGATGGGGCAAACGGCAAGCCTCGGGGGGTAAAATCAGAGCCTCAGCGCTGCTTCGGTAAGCTTGCGCTCAAGGTTGTAAAGGTCGAGCAGGAAATCCACGATTTGGTCAGGTCCATCCTTGCCCATCGGTGGATAATGAAAATGCAATACGTCACCAGTTTCCAGCTGATAGGCAATGCCGCCTGCAGCTTCTTGCCCGTCTTTGCGCCAGATATTGAGCTCGATTTTGGTCATGCTGCGGCCATCTGAAAAGGCGCAAGCCGAGTCCCAGCGGTAGCCGGGCAAATCTCCTACGAGTTTGTCCAGCAAGTCCTTGACCGCCTTATTGATGTATTGAGCCTCCATGTGCGGGACAAATGTCGCCAAATTCCGCCCGATCGGCAAGTTTCTTGCCCGACCCCAAGGCTATCGCCATCACGGCGCATCAATCCAATTCCTTGAAATCGCTGCTGCTGATTGTTGCTCTATCAAACAGCGAGCGCCTACCCCGTGGCGGCCATTGGGGCAGGCGCTTGCTGTGCATTGACTTACAAGGATTCGCGGTGTTTCTTCAAGAAACCGAGGATTTCTGCCTTCAGATCATCGATTTCTTCTTGGACCGGATTGAATGGGCTGCCATCGTAATACCTAGCGGCAGACGCCGGACCGTCTGGCGACCCGTGGCCTTCATCGATCGATTTGCGCCAGCGTTCGGCATGTGTCGCCCATTCCACCTTGTCGACATAGGCTGGCGGGGTGAACCATACATTCCAAGTGAGCACATTGCCAGACTGCAGCATATTGCCTGAACCCAAATTAAAGGCTCGCATGATGAGCTCATTGAAGTCGTCGACGATTTTGTGATTCGTTTTGGTAATCGGGCCGATCTCCACCTCAAGGTTGGCCACCGACCAAGCCTCGTCGTAGTGTTGAGCAAATTCGGGAATAGGAAACTGTTTGGTTTCCCCGATGCGCAGGGGAAAGATGGGCTGATTGGGGTTGCCTTGCTGATGCGTAGTGACCTCGATGGCGTGGTTTTTGTCGACCGGAAAAGGGAGGCCAAGCAGCTTGAAAAATGTCAAACATTCGATGAAAAACGGATGGTCTTTTGCAAATGGACTAAACCAGATCTTGCCCGTGACCGTCATATCGGCTGCAAGGGTGATATTGGTTTCATCCACCCATCCGCGCTGACCCGTCACCGTCACCTCGACGTTCATGCAGCCAAAATCTTTGGAGCAGACGCCTTGTTGTGGGCAGATGATCGAGTACACCCTGCCGGTATCGGTATATCCGAGCCTTGAAATATAGGGCGCGAACATCTGGTAACAGCGCTTCGGGTCAGGATTGTCCTTTTGCGTGAGCCAGCTAAACTCTGGCCACTTCACGGGCTGCTGACGTTCTAGCTTATTGATATTTGCCATATTGTCCAGCATCGGCAGAGAGCTCAGATCTGGATTTGGGTAGGCAAATGCGGGATTGGACTCGGCGAATCCGCCGATCCAGCCTGGTACTGGACCAGCATTTTGAGTAGCTTCCATAGTAAGGTTTTGGTAAAATAATAAGCCCTGCCAACGGTGGCAGCATCGTGAATTTAAAAGGAAAATTTTGAACCGCTCACCCAAAAAGTAACAATATGTGAAACTGCGCCCGCAAACCGTAGATGGTCTGCTTCGGGCGCCATTGGGAGCAAAGGCCAAGCTTGATCTGGAAATGGCTAACGCCAGTCGCGAGCACATCCCCGTCCTGCATCCGCCAAGCCCACGTACACGAAAACTCAAACAACCTCTTTGAATATGGCGCGGCTCCATTTGCGGTCGACGCAGCGATTGAGCACGATCGTAAAGCCCATCACATCTTTGCGTTTGTACAGCCCAAGCAAGATTGCTTTGTAGTTTTTGCGGGCCTGCTCCAAACTCGAATAATAGAACTCAAACTCACCGCCCTTGGTTTTTTTCCGGATTTCGGTCTTGCAACTGATCCTAAATTTATACTCCTCACTCGCTTTCGTCGCCATTCTTTACCATTTTAGACCACAATTATATCTATTAGGGATGTATATGTCAATTTATAGGCCGTAAAAAATTTACTTTTTGGAGGAAATGCCTATTCTATGGCTTGAATCGCATGATTGGTTGATCTACTTTGGCGCAGGCCCTCCTCCAGCATTATCCAATTTGGTGACATTGGCACCGCTTCATGATCAATTTGACACCTACCGATAGAAATGTTTAATATTGGCCGGGCAATGGCTTGCATGGAGACTGGGGATCAAATACACATGGAGCAGATCAGGGCAGGGAACGAGCAGGCCTTCGAATCCCTGTACCGTGCACATTTCACGGCCCTCTGCGCATTTGCCCGCAAGTTTGTTGCCGATTCCGCCGAGGCCGAGGAGCTCGTGCAAGAACTGTTTTTGGCACTTTGGGAAAAGCGCGGCGAGTTGATGCCCACCGTCTCGCTGCGCAGCTACCTCTTCGCGGCAGTGCGCAACAGTTGCCTCAACCACATCAAGCACCTCAAGGTCAGGGACAAGCACCAAGCACATAGCTTGGCGCAACCCGCTGAATATGCGATCGACCCCGCCGAGGCGCTGCAAGCTGCCGAGTTGCAGGCCCGCATCACCCTCGCGATTGATGCATTGCCCGACCGCTGCGGCGAAATCTTCAAGATGAGCCGCTTCGAAGGAATGAAATACCAGGAGATTGCCGACCAATTGCAGCTCTCTCCGCGCACCGTCGAGGTGCAAATCGGCAAGGCCCTGCGCTTGTTGCGCACCCAATTGGAGCCGTTTTTGCCATTTTGGATACTTTGGCTTTTGTTACAGGAATGGATATGAAAAAAATAATGCATCCGCGATACGGGTATCGGTCCACTGAGTTGTCTCAAGGGTAGATTCAATGGAAGGTTCGATCGACGATAGCGCAATGTTTGAACTGCTAGGCAGGCACTTGGCCGGGGAATGTAGCCCCGACGAAGCGGCCATGGTCGCGCAGTGGCTGCAGCAATCGCCTGAAAACCAGAAGACTTTGGAGGCGCTCCAAATCATCTGGTCTCAAGCCCCAGCGCCCGACCCGCAGGCTCAGGCCCGCGAAGATGCCGCTTGGAACCGCTTGCAGGCACGCATGCATGCACCGGCCACCGCAAGCAGCAGCGACGAAGGCGGCGGTGCCGTGGAGCCACAGGTTCTGCAAATGCCCAAGCCCGATCGCAACAGGCTCCGCCTGTGGCGACTCGCAGCCATGCTCGCCATCGCTGTGAGCATCGGTATGGTGTTTTACCTGAACCAAATCAGGAAAAACCCCGTTACCGAGTTGCTGACCGTGGCCAGCGGCGTGCAGCCGCTCACCGACACCCTGCCCGATGGCACCATCGTGAACCTCAATGCCCACAGCAGCATCGTGTATCCCGCGCAATTTGCCGCAGGTGAACGCGTGGTGCAGCTAGAAGGCGAAGCCTTTTTTGAGGTGGCACACGATGCTGCGCATCCTTTTCGCATCCATGCCGGCGCGACAGATGTGCGGGTGCTGGGCACGAGCTTCAACCTGAGCACACGCGGCGCGCGTGTGCGGGTCGCCGTGCAGACGGGCAAGGTCGAGCTGAGCGAGCGCGACAGTCTGCAAGGGCAGCCACGGGCGAAGCTCTTGCTCACGGCGGGAATGGCAGGCAGCTACGACGGCAGCAAAAAGGCGCTGCGGCAGGAGCAAGGCGAAGTCGAGAACGACCAGTTTTGGCGCACGGGTAACCTGGTGTTTCGCGACGCGCCCATGGCGCGGGTTGTCGAGCAGCTCAATGCCGTCTTTGCAGACAGCATTGCCCTCAGCAATCCCGGCTTGGCGCGCTGTCACCTGAGCACCAGCTTCACGCGACCTTCCATTGATTCCGTGATCACAGTGATCGCGGAGACATTTGACCTCAAAGTCACACACAATGGAAATTTGTACCAGCTCGACGGCGAGCCTTGTGAATAAGGCGCGCAAGCACATTCGCTCCTCACTCGCTCTCCCACTCACACTCGTCTTTCTACTATCCACTGCGTTTGCTTTTGCCCAGCAAAATCCGCTCAATCGCCACATTAGCCTAGACCTCGACCACAAACGGCTCGACGATGCCCTCGACCGCGTCGGCAAAAAGGGCCAGTTTACATTCTCCTACCGCTCAGACCTTTTACCCACCGATAGCCTTGTCACGATCCACGTGCAGGAGCAGACCGTGCGCAAGGTCACCGACCAAATCCTGGGTCCTGGCTTTCAATGCAAAACCGTCGGCAACCATGTCGTGATTCGGCGGGCTGCAAACGTGCACGTCGATGAGGCGCCGCAGGCAACCCTGCTTGAAGGATTTTTGATCGATGCCGTGACAGGCGAAAAAATCAGATTTGCCACGGTTTACGACAATGCCAGCCGTTTGCAGGCCATGAGCGATCCCGCAGGTCATTATGAGCTGCAATTGCCAGGTCGGCAGCAGCAGGCCGAGCTCAACATCAGCCGCCGAGGCTATTTTGATACCCTCATCGTCGTGAATCCCGCCCAGGTACACCTGCTCACCGTCGGATTGCGGCCCTATCCTTATGCCAATCAGCCGATTGCAAGCCGGGAGCCCGACTTGCTCACCGACGACATCCACGCGCAATTGCCATTGGCCGAGTGGCTTGTCGGGCAAGATCAACTGCTGCTCACCGACAATTTGGAAGGGCCCTTGCACAAGTTTCCGTTTCAGATTTCGCTACTGCCGCGTATCGGGACCAATCGATTGCTGAGCGGCGCGATGGAAAATAGCTTCTCCCTCAATATCCTCGCCGGTTACGCTAATGGCGTGAATGGATTGGAAGTGGGCGGGCTGGTGAACCTTGATCGCGCAAATGTGCGTGGATTGCAGGTGGCAGGCTTGGTCAATGGGGTGGGGGGCAATGTCAGTGGTTTACAGGTCGGTGGCATTATGAACGATGTGCGCTGCGATGTGCGCGGCTTTCAGGTCGGCGGCATCATGAACCGGGTGCGTGGCGATATGAAGGGATTTCAGGTCGGTGGCATCATGAATTTTGTGCAAGGCACCGTCACCGGATTGCAAGTCGCTGGCATTTACAACCATACGCCCAATGCGGTCAAGGGCACGCAGATCGCAGGGATCATGAATTTCTCGCCGGGGGATGTGAGCCAAGTGCAGATGGCGGGCATCAGCAATTTTGCAAAAGGCAATGTTGGCGGATTCCAGATTGGTGGCATTTACAACCACGCCGCAGGCGATGTGAATGGCTTCCAAATCGGCGGTATCGCCAACTATGCAGGCGGCAAAGTAGGCGGCTTTCAGATGGGCGGCATCGCCAATGTTGCGGGTGGCGACATCGGGCGCTTCCAGATTGGCGGCATCGCCAACTACGCCAAAGGCGATGTGAAAGGTTTCCAAATCGCCGGTATCGTGAACAAGGCTCAGAATGTCAAGGGTTTCCAAATCGGCCTCATCAATATTGCGGACTCGGTAGACGGCTTTTGCGTGGGCTTGGTGAACCTCATCAAGCACGGCTACAAAGTCATCGAGGTGGGGACGAATGATGTGACACAAACCAATCTGAGCTACAAGGCGGGCCGTCGACAGTTTTACAATATATTGAGCGCGGGTTATCGATTTGGACCGGGCCATTTTGCAGTGAGTTATGGGGTCGGATTCGGGACATTGCAGC
>JANPHP010000517.1:0-5292 GCA_031424495.1 Bacteroidota bacterium | reverse complement strand
CTTAGCAGACATCTCATATCAATTGCGCGACACGCACAAAACAGTTATGAAGATCTATAAGGGTCTAAAGCTTCTCGATCAAGCCAATCGTGCAAAGGTAAAAGACTACGATTAAGATGTTTATTACAATCGCATTTTTTTCTCGCACCTATACACTGGTTTGCAACGGGAAGGAATGCAAGAATTTTTAAGAATTGAAAATGCAGATACAGAAGAAGTCAATCCTGTGCCAGAAGATCGCCTTTCAAATCTGGGTGAATTGCTTGGTTGGATTTATGGCCGCAAAAAAGATGAGGTCAAGCCAGTAATCCGATCGCAAAATCCAGACCTGAAGTATTTGGATGAAATTTTGGGAAATAAGGAGTCCCTATCTGCATTACGAGGAGGTGAACCACTAGAGTATGCCCATGAATTGGGAAGATCTTCTGCTGCACTTTTTGAAGAATATTTGCTTCACTCCAAACGGAGCCTCCAAAAGGCTAGAGCATATCTTTCTGGTGGATATGCTGGCGAAGAAAGCGTCCTAAAAATTGCTGGTTCAATCGCCAATATGGCAGATGACCTCTACAATGAAATGCTCATCAAAAATGAAGCATTGATGCCAAAGGGAAAGAAAAAAAGAATTACTGACTGATGAACGCCTACAAAATTGGAGAGTTGCCCGGCTCCAAAGCCTATATCGAGGAGATTGCCGACTTTTGGGAGCTTGAGGCAATCAAGCGAGAGGGCGATGTCATTTCTATGCGTGACATACTTGTCACTGTGAGCGTAGGGATAGATGAGGAATTACAATCTGGAATAGAAGCTGATGATGATGCAATCACCGAACGTCTTCAGGATGCCTGGTGCGAATTGGAGCGGCGTGTGAGCGCATGTGCAGGATGCTATCCTTTCTCAATTGACGAAAATGGCATAAGATTTACAGCAAATTGGGGAGACCGACAATCCACATACATTTTTATGCTACTCGCGACTCGCCTCAATATGAAAACGAGGAAGGTATTCGCAACGATTGACGGCACGCAGCTATTTGAGGAACTTTGTGCAAATGTAGCAACTGCGTACTTTGGTGCCAATGCCCAAAGTTTGGTTTTCGGAACTGCAGTTGCTGGTGGCTTTACAACAAAAGTCGCCGATCTGGTAACTAAACTGGGCGAAGGCGGAGGCTTTAAAAATCCCAATCCAAGTCATGTTACAAAAAATGACGATGGAATCGACGTGGTGGTCTGGCGTAATTTTGCAGACAAAAGAAGAGGAAAACTGATCGGTTTCGGACAATGCAAAACTGGAACGGAATGGCGCGACGAAATCCATAAATTGAAGCCTAGAGATTTTTGCGACAATTGGTTTGTAGAGAGTCCACTCCACGCACCAATTGCTATGATTTTCTTATGCGACACTTTGAATTGGTATTTGAGCTTCCATTCAGATTTACGCGGCTACCTTGTTTTCAACAGATTCCGAATTGCTGAATATGCACCTATAGAATTGGTGCCTTCAATTGCTAAGCAGCTCAAATTGTGGAATGAAGCGGCCCTGGCGTTTGTAAGGAACACTTGATCAATGGCCAAATCACTTGCCCCCTCACCCCAATCCCCCCAAAAAAATATGCGCAAAATACATTGGACCATCCCTACCCTGCTCTTCGGCGCCTTCTTCGTGTTTGGCATCATCACTACCGACGGCAATGATCTTGCCGTGCTTTGGATGGTGATTGGGATCATTGGCCTGGTCTCCACGTTGCTGTGGTTTGTGTTTTTGAGGGATATGTGGCGCGACCGGCGGGTGCTCAAGACTGGCGAACCTGCCACAGCTCGCGTGCTGCAAATGTTTGAAACGGGCATCACGATCAATGACAATCCAGTCGTGAAGCTGGAATTGGAGGTGACGCCGCAGCGGGGATCGACTTTTGTGACGATGAGTAAGACCCTCGTCTCGCGCCTGAATCCGATGATGTATGGGCCGGGTACTGTGGTCTCGGTGAAGATCGATCCACAAGACCCAAAGGTGGTGGTGGTCGACCCCGAAGGCGAGGTCAGGAGCGGTAGCGCAGGCGCGAACACAAACGCCAACAATTCCGCTTCACCCAAAGCCAATGCACGCCGCGACGCAGCAATGGGCGAACTCATCATGGCCTCCGAAAAAATCAGGGCGGAACTGATGGTCAATGGCAAGGACACTGAAGGCACGATCCTGAGCTCATGGTCACTCGATGTGAACGTGAACGATATGGCGACGGCGATGGAGTTTTTGGTGGAGGTGGATCTGCCGGGCAAGGCTCTCTTCAAGGTCGAGATCAAGGGAGTGGTCGCCAATGACAATATCGGCAAGTACCGCATCGGCACCCGCGTGCGGCTCAAATATGATCCTGCAGATCCACAAAACCGCATCACGATCATGGGCGTCGTGAATGCATCGCCTTTGCTGTAGCAATGCCAATTGCGAGGAATCGCTCACGATCGATCTGACGCTACGCGCTCGACGAAGCGCGACAAAACGACAGCGCCTAAGGCCGCAATGTGGACTTCAACGCCTGGAATAAAAACGTGCGCATTGGCTAGCAAACCTTCAAATTTTGTACTTTGCGCCCCTGTCGGGCTTTGGGCCGCAAAATTGAAGAGCACCATGAAAAAAATCACCTTTGGACAGCGGTTTCGCTATTGGTTTGATAACCTGATGAGCAAAGGCTCCGTGGCCATGATTGGCTTGTTGGCCGTAGCTTCCTTGGTCATGGTGGCGACGGGCGCTGCGGTGCTCACGCTGTTTTCCATTTATCCGGAGGGTGGCACACCCCTGCACTTTGCCGAGGGCGCTTGGGTGAGCCTGGCCCGCACCATGGATTCGGGCGCTGTTGGCGGCGATGTGGGCTGGCCCTACCGTGTTGTTGGACTGCTCGTGACGATCGGCGGCATTTTCATCTTCTCGTCCCTCATCGGTGTGCTCTCCAATGGCATCAATGCCAAACTCGAAGACCTGCGCAAAGGCCGCAGCTTTGTCATCGAGCAAGACCATACGCTCATTCTCGGCTGGTCATCCAAGATTTTCACGATCGTCTCCGAGCTCGCCATCGCCAACCAAAACAAAAAAAACGCCCGCATCGTGATCCTCGCCGACCGCGAAAAGGTCGAGATGGAAGACGAAATCCGCGACAAGGTCGAGCAGCTCTTCAGTTCAAAAGTGATCTGCCGCAAAGGCAGCCCCAATGACATGACCGACCTGCGCATTGCCAATTGCAACGCCAGCAAGTCCATCATCATCCTCGCCGCAGAGGAGGGCAATCCAGACCCGATGACGATCAAGACCATCCTCGCGATCACCAACGATCCACAGCGCAGGCAGGCCCCCTACCATATCATCGCCGAGGTCAAGGACCGCCGCAACCTGGAAGTGGCCCGCATGATCGCCAAAGATGAGGTCGAATTGTTGATGACCGACGACATCATCGGCAAAATCATGGTGCAAACTTCGCGGCAGAGCGGCGTCAGCATCGTCTATACTGAACTCATGAATTTTGACGGCGGCGAGGTCTATTTCAATGAAGAGAAGTCCCTCGTGGGCAAAAAATATGGCGAAATTCTCGCTGCCTACGCCGATTCGGCGGTGATGGGCCTTCAATTTGTCGATGGTTCGGTCAAGATCAACCCGCCGATGGACCATGTTGTGAAGGCTGGCGAAAGGGTGATCGCGCTCACAAACGATGACGATACCTTGGTGGTTTCGGCGACGGGTGGCAACGCGGTGAACGAGGCAGCAATCTTGAACCTCAATTCGGCGCGGGTGGTTCCCGAGCGCATCCTGATGCTGGGTTGGAACCGTCGGGCATTTGTCGTGATCAAAGAGATCGACAACTATGTCGCGCCCGGCTCCTACATGCGCATCGTTTCTGCTTATGATACCGATCTGGAGCGCATTCTTGAAATGAAAGCCAACCTGCGCAATATCACATTGGAGTTTCAGCAAGCCGACACGACCGCCCGCGAGGTGATCGACGCCTTGGACATCGTCTCTTACGACAGCGTGCAATTGCTGTGTTACAAGGAGGAAATGGAGATTCAAGATGCCGATGCGCAGACCCTGATCGCGCTGCTGCACTTGCGCCGCGTGCTGGAGCAAAGCGGCAAGGATATCAAAATCGTGAGTGAAATGCTCGATTTGCGTAACCGCGACCTGGCCGAAGTCACCAAGGCCGACGACTTCATCGTGAGCGACAAACTCATCAGCTTGCTGATGGCGCAAGTTTCGGAAAACAAGCATACGATGCGGGTATTCGACGACCTTTTCAACGCATTGGGGAGCGAGATCTACGTGAATCCGATCGCTGACTATGTAAAAACGGGTACACCGGTAGATTTTTACACCGTTTTGGAAAGTGCAAGGCGCAAGGGCCAAACGGCGATTGGCTACCGCGTCACCGCACAAGCATTTGACAGCAGTCACGACTACGGCATCGTCCTCAATCCCAAAAAGTCTGCCGCGGTCTCATTTGGAGAACTAGACCGCGTGATCGTGCTGGCAGAGAGTTGAGGGGGGGGGAATGTCAATGAAGTAGAATGGCTTAGCCTCATTTCATTTCGGCCGATCCAAATGGCTTCGCCTCAATGTCATGTCGACCGAGCCGAATGGCGTAGCGGAGACATCTAGCGCCTATCGATACACCTCCAACTAAGTGGCCCTCGTGATGAGTCGCACTTTGGTAGGGACTTTCAAGTAGCGCCTCCAAGTAGCAGGTGTTTCTGCTGGCGCAAGATTTCTCCGCTACGTGATCGAGTCGCTTCGCTTGGTCGATAACACCGGTCGAAATTACATGGCGATGAAGCGCTTATTGGCTGTAGCTTTTATGTATGAGTCTCCAAGTAGCAGGTGTTTCTTGCAGCCACATGTCATTTCGACCGGAGTCGTTGCGTATTTGCAAGGCTCCAAAGGAGCCGCAGCAAATGCGCAATGACGCAGCGGAGAAATCTAGCGCCTATCGATACACCTCCAAATAAGTGGTCCTAGTGATCGGGCATACATTGGCTGTAGCTTTTATGTATGAGTCTCCAAGTGGCGGGTGTATCCACTGGCGCAAGATTTCTCCGCTACGTGATCGAGTCGCTTCGCTTGGTCGATCACTCTGGTCGAAATGACATGGTGAAAAGGTGCTCATTGGCATCTTCAGATTTCGGTTTCTAGAAATTGCCACTTTGGATTCTTGGTGGCTATCAATGCATCCTTTTTGGTGCGACTCCATTTTTTGAGTTGGGTTTCCCGGTCGATTGCTTGTTTTATGTCCTGAAACTCCTCGAAGTAGAC
>JANPHP010000516.1:0-13677 GCA_031424495.1 Bacteroidota bacterium | reverse complement strand
ACGGGTTCGAATCCCGTCGGCGCTACTCCCATCTATTTTGAATTGTCCAAAAGCAGAGGCATTCCCTGATAATGCTTCGTACTAACGATTTCAGACATTTTTCCAAGTGAGGTGTTTTGGCTGCATTCCGGTCTTCCAAACCGATGGAGCGGGTTCGATTCCCGCCACTTGGTCCACGCCGCGCAGCGGCGTCTCTCTTCACTCAATCTCAAACTCATTGCCCAGCGGCGTCCCTCTTCACGCACACTCGTTCTCACACTGAGGCGAATATTGAGAACGGGCTGCAAGAGCAACAAAAAACGCGCTGAACTGCAACAAAGCTGTATCAAATCCCATCTGAATTGTCCAAAAGTAGAGTCATTTCCTGATAATGCCTCGTGCCAATCGTTTCAAACAATTTTTCAGGGTATGGTGCTGTGGTGGCACGCTGGCTAGCCAAGCCGGAGACGCGGGTTCAATTCCTGCTACCTTGACACACAAATCAACTATTCATAACAGATGCTAATCCTTAGCAGCAAAACATTTTCAAACACAAGGACAGCTTCGTGGCGCAGTGGTAGCGCAATTGAATCATAATCAATGGGCTGTGGGTTCGATTCCCACCGAAGCTACAACTACGCAGTGTGAGTGAGGAGTGCGAGAGTGATAGAAAGATGATTACAAACAACAGTACAGCTTCGTGGCGCAACGGTAGCGCAATTGACTCTTAATCAATGGGCTGTGGGTTCGATTCCCACCGAAGCTACTTTTTCCAGTGTGAGTGAGGAGTGCGAGCGTGAAATGTGCGTGTGAAAAACAAATCTCCACTCTCACTCTCCAAACTCACACTGAATTCTGGGTGTAGCTCAGCCCGGCCAGAGCTCTGGTTTTGGAAACCAGAAGTCGCAGGTTCAAATCCTGCTACCCAGACCTTTTTGGCGCCTGCGGTAGCCAGTTTCCACCGCAATATTACGCTCGGTAGCTTAGGTGGCAAAGCGCTCCCAAAGAAGGGAAAGTGCCCGGTTCGAGACCGGGGTGGGCGACGTATCACAAACTACGCTTCCGCAACAAAATTGAGTTTCGATATGGGTCGCTGGCTTAATGGCAGAGCCTCTCCGATATGGAGGGAATCCTGGTTCGATTCCGGAGTGATCCACAATATTTTGATACAAGCCCCGCTAGCGCAACGGCAGATGCACTTCGCTTAGAACGAAGAGGTTCCGGGTTCGAATCCCGGGTGGGGCTCCATCAACACGCTATTTTTCAAACTTCAATTTTCATTACCCCGGTAGTTCAATGGCTAGAATGCAAGACTCCAAATCTTGAGGAGTAGGTTCGATTCCTGCTCGGGGTGCTAGCTGCGCAAAGCGCAGCCTCTCTTCTCTCACACTCATACTCACACTGAAACTCGCACGTATACTTCTTCTCAAACTCACACAGTTACTCGCTCATCATTCGCAGACAACAACAGCACAAAACAACCGCAGCACCAAAAAGTAGCCCGGCTAGCTCAGCAGGTAGAGCGCTTTTCTCATCGTAGCCAGGAGGTCGTGGGTTCAAGTCCCACGCTGGGCTCCCATTTAACCAACGCAATATTTACCCATTTTCCCTCATCCTTAATCCCGAACCGTTATGAATGTCGAAGCATTGACCCGACAATTTGCACGTATCGGTGCAAACCTCGAAGTAGCTGAGCGCCCCACCGTGCGTGGCCGAGATGGCGCTACCAATTTTTCATTGGACATCCAGGAAGAAGGCCGTAGGGAATTCTACCTGCTTGAAATCGCCAAGCCTGCGATCGAAACCATCGATTTTCAAGTGCTCAATTCACGCGTGGATTTGCGCCACTTGGTGTTGATGGCCCGAGACGAAACGGCTACCATCGCTGCGAATGCGCGCCCTGAAAAATTTCTGTGTGGCCATGACGAGCGGCACTGGTTTGTGGCTGCATTGCCTAGTGCTGGCGTCACCGATGTGAACTCTGCCATGGAGGCCCTCAAGCCTCGTGAAGCAGTCTGGTCACACCGGAACCAAGCCGTGCGCCAAAAGGACCGTAACAAGCGTCACAACGCAGGTTTCATCCGGCAAGGCGAATGGTTTTTTGTGCCTGAGCCGAATTTCAGCCCTGGGCCGCTGGATGTCATCCGCAAGGATGAGCCGATTTCGCGCGGAGCTGGCTCCAAGCCGCATATCGTGTCTGAATTGATGCGGCGCGGCGGCGAATTGGTGTATGTGAATCGCCGGAATCGTACCGTGCTCACATCGATTCAATTCCAGACACAGGTGCGTTCAGGCCGGATCAAAAACGCCCAAGAATGGGTCGATCAGCGCATGACCACACTCGTGTATGTGCGCGGCAAGGTGCGCCACGCAGACCACAAAACCATCGAATTGAAGGGCTGGCACCGCGTCGCGATGAATGCGGAGCCCGTTTCCAACACGCTGCGTTTCCTAGACTAATGCAAACCAAACTCAAGGCCCCGCCACCACGGGGCCACCCGCCGACGTAGCTCAACGGATGGTAGCGCCTCGCTTCGAACGAGGAGGCTGGGGGTTCGAATCCCTCCGTCGGCACAAAAAGTCGGCTTTCGCCGACTTTTCAGTGTGAGTGTCGAGTGTGAGAGCGGAGAAGAAACAAAACGATCCTCGCTCTCACACTCCGCTCTCACACTGTGAAAATTCCTGGGAAGCCAAATGGCTAGGCATCTGACTTTTAAGCAGAGACAAGTGGGTTCGATTCCCACCTCAGGAACAAGGCGCAAGCCTCGCTCTCACTCACAAACGTACATTCACCATTCGCATTCACCCCGCAATCCTCGCTCTCACACTCATTCTCACTCTCCTAAACAATCCCCCTTTGCACGGCTTTTTGCACGGCTTCGACCTTGTTGTTCACTTGCAACTTGCGGTAGATATTTTCAATATGCTTGCGCACGGTGCCGCTGCTGATGATGAGGTTGTCGGCGATTTGGTCGTAGCTGAGTCCTTTGGAGAGGTGCTCCAAGATCTCGACCTCACGCTTGGTGAGTCCAAAGTCCTCTACCTGCACGCCGCGCGGCTTGCCGTTGCGGATGAGGGACAGCGCCTTGCGCGCAATCGCGGGCGACATCGGGGCACCACCATCAAGCGCCTCCATGATGGCGGCGTGGATGGCTTGGTGGCTTTCGTCCTTGACCAAATAACCACAAGCACCTGCCAAAATCGCCGCGAAGATATTTTCCTCATCGTCGAGCACGGAGCAAATGATCACCTTGATCCCGGGCCACCTTTGCGTAACGATACTGGTCGCCTCGATGCCATCCATCACGGGCATGTTCACGTCCATCACAATCACATGCACGATCTGCTCGTGGTGCAACTGCTTGATCAGTTCCGATCCATTCTCGGCCATCAAGACGACCTTGAATGCTGGATACAATTCGATTTTTGCGCGTAGCATTTCGCTGATGCGGCGGTTGTCCTCGGCGATGGCAATGTTGATCATCATTCTTTTTGGTTCAAAGTTCAGGCCCGGCGCGCCGAGTTGCCATACGCAAAGGTGCGTATGTTGCCTGAAGATACGAAGAACTGCGTATTCTCTGGCTTGTCGGGCGAAGGTAATTTTGGGGAATCGAAAAATGAAATCTCTAAAATTATCCCGTTATGAAAAGATTGGTCTTCGTTTTTACAGCAATTATCATTGGACTATTCCAAGTCGCTGTTGCCCAAAAGGGCGACCCTCAAAAATTTGAAATTGGGGTTGGTGGCACATTTGCTAAGCCCAAGATTATCCCCGCGTTAGACAAATTGGCGCTTGCGCAGATCAGGGTTACTTACAATCTCACAACAACCACCAAAACCATCGGTCAGGAAAAAAGCACAGGTCAGGTGGCAGGTGCCAAGCTCACTGCTTTTTTGGAGACTTCGGATGGCAAACTTACTGACGCGGATTTTCAAGAAATCACCGATCATTTCTCTACCTATTTCCAGCAACAATTGAATGCAGCTGGGATTGCGACGGTCGACTGGAGTGCGATTACGGCGAACGATTTTTACACGGATGGCGTAGAAAAACCATCGGGCAAGGCTGATACTGAAACGTATGCGTCGTCCACTAGCACCGCTCACAATGGCAATACCCTGTACCGAGGCGCCATCGCGTTTACCTTCGGCAAGGCAAACAAAGCCTCTGCTTTTTCTAAAAAGGTTGATGCGCCCGCTGCATTTTTCAACCTGACTGTGGACTTTGCTGACGTCATGCTCGACGTGGACATCAAGACGCAAACCTCAGGGCTCTATTCAGTGCCCACCTCCAGGACTTGGAAATACAACTCCGCCGTAAAAGCCGAAGTCAGCGTGATCCCGAGCGATATGGGAAGCCTGACGCTGTTTTGGAATGAGAAAAGCCAATCAGAAAACTTGATGCTCAAAAAGGATATCGGGTCTGGAGTCGAATATGCCGATCAAATGAGCCAAGATCCTTCTCGAATGAAAAACAGCCTTTGGGCATTCCGCAAGGAAATGAATCCTGTCGTGGTCGAGACGACCCGCGACAAATACAAAGCAGCGGCCAAAAAAGCCCTTGAAAACTATGCGGATGCGTTTGTGGCCTTTCAGAAGGAAACCAAGAAAAACTAAGCACAAGTTGTGATTGTTGAATGAGTTGCTTGGCCTTCTCTGCCGGATGCGCAGAAAGGCCAAGCAACTTGCTTTTCAGGACGGTGCGTTGATCACCTTTGGAGCGGCAAGCGCAAATGCAATTGTGTACCAAGCCTTGGCGCAGAATCGATCGACAATGAGCCACCCATTTCCTCAGCCCTAGCCTTCATGTTTTTGATACCGTATCCTTGACTTGTTTGGTCAATATCAAAACCGACGCCATTGTCGACCACGTCTACGGCGATCTGCACGGCATCAACGCAGATCTGTATGCCCAACGATTTACAATGCGCATGTTTCACGGCATTGTTGATCGCCTCTTGACAAAGTCTATAGAGATGAATGGTCTGCGTGGGCGTCAGCGCTCGTTGGGCGCCACCTGAGACCTGTACCTGCGAGGCGATGTCGAGTGGCTTGCACAGTTTGGCGGCATAGTCCATAAGCCGCAAAGACAGCGATTCCACGGAAATGGTATCGCTGCGAATCGCCCAAATCGTCTCCCGCAGCTGCCCCATGGCATTGCGGGAATAGGAACCAATATTCTCCAATTCGGTCTTATCGGCATTGGAAGCTTTGAAGCTGAGCATCTCGAGCGACGATGTGATCAGCGTGAGCTCTGCGCCGATGTTGTCGTGTAGGTCACGCGAAATGCGCAACCGCTCCTCTTGCAAGGCCAAGATCGATTTTTGCTGCAGCCGCTCGCGCCGCAAGCGCTGCTGACGCACAAGCAAAGCGATTCCCCCCAAAATCAGCAATAGCCCACTCGCCAACAACAGGATCACCAATTGTTGATTCTTGCTCTTCACAGCAGCATCAGCGAGTGCTTTGTCGCGCAGTGCAAGATTCTTTTCCTTTTTCTCCGTTTCATAGCGCACATCCATTTCGGCTAGTTTGCTGTTGATTTCCTCGCTGTTGATCAACTGATTGTATTCCAAAGACTTGCCGAGGTATTCCATCGCAAGTTTGTAGTTGCCACGTTCCGTTTCCAAATCCTTGAATCCTTCATAAACATGCTTGAGCTGCACATTGGAGCCTGTTTCTTCAGCATATTTTTTCCCGAGTTCCAGAAACTGTAAAGAAGAATCAAAGGCCTTCATCTTGGCGTAGCAAATTCCAATATCCACTTTTACCATTGAAAGGCTCTTTTTGTCCTTTTTGGCCTCAAACAATGTATCTGCTGTCGAAAGGTAATGGAGTGCGGAGTCCAAATCACCTTGAGCCAGATAGGTTGCGCCCAGATTCATCGTGATGGTTGCCAAATGTTCACGGACGCCCGTGGCTTCAATCAATTCCACCAACTCCAGGAGAAGGTTTTTGTACTTGGTAAAGTCGCCGTGATGGTAATAGATACTGCCGAGGTTGGTCTTGGCGGCAATCATGTTGCCATGGTTACCACTATTCTTGGCTACCTCGATGGCTTGTTCAAAATATTCGATCGCCTTGGGCTCATTGCCTTGACGTTGATGCACAGACCCAATATTGTTGAGCAGCATTGAAAGGTACACGGGCTGATTGTTAGTTTCATAGATTTTTACTGCACGAATGAACGCTGACAAGGCTTGATCCAATTCCCCAATCTCGAAAAAGGCATGGCCGATTCTACCAAGTGAGGCTGCCACTTTCAGACTGTCGCCAAGCCGCTGACGTACTCCCAGCGCTTTTTGGTTCAATACCAATGAAGTTTGAAATTCTCCCCGGCTGATGTAGGCGGCGGCAAGGTCGTTCCAAGCCATCCCGATTGAGGCTGAATCACCTGCCTCCGTTGCAAGCTTCAACTCCAAACTTCCAAATTGTAGGGCCTTATCGGTGTTAATAAAACAATACTGATAGGAGAGTTCGCCAGCGACGTTGATCCTTTCTTTGCCGTTGAGCGTGGGAAGAAGACGCTCTAGGCTATCGAGGTTGGTCTGTGCGGATGCAGAAAACGAGGTTGTGATCGCCCAAAGCATTGCAATGAGCCTTGGCAGTGAAAATGGCTGTCTTCTAATTCGCTTCATACGATGCTCTCGATCTTGACTTAAAAGTTACCCATGCACCTTGTCAAATTACAAGAATATCCAGATTTATCTCACCTGAAACACGCAAAAAACAAGGACCAGAAGCTCAATGGTAGAGCGCACGGTTGTTAACCGCAGGGTTGTGGGTTCAAATCCCACTTGGTCCTCCACTTAAGTAATATTTTTCTTGGTCAAAAGTGGGCAATCATTTTGAAGAAAATGAAAAAGGTTTACCTTTGCCCTTCGTTCCGCCTCAGTAGCTCAGCTGGCCAGAGCACGTGATTTGTAATCTCGGGGTCGGGGGTTCGAATCCCTCCTGGGGCTCAGGAAAAAATAAGGGCTCGCATCTGTAAGGATGCGGCCCTTTGTTTTTGGAATCGGCCGATCAAAACCTGCCGAAAATCTCTACAAAGGCCGATTTCAAGGTCTTAGGACAACGAACAATTTCAAAACTCATTCCATTGTCTGCGGACTTCCAAAATCTGGACGCGAAACTTGCGGTGTAGTGTCACCCTGATTGGTGCAGTGCAATGGGAACAGCATTGCTAGCTCGGGCACTGACCATCGATGGAAATGACCTGAAGGGGCATGCCGGCGAAGATTTTTTTTTGCATAGCACGGCACAGCAAAAAGAAAGCCCGATCGGTAAGATCAGGCTTTCTTTTAAAAACTGTAACAGTTTTAGGATATGCGTTCTATCGCATTCTTGCAGCGTTTAGCGAAGCTTTAGGCTATGGCTTGGGCTGCAAGATGATTATCAGTAACGATCGTAACCGCCGCCACCGCCGCCGCGGCTTCCGCCGCCGCCGCCGTAGCCGCCACCGCCGCCACGGCTACCGCCGCCGCCACCGTAGCCGCCGCCACCACCGCGGCTTCCGCCACCGTAGCCGCCGCCACCACCGCCGCCACGGCTAAAGCCGCCACGACCACCGCCGCCGCCGCGGCTACCACCGCCACCGCCGCCTTCGCGTGGTTCGGCTTTCTTCACGACGATCGTACGACCGTCGACGTTGGTTTCGTTCAAGTTGTTAATGGCCTCTTGAGCCTCTTCGTCATTTGGCATTTCGACAAAAGCGAAGCCGCGGCTGCGACCGGTTTCTTTGTCAAATACCACTTTGGCGGAGTCCACCGTACCAAACTGCTCAAACAGCGACTGCAAGTCTTCGCTTGTCGTCTGGAAATCCAGCTTTGCAACAAAAATATTCATCTCAAAAAATTAAAAAGTTAAAAAATCAATACTTACAAGTTGAGTGCGTTTTTTGCTGCCAGCCTGATCAAGATTCAACAAAATGATTGATGAAGCAAATAACAACTCATCCAAAGAACATGACTGATCCACTGTGGGGTACAATCTAAATTATCGGTCTTCTGTGGGGCGTCGCTGCGAGCAAAAAACCCTCCACGCTAACCGAGGCATCCTTCTCAAAAGGATCAGGTCTACCTCGAAACCGTATTTGTAAAAAAATGTTTCTGTTTAGAAGTATCAGTCCTTATTGGCAAGGCACAAGGCCTGCATTCGGATCAATACCTTTCGTAGCCGCCACCGCCGCCGCCGCGGTCATAGCCACCACCACCGCCGCCACGACGATCACCGCCGCCGCCGCCACCACGGCTGTAACCGCCGCCGCCACCACCGCCACCGCGGTTGTAACCGCCGCCGCCGCCGCCACCACCGCCACCGCGGTTGAAGCCGCCGCCACCGCCGCCGCCGCCACGGCTGAAACCGCCGCCGCCGCCACGTGAGCCGCCACCGCCGCCACCACCTGCTTCGCGGGGTTCTGCTTTTTTCACCACAATCGCACGACCATCGAGGTTGGTACCGTCAAGGTTGCTGATTGCCTCGTGACCTTCTTCATCATTGGGCATTTCGACAAACGCAAAACCACGGCTACGCCCGGTTTCTTTGTCAAAAATTACTTTGGCTGAATCCACTTCTCCAAATTGCTCAAAGAGGGACTGCAAATCTTCACTGGTTGTTTGAAAATCCAGTT
Source organism: Bacteroidota bacterium (assembly GCA_031424495.1). Classification (GTDB taxonomy): domain Bacteria; phylum Bacteroidota; class Bacteroidia; order J057; family JADKCL01; genus JADKCL01. The sequence goes on along the minus strand of JANPHP010000516.1, from coordinate 5,072 downwards.
TCGCAACAAAAATGTTCATGAAAAACGTAAATTGAGAATCAAAAAATAAACAAATTCAAACCTTTTTGTGAGTCTAGAACTATTATTCGAACCCTTTTTCAAACAAAGTATCCGTCAAACTACTAATTCTCACGTCAAAAGAACTTACTGATTGTCACAATTCTACGAAGAATAGGCGAATATCCAAAAGATTTTTTCTGATGCCTCATAGCCTCACCCTTCCATTCTATGCAAAACAGGCCTTCTTTTTGCAGAAACAGCGATTTTACCAAAATAGGTACCCAAAGAGAATAAAGCCAGAGGCAACAAAGATGCTGGCAGTAGCGGTCATACCCCGATCAAATCGGGATGTGGGACTGCCTGCAAGCCGAGGCATGTGTATTGAAACAGGTAGCCTCGGTACAAAAATTGGACACATGGCGCATTTGCAGGTTGGCCGAATGGATCTAGGCATCTGTCTTCTAAACAGAACCACGGGGGTTCGATTCCCTCACCTGCAACGACAAACATGGAAATTTGGCAGAGCCGGTCAATGCATCTGATTGAAGGTCAGAATATTCGGGTTCGATTCCCGGAGTTTCCACACTTTTTGAAGCTCATTTCATAGCACCCAATGCAGGTTGGCCGAATGGATCGAGGCAGCTGCGCGCGAAGCAGTTTCAAGGGGGTTCGATTCCCTCACCTGCAACTATTTTTCACTTATCAACCCAATTCTCATGATGTACATGGCAACCGTTGTGCTAGGGCATTCGTCTTCGGACGCATCGAAAATGACCGCCTGAAGCGTGCATAAAAGTATGCTGGCATCTCGCACACACTTTGCATGGGCCCAGGGCTTGTGCAAATCCCAGATGCAAATCGCTGAGCGCTAGGAATTTTTCATTTTGAAATGAAAAATTCGAGCGCTCAGCATTCAGGGTCTTTTTTACGCAATCAATCCTTTGTCACGCATTTTTTGCGTCCAAAGCGAAAAATCCTGATCGGGAAAAATCAATTTCATCGCTTTATAGGTATCGATCAATTGATCGAAGCATGCTGCCAACCCTGCAGCTTTGGGATCGGCATCGGTGTACAAAAGCTGCCAATCGATGATCCCCATAAAACTCGCGAGCGTTTCATAGTATTCATTGAAAGGAATGGTCATCGTATGCAGATGTCCGCGTCTGAAGTAGACCAACCTTGTTGGCAACTTCGGAGGTGAACCGGCATCCATCACCACGCCTGTAAATGTCTGAGCGACATTGGGTTGATCGATAACACGTACCTTTTTCAGTAGCTGTTGATCGACTTCATTGGTGCCATTTTTGGTGACCCATGGCTCTGACTCCAAAAGAAATTCATGGGGGGCATTGAGGTTAAACGAACCCTCACCCCGGTTTTGGCGATCACGGATCACATGGTAGGTGATGCTATTGCCTTTGCTCAGGCCGATCACCGCAGCCAACCATTCATTGGTTTCGAATCCTTCTTCCATCAATTCGGCCATCCCGGTGCGCTTGCGCGCCTCGCTAGGCGGGTCAAATTGGCTGCGGATGTCGATGATCTTGATGTGGGGGCTATTCTCCAAAGCCCGCTTGAGGCTGGTAAATAATATCGTGAGGTTTCTCATTGGTCGTCGATTCTGACTGGATGAAATTAGGAAGCATTTTTCAAATTCCTACACTTTGTCCATTTTTATTACATGCCTCTTCTCCCCCATTTTTGTGTCTTAGGTGCAATTCATGATGCTATTTCACTGAAAAACAAGCAAATGAGCATCTCTCCTCCATCGAATATTCTCAAATAATTCTAAAATATTTCTTTCTGAAATCTACCTTCGAAAAACGGGATCAAGGATTCAGCAGACCAAATTGAGCCAAGTATTTTGCAAATCCTTCGGCATCGACGCCTGCACCTCCGCAGACGATCACCAAAATCGTTTGGGCGGCTGCCAATGTCGGCGAGCCCTCAAAGACGGCAGACAATGCAGCGCCGCAAGCGGGCTCGACGATGACCTGAAAGGCATCTGCAAGGGCTTTGGTGGCTGCTACCGCCTGGGCATCGCTGCACAGGTGGCTGCTCACCGACCGACGCTGCGACCACGTAAGTGCGGCCTGCGCGACGCGACGCGCACCTAGCGAAGTCGCAATCGAGTCGATTACGTCGATCGTCACCAATTCGCCACGGGCCATTGCTTGGGCAAAACTTGCTGCGCCAGCTGTTTCGGCGGCCAAAAAACTCGCATTCACCCAACCATTGCGCTCCATGCCCTCCATGATGCCGCAGAGTAGCCCGCCGCCACCAACTGCTGCGACTACCCAGTCGGGCTCGGCCATCTCTGCCGCGCACTCGTCGATCATCGTGGCATGCCCGGTCCAGAGCAATGGGTCGTCAAATGGCGGCACATAAACGGCCCCGTCACGCTCGGCGAGCGCCAGTGCAAAGCCATGCGCTTCTTGCCACGTAGCGCCATGCACATCCACGGTCGCGCCCTCGTCAGCGATGAGCGCGCGCATACGTGGGTTGGTGCTCTCGGGCACGACCACGTGCACTGCGGCGCCCATTTCCCTGCACGCATAAGCCAAAGAAAGGCCCGCATTGCCTCCTGATGAGGCCACAAATCGCCTTTGGCCCGCTGCGACGTGGTGTTGCACCAAGTATGCCATGCCCCTCAATTTGAAGGAACGCGTCGGTTGGTAACAATCCATTTTGAAATAGACCTGCTTTCCAAGTCTCGCATTCAATGCCGAAGATTGGAAGACCGGCGTGCTGGAATAGATTTTTTCTGCGCTCATATCAATCGCTGCGCCAATGGATGGCGCTCATATTACAAGTGTCGCACCAATAAAAATAAGCCATCCCTTCCAATCCCCATTCGAGCTTGCCGCCGCCAGATTGGGGCAGCGAGCTGTCGAGTTCCAAGAGGAAGCGCATGGTTTTCTTGCATTTCTGGCATTCAGGATAGAAAGTCCCAGAGAAAAATACCGGCGGACCACCCAGACGGTAGTGGTTGTGCCCATAAATATAGCGTTGGAAATACCAAGCCGGCCCCTGATTGGCAAATTGAATCTTGGCGGATCGAATAAATGGTGTAGTCGGTTCTTGGGGCACGATAGGCTCGTCATCCCCAGGCTCCACGATGGGCTTGGGCAAGACGACCGCCCCGCTTGACAAGTGCTGCTGATAAGTGACGCCGCTCCCAAGCAGCACAGCATCCAAATTGCAGGCAAAAACAAGCCGGTGCAATCCCCTGATTTTCAAATGTGCGGGTACGGGATCGAGTGACAGCAAATGATGCAAGAAGATCGTGCGGCCGCGATGGTCCTGAGCCTTCATCTTGCCCCCGAATACGTATTCTTTGGGCATGGGCCTTGTGCTCTGAAACGTCTCGTGATCAGTCGATTGCTGCAGATACTGGGCTGGAAAAATGATATGCCACACCTCCTCTGGATACAAGCGATCCAAATCATTGCCTGCCCAGATCATCCCCTGCTCGATGAGGTGGCTGTTGAGCATCTCGGCAGTCAGATTCAAGCCCTCTACGAGCTTGCGCGGCACCTGCAGGTGATTGCGCACGATGTCTTTGGCCCAGCGCGTGAGCGCGGGGCGATCGATCAGGAAGGCAACGCTGAGCGCCCGGCATTGCTCATCAAATTCATCTTTGGTGACCTCGACATAAAAGCGGATGAATTCCTCGGAGGCCGCACCAAACTGCCGCCACATCATGGAACCGACATGGCCGGGAAACTTGATTTTGGCCAAAAACAACTGGTCTAGGTTGTCGGCAAAGTACTCCGGAAATGCTCCTAGGCCTGCCTCAATGAAGGAAACGCCATTTTCTATGCCTGAGATTGAAGGATGCTGTGGCCGAGATTTGGCAAAACTACTGAGCAAGGTGAGCACGGTCTCTCCCCAAAAATGAATCGGAAAGATCTCCATCATGTCCTGGAAAGGTGCATTTCTGCGGTAGCGCAATTTGAGCTCGATGTACACGAGCATGTAAAAATGAAATTCACGCGGCCTGAAATGAATCAGCAGCTCCAGCCGTCCTTTGCCCTTGTGCTCGGCAAATTTTCGCTCAAAATCTTGTACAAACGATTTGGGATCGTCGGCCATATCTTGCCGAAGCTATCGATTTCCCTTCAAAATCGGAAAAATATCCTCCAAATGCGCCCTTCCGACAATGTGGAACTTCAATAGGTCCAGCGATTTTTGAAGGAATCGTAAAAGGTGAAGCCAATCTTCCATTGGCTGCCGATCGCGCCGACGTAGTTGCTGTAGGAGAGCGCATAGTAGAGGCCGAGTTTGAAGCGTTGCCGTTCCACACGAAATGGCAGCTGAATACCTCCAAACACCTCGCTGTGGAAAAAATCAATGTCCTGAATGTAGAGAAAGCCGCCCCCACCCGCAAATTGCAAGGGGGTATGCTTGAGGATGGGCAATTTGTTGCTCAATGCGCTGCCAAAGTCATGTAGGTAATTGACCTGGATGAAGGGGTTGGTGGAGCTGAGTGTAGTGTCCAAATTCTGAAAATTGCGCAGCGGATTGGCAAAAAGGAAATTGTCAGATCCCCTGAAAAAGCGGTAGTCGGTGAACCGTATGTTGTTTTGTTGAATGAACGACCCCAGATTGACCGACCATCGTGAGATGCCCATAGTGCCCAATCGCATCTCATCTGAGGCATGCAACTCGACATAGTCGTAGTTGATGATGCTCTCCATGATGCCCGGCATCGCCTTACGGTATTCCAGCTCAAAAACCGGCCAAATACTGCCCACAATCACCTTGCGGTAAGGCTCGGTGGAATATTTCTGGCCGGGAACCCATCGCAGCTTGAAGGTAAAAAGCGCCTCTTTGTAATCGGTAAATTGCCGGGGCGTATTGCCCGATCCGAAAAGAACCGTCGACCACTGCTCCAATTGCAGGTCGGCAATGGATTTGCGGTCGGCATATTCGGCCCCAAAGTCCAAATAGACGCCATTGATAATCTCCATTTCATGCCCAAAAGCAAAAAACTTGCGCCTGATATAGTTGCTGCGGCTGAAGACCGACACCAACGTCGTATTTTGATTGACCATAGAATAGCGGTCGCC
>JANPHP010000515.1:0-6124 GCA_031424495.1 Bacteroidota bacterium | reverse complement strand
GCGGGGCTTGGCAGCACCAAGACTCACCTCGACGGTCTTGAGTGCTGAAACCAAGGCCCTCGGCTCATCCACCGTGAAATTGCAGATCGCTACCGACATTGCGGGAACATTGGTCGATTGGCAAGCCATCGGAACGAATCTTCGGGACATCAGCCCCGATACTGGCAGCATCGCCACTTTCGGCCCTGCTTCGACAGCGGGCTTGACCATATCGGCTGGATTTATTGCGCCATTCGAGCTAGGACGGCTCACTGTGCTGCTATTGCCCCGCCATGCATCGTGCGCTGGATTCCCTGATACCGTGCAGGTCACTTTGAGTCCAGACACCATGCGCGTATTCGTCCCAGAAGTGTTCACGCCAGACGGCAACGGGAAGAATGATACTTGGATGATCACGTGCCTGAACGGCATCGATCCCGCCGCTTTCAAGATGCATCTCTTCAATGAGGCGGGTGGGAAGGTGATGGAAATGGATGGGCTACGGCAGGATTTTGACGGGGGGAGCTTGCCAGATGGCGTGTATTGGTGGGTGCTGCAAGACAACGAGGGCCGCGACTTGCAAGCAGGTGGATTGACGATCAGAAGAAAATGAATCGAAACATGCATCCCATCGTCAGCGAAACGCTCCAAGCCCACCAAACCATGTTGGCAAATGAAGATGGGCTGGACGAAAAAGTCGCCATGTTCATCCGTGCCACTTGGAAGCAAGAGGGCACGAGATTGAACCGCATCAGCCGTTGTGGCGGATGGTATCTGGAGGAATTTGGCGGCAAGCTTGTGCAGTGCTGTATTGTGCGGTTATATATTCGGTCAGAGTCCTTGCGTGTGCAGACGACGTTGCGGGAGTATGCGATACGGTGTGATGATTTGAAGGGTGGGGTTTTTGAGGTTAAGGAACGGGGTGACATGCCGAAGATGTGAATTTGACCAGAAAGGCAACGAAATCGGTTGGGTTTTCAATGAAAACACGGTGCGCAATGTGCAAAGCATGGCCAAACCGCATGATTTTCACTAAAATCCAAACTAAGAAAGGCAAAAAGGCTCAAACCGAACGACGAAACCCATTGTATTTTAATGAATGCCGAATGGATTCGTAATTGGGACGGAATACGGACAAAATTCGGATCCAATGATTCGGTAACGGTGTCCAACTTTCGTGCTAGGCATCCGAATGGAACATTCAAGTCCAGTTTCCGATAAAAAAGCAGCGCCAATCCGATTCCCATGCAACCTTAGACTGGAAAAAGTCTCCAAACCCCATCCGAGTTTAATCAATCCCAAATAGATGCGGAATGGAAACGGAATACAGACAAAATTCGGATTCAACGATTCACTAACGGTGTCCAATTTTCGGCGTAACATTGCCAAGGGAATGCAAGGTGCATCGCCCCGCAAACACTTAGGGAAATGGACAATATCCCAACAAATCTGAGCATAGAGGCGATTTCCCGCCTGAAATGGATCGGAATCGAGGAAACATCGCTCAACGCATTGGAGGACAGGCAGCGAATGCGCATCAAGGCGCTCAGGGAGTTGCTTGAGATCGAGGAGCAGGAATTGACCTGGATCATGGCCGCTAGGTCTTCAAGGCCCACCGAGGCCGAGAACCATCACGGGACGGTACACGCCCCCGTGGGCTATTCCGACAAGATGACCTGGAAGGACAAGATCATCCTGGCTGTGGCCGAGGCCAAGCGACCCCTGCTTGCTAGGGAGATCATCCCTGTTTTGAAGATGTGGGAACCCAGGGAGCGGCACAAGGACATTGATAGCCTTGTGTCGGTGCTGCTCTCGCAGCTCGTGCGTGACGGTGCGCTTGTGCGGATCAAGCGCCAGGGGCAGTCTGGGGCTTTGCATGGGTTGCCAGGGTGAGAAATACAATCCAATCGATCTCATCAATCCAATGCCAACAATTCATCCGAGCGGTTTTACCAAAAGGCCCCAAGCATGGCGCTTAAATAGGGAATTTTCCCTGCAACCAAGCTCTAGCGCAAAAGAGGATTTGCGATTTAGCAAGTGGTTGATTCCAGGAAGAATTAAACCTACAACTTATCCTGTTCGGCGGAAATATGTAACTTGACGCATCTTAAAAGACGCGCTTTGGAAATACCCTCTACCTTCAGCAAAAACCTTGTCATCAACAGTCACCTCTCGGCAGGCGGCGACATTCATATTGGCGACATCATTTACAATGTCCACGAGGACTTTGCACACAGCATTCTCTTCCTGGTCATCACGCGCAGCGGTACTGGCCACGTTGCCAACCTTGCTCTGAAGACAAAACATCAACGCTTATGTGATCAGGCAGTCGGCATGCTGCAACAAGCCATCGAATTGCAGATTCCAGATTCCCTGTTCCGGCAGGTGGATCAGTTTCAGGCCAGCAGACGCAAGTTGGAGGGGAACCGCTATCACAACGCTTACGGCATGGAGCCTATTGTACTTGAGGCCACGCTATCGCAGTTGCTGTACGACCAGTTTTTTGCAGGAGACATCGGCGAGGTTGTTCGCAATTTTCTGCAAGCCTTGGAGGCCCGCAAAATTACGGACTTGCTTCTGGTCATTGCATCGCCCGAGGAAGACATTCGCAACCTGCCATTGGAGATGGTTTTGGATCGGCTTGTTCCTAAAAGGGATGGCGTATTGCACTTGCAAGGATTTGGATTCGTGCGGACGATGGAGCAAAACTTGGATGGCTTCAATATGAGCGGCATTCCCATTGAAGCGGCCCCGCTCAAAATGTTGTTCATCACCGCCCTTCCTGAAGACTTGCCTGAGAAAAGCAAGCATCTGGAGCTAGAGGACGAACAAAAGAAACTCATTGATGCCGTTGGAGCCTTGGAAGCTACTGGCGACAACAAGCCGAAGATGGTGATCGAGTTTTTGGACGTGGCTTCCTTGGAGGAGATCAAGAAGGCTTTACAGGCACGCCACCATGATGTGGTGCATATCAGTGGGCATGGGCAGTATTTCGCGGACTTGGAGCAAGGCTTTCTTTATCTGGAAACCGACGAAGGCGACACAGCAAAGACCGAAGGCGCAGAGTTGGCGGCTGCTTTACGCGGGCTGAGGCATGTGAAGCTGCTGGTTTTGAGCGCATGCCAGACGGCCATGGCAGGGAAGGGCGGTACGGCAGAGGCATTGGCGACATCGGGGATTCCAGCTGTGTTGGCGATGCGGTTTTCCGTCTTGGATGCTGGGGCCAAAGTATTCACCACGGCGTTTTACACTGCCTTGGCCAAAGGGCGCTCTATTACAGAATCCATGGCGGCGGGCCGGGCAAAGCTCTTGGAGCAGGTGCAAACCCACCGAGAGTATGAACCCGAATACCCAGCAGAGTGGTTTACGCCCGTCTTGTATTTGAATCAATATGTCGCTGAGCTGGTGGACATGTCGCGCTACCAATTCCCCCAAGATTTTTACACCCACGGCCAATTTCTCAAAGAAGCACATACCCGCCTGATCGGTTCGGGATTTATCGGGCGCAAAAAGCAACGCATCCAAATGCGCCGGGCATTCCGGGACCGCAAGTCTGTCTGTCTTGTCGGCCTTGGCGGCATGGGCAAGACGACTTTGGCAGAGGCTTTTGCGCGGAATTTTGGAAACCAAAGCCACCGCATCATCATCTGGCGGGGCGAAAACGAGATTACGGAGTTGGGTATTCTCAACCGCATCGTGGAGGAGTTTCGGACTTGGCAGCCTACGGCGCCGTTGCTGGGGAGATTGAAGGGGATTGTAGAGAATGCCGAAATGCGGATTCTCAAACGGTTGGATTATTTGATCAACAATTGCCTTGCGTCTGAGAAGGTGATCCTGATCTTCGACAACTTTGAGGATTTGATTTGGCAGGAGGGCGATGCCGATGCACGGACGATAGTGGATGAAGGCGTGCGGGAGATGCTGAATTATTTGTTGGTGAATGCGCCTGAGCATTGTCGGGTGATGTTTACTTCGCGATATCAAATCGAAGGCTTGGTTGGGGATGTGTTTTTCTTGGATTCGGACAAGCTGAGCGTGGCTGAGCAGTATCGGTTGATGAACTTTTCGGAGGTGCTGCGGGCGATCGGATCTGCGGAACGGGAGCGGATTTATGCGCGGTTGGATGGGTTGCCTAGGGCTTTTGGATTTTTGGAGGGGTTGGTGCGGAATGATCCTGCGTTTTCTTGGGATGAGTTGGAAAATGCGCTTGGGCAGGTCGAGGCGAAGGTGTTTGCGGATTTGATGTTGGGTCGGATTTATGGGTTGCTTTCCGAGGAATTGCAGCGGGTGTTTTTGGTGGCTTCTGTGTTTTTTACGCGGACGCCGGTGGGGGCATTGGTTGCAGTTACTGGGGATGAGGAGGTTTTGGGGAAGCTGGAGATGTTGCTGCGCTGGGGGTTGTGCTATTTGGATTTGGAGAAAGGGGAGTTTGAGGTTCACGCGCTTACGCGGGAGTGGGTTGCGAAGACCGGGCTTCTGGATTTGGAAGAGCGACGGAATATTGCAAACCAGATTGGTTCATCCTACATACGAAATAATCCAAACTTAGGCGACATCAAATTGGCAATCGGATATTATGAGATTGCACAAAATTGGGACGAATACAGTAGGCTTGCTAGCAGTTTACAACGGGAGCTATCCATGAGAGGTTTTATGGAAACTGCGATGGCGATTTGTGAGGAGGCTATTCAAAAAGACCTCTCGCTGTATTCAAATGCATCATTTCTGAATTATTTGGGAATCCTATATCTACAAATCGAGGATTATGAGAATGCCAGACATTTTTTGCACAATGCGAGACTGCGTGTGCGACCATTTTGTGAGGACGACCCTGCATATATGGAACTTTTGCTTGCAATTCAGGGAAATTTGGCTCACATTTATCAACGAACAGGTGACTATGATTCGGCAAGGGAATTAACTGAGTCCATTTTTGAGGAAACGAACGACCCTGAAGTAATCGTAGCTACCTGTGGCAATCTCGCAATGATCATGCATGAGAAAGGCTTGCATGACGAAGCATTAGACCAAATCAATAGATGCTTGCTCTTTGCTGAATCGATGCCAGGAAATGAGAGTGTGTTGCACTGCAGTACGTGTTTTGTTAACCGGTCAAGGATTCTAACAAAATTGAAGCAGTTCGAAGAAGCAAGAACTGACAGCATGCAAGCTATAGGCATGAAAACGGAGATTGGAGATCATGTTGGACTAGCATCAGCTTATCACGGAATGGGGGTTTCATATTATGATCAAGGGATGTTTTCAGAATCAGTGAAGTGGTTTGTGAAATCGTTTGAACTCTATGAGAAACTGGATTTGCCGGGGAAAAGATCGCCAAGCGGATATCTTGATTCGATTATAGACAAACTTGGGAAAGATGAATTCCAAGAAATCCTGAAATCGCTGTCCTTTTGAGGACTTCAAAAAATAAGAAAGTATGGCGCACCTACATTTTCGCATCTATCAGAAATCGGGCTCCACCCAAGCGGCATTCCTCAGTGCACCCTCCGGCACAATCGCCCAAGCCGAAGTGTCCTTCCCCGAATCCCTCCACCAAAACACCTCCCAACTCCTAGAATCCAAGCGCGGCAGCGAAAAAAACACCACCCACCCCGGCTTGCCCGTGGACAAAGCCAAGTTGGAGCAACAAATCATCAAGCAACTACACGAAACACTCCTCAGCGGATCGATAGGCCAAGCCCTAAAAGCCCAACAAGCATCGCTTGCCGGAGACGAAAACCTACAATTGGTCATCCAAGCAGAAGGCAGCGCCATCCGCAACCTGCCATGGGAAACAGTAGCAGAATTTTCAGAATCAGTCGGCGTGGTGAATTTGAACATTGTGCGGACTTTGCAGCCTAGTTTTACTGCATTCCAAGCACAACAAATTCCTGCACCCACAGCCGCCCCCCTCAAACTCCTCTTCGTCACTGCCCTCCCCGAAAACATCAGCGAACGGGGAAAAGAACTCCAAATCGAGGACGAGCAGCGCAAGCTCATCGAGGCAGTCGGCAACCTCGAAGCCACGGGCGACCGCCGCCCCAAGATGGTGATCGAGTTTCTGGACGTGGCTTCCTTGGAGGAAATGACTGCGGCCCTCAAGGCGCGGCGGCACGACATCCTGCACATCAGTGGCCACGGCGGC
>JANPHP010000514.1:0-14758 GCA_031424495.1 Bacteroidota bacterium | reverse complement strand
AAAGATTTGTACCGCCATCGAGTCGGCGTTGGTGTGGTCATAAATGCGCACGCCATAGAGCATTTCCTTGCTCACGTCTTTGTCGGTGATGCGGATCACGTAGTCATTGACACCTGAGTTGAAGTGCCCGGGTTCCAAGCGGAACACGGGCTTCAGCTGTTGCACGTCATAGAGGATTACATACAGCTTGAGGTTGGCCCAGGGCACGATGTAAGACGATAGACCAAACGATACTGCGCTGATGAGGAGGGTGAGCAAAAACATGGGGCGCAGGATGCGAGGCACCGACATGCCAGCAGATCGCATGGCGGCTAATTCATAATTTTCCCCAAAATTGCCCATTGTAAAGAGCGATGAGATCAAGACTGCTACAGGCAATGCCATGACCATCAAGGAAATGCTGGCGTAGGAGAAAATTTGCAGCACAGTTCCAAAGCTAAGTCCCTTGCCAAACAGGTCTCCTTTGTAGCGTGAGAGGAATTGCAGAACCAAAATCACAAGCGATACCACCAGGCTACTTATAAAAGGCCTGAAATAAGACATCAATATGAACCGGTTGAGTAACTTCACCCCCTAGTTGATCGCTCTCATAATTATGACCACTCCTATTTTAACTCCTTCTGAAGCCCTTGTCTTGCAAGACGGTGCATTTTTTCTGACCAAGGCTACTATCGACGCAAAAATTAGTGATCTTTTTGTCGCTTTGAAACATAAAATTGAGGCCCAAATCGATTCCGGGGAATCGGTACTCTGTGCAAAATGGTCGGTGCAGCCTGGCAGGACCTACCGCGGCGAAAACCTCGCCCACTTGCCTTGGCGAGCGCTGGACTGTCCTCGGCATTTTGAGGGAGCCGACATGTTCACCTTCCGCACACTACTCGTGTGGGGACGCGGCTTCAGTTTCCATTTGCTGCTGGCAGGTCTGCCACTTGTCACCCATCTTCAAGCCCTTACGCGAGCGCATACTGCACTCGCTGCAATCGGGTGGCGCCTGAGCAACCAAGAAAGCCCTTGGGACTGGGACACGAATCCCAATCATTATCAAGCGCTAGCAGCCATGTCGCCTGCCGAATTTTCGCAAACCCTAGCTTCTAAACCATGGCTTAAGCTGTCGATTGAGCTCCCCTTGAGCACATTTGACGAGGTCCCAGAACGTGGCGCGGCATTTTTTGCCACAATCATGGATGCCCTTCAATGAACGATTAGCCAAATAGCTCAAACTGATCGGCATCTCGCCATGCCGGAAATTTCTCACGGTATTCGGCAAGCGCCTCCCACTCCAATGTGGCCACGAGCAAACCCTCTACCTGCTCCGAATGCGCCACGATCTTACCTTGCGCGTCGATAATCATGCTATCGCCGCTGTAGACGATACCATTTCCGTCGGTACCTACGCGATTCACGCCGGCCACCCAAGCCTGGTTCTCGATAGCACGCGCCTGAAGCAAAGTCTTCCAATGCGCGACCCGTCGCTCAGGCCAATTGGCGACATAGAGCAGCAAGTCATACCACATATTGCCACCAGGATTGGTGCCATTGCGGCTCCAAACCGGAAAACGCAGGTCATAGCAAATCAATGGGCAAATGCGCCAACCATTGAGCGAGAGCACTTGCAACTCGCTCCCTTGGGAGTACACTTCATGCTCGCCCGACATCCTGAAGAGATGTCGCTTGTCATACTTGAGCACAACGCCTTCTTGCCCGACGACGAGCAAACGGTTGTAATACTTGCCCGCTTCTTCCGTAATGATGCTCCCGATGATAATGGCCCCCATCTTGGCGGCCATGAATTGCATCCAACCTGCCGTTTGGCTCTCTGTCGAAGACTCTGCGTTCGCGGCAGCATCCATCGAGAAGCCAGTCGTAAACATTTCTGGCAAGATCACCAGATCATGTAACCCCTCTTGACCTTGAAGCAAGTGGCTTACTTTGCTCCAATTTTGATTGGGATTTTCCCAGACAATGTCCATCTGCACGACACAAATCCGTAGTGGTGTCGGTGTTTCAGCTGCTTCCATAATTCTATACCGTATCGTTGTGATCTTCAATATTTTGCCGCGCGTCGTCCTTGTATTTCTGCCGCAAAAGGATCATTTCCTCCAATGACATCGTGTTGCGATTGGGGCCCTGCGGCTTGGGTTTGATCCATCTGCCAAACAAGAATTTCCTCAACTTGCGCCAAAACTCACCATAAAGGAAAGGCGACTCGGTCGCACTTTGGTAGGTCAGGATCAAGCCCATAGGCGCCATCACGAGGATTGGTAGCCATACGCCGACCCAGATCGGAAGAAACTCATCACGAGCAAATTTCTTGCCTTGGATCATCAAAATGTAAAACAAGATGAAGAAACCAATTGAAAACAAAACGGGAATCCCAACCCCACCTTTGCGGATGATTGCGCCAAGCGACGCGCCGAGCAGCAGGAATATGATGCAACTTGCTGGCAGCATCAACCGCATTTGTGCCTCAATCTTGAATTTGCGCACCTTCGCATCTTCACGGTCGAGCCTATCCTCCATGACTTTGGTGTAGTTGTCCAGGGCTTGCACTTGATTGATCGTCTTGGCGATCAGATCTTTGCCTGTGGTGCCTGGAAACCATTCCCAGGTAGGCTTGGTCACATCGGCAGCAATGACGCCAGCAGGCCCATAGTGCGCCGTGTCGGCAGACAACAAGATTTGATAGCTCTTGTTGACCGTCGTGTCGAGGTGTACATATTTGCGATTGAAATCGCGGTAATCATCAAAATAACCGCTCCGTTTAGAATACATGCTGTCAATCGACACATTCAACTCAAAATAGTTGAGCATGTATTGGTGGGTATGGAATGGGTCTTCATTGCTCTCCTCCAAATTAAACCCTTGAAGCGGAACGAGGTAGTGCAACGTATCAAAATAAAACCGCTGACACTGATCGGTCTTCACGCCGACAGACTCGGGGCCCTTGAAATCAAATACTTCTCCGTTAAAAAGCGTCATTTCCAAGTAGCCGGTGGCTTTGGACGGACTCATGCGACCGCTTTTGGCAATGGTGATACTATTGTTGCCCACACTTTGGGTGTGGTCATAGATGCGAATGTGAGTAACCTCATCGGTCTCGCGGTTGATCGCCCCCACGTGTACGACCATGCCATCAAGTCCATTGTAAAAGTGGTTTGCTTTGAGGGCAAATGTCGGCTTGACACGACTCAAATCATACAGCAGCGTGTACAATTTGAGATTGGCCATGGGAATCGCATAAAAGGAAAAAAACAAGCTTGCAACCGTGATCACCAACGTCGTATGAATCAGCGGTCGAATTGCCTTGAATAGTCCAATTCCCCCCGATTTGAGCGCAGCGAGTTCGTATCGCTCCCCCATATTGCCCAACGTGAGCAATGAAGAAAGCAAAATGCCCAACGGAAGCGCCATTGTCACGAGCGTGATGCATGCAAGCAGAAAGACTTTGCCCAAAACATCGCCGCCGAGCCCTTTGCCAGCGATGTCTTCCATGTATTTTGCCAGAAATTGCAGCACCAAAACGAATAAGATGACGACAAAGGCAATCACAAACGGACCGACAAACGAACGCAAGATCAGCTTATGGATTTTTTTGCGGTTCAGAAACAAAGTGAGTGCTGAGCCAATGAAGACCGCTCCCATCCTGCCTGCTTCCGGGGTCATTCCCAATGATTGCTCGACGTAGGATGGGAAAAACAACAAAATGCCCAAGGCACTGCACAGCAAAATTGCTGCGGCTGGCGCTGTAAATTTGGAAGGATCTAGCTTAAGCTTCAAAATATTGTCCTACTTCTTGGGGCTGAATGAGCATCGGCAAAGTTAGAAGGCCTGATCTCAATTCCCAAGCATCCGAGATAGCAAAATCTGTACCATTATTCCCGAGACTGCCGATGCCTCAAAGGATGAAAATGCGACAGCCCGATCGTCTAAATCGGGCTGTCGGCAATGTTTTGGGTGCGCTTGAGGCGCTAGCGATTATTCAGCAGTGATCAGAAACAAGTCCTCATTGTCACGCTTCATCATATACTTCTCCCGAGCAAACCGCTCGATCTCACCCATATCACTTTCCATCATGTTTCGCGTCTCCTCGATGTTGTCGCGCTCGGCGCGGTAAAACGTGAGGTCGGCGCGCAATTCCTTGATGCGAATCTCAGTTTCCAATCGATCCAAGAAATTGTATCGGTCAAAAAACAAGATCCAAATGGCAGCTACAACACCAACCACAAGGTAGAAATTACGGAAGTAGGGCAGTATTTTCGCTATTTTTTCCATGATTAACGGAGGTATTTGAAGATGTTACCGCCAAACTCGGCGACTTCGCCCAGCTGCTCCTCGATGCGCAACAACTGATTGTACTTGGCCACGCGATCGCTGCGCGATGCAGAGCCAGTTTTGATCTGTCCAGTGTTGAGCGCGACGGCGAGGTCGGCGATGAATGTATCTTCAGTCTCACCACTGCGATGGCTGATGATCGAGGAGAAACCATTGCGTGTAGCCATGTTTACTGCGTTGATCGTCTCAGTGAGGGAGCCAATTTGGTTCACTTTTACGAGGATCGAGTTGGCAATGCCCTCGTTGATGCCCCTGCTCAGACGCTGCACGTTGGTGACGAACAAGTCGTCACCCACAATCTGCACTTTCTTACCGACTGCGTCGGTGAGTTGTTTCCAGCCATCCCAATCATCTTCAGCAAGACCGTCCTCGATGCTTACGATCGGGTACTTGGAAACCCAATCTTTCCAAAAGCTCACCATTTCGGAGCTGCTGCGGCTCTCACCGGTTGATTTTTTGAAGACGTACTTGCCTGTGGCAGCGTCGTAAAACTCGGTGCTTGCAGCATCGAGTGCGATCCACATGTCTTCACCTGGGCGATACCCAGCCATCTCTATGGCTTGGATCACCGTTTGGATGGCAGCTTCGTTGCTCGGAAGATTGGGCGCAAAACCGCCCTCGTCACCGACGTTGGTGCTCATCCCTTTGTCCTTGAGCACTTTGCGCAGGGTGTGAAACACTTCTGCTCCCATGCGCAAAGCCTCTGCAAAGCTCTCGGCTTTCACGGGCATCACCATAAATTCTTGAATATCCACGCTGTTGTCAGCGTGTGCTCCGCCGTTGAGGATGTTCATCATCGGCACAGGTAGCGTGCGTGCATTCACGCCGCCGAGGTATCTGTACAGCGGCACGCCTTGCTCCATAGCAGCGGCGCGCGCTGCCGCGAGCGATACGCCGAGGATTGCATTTGCCCCTAGGCGAGACTTGTTGTCCGTGCCGTCCAAGTCTAGCATGATCCGATCTATCAAGGCCTGATCTTCTACATCCTCGCCCATGAGCTCAGGTGCAATCACCTCATTTACGTGCTCAACCGCCTTGAGGACGCCTTTGCCACCATAGCGCTTGCGGTCATCGTCGCGCATTTCATTGGCCTCATAGGCTCCTGTAGAGGCGCCAGAAGGCACCGCGGCACGCCCAACGGCACCGTCTTCCGTCAAAACTTCCACTTCAACGGTTGGATTGCCGCGCGAATCCAATATCTCTCTACCCCTGATATGAACAATCGTACTCATCGGAATTTGATCTTATTTAATTGATTTTGGCCAAACTTAAGGAAAAAGGAAAAACACGCAGGGACAGTTATGCACAGCAATCTACGAATGTTGTCCATCCACCAAGAAGAACTACCGTCCGGGCAAAGCCATTGCGAAGCGGATCCTTGATCCCGTACAAATCGTGAAGCAATCGGATATCGCGGCATCCAAAACGCGAATAATTGAGTGACAATTGTTACCTTCAAGCCCATGATCCAAAAGGAAATCCACATTAGGCCGGCCCTGTCATCAGATTTGCAGGCGCTCATCGACAACAATCAGGCGATGGCTTGGGAAACAGAGCAGCGCCACCTTGACACCGAAATCCTTACAAAAGGCGTTTCTGGGCTGCTTCATGATGCTTCAAAGGGCTTTTACCTGATTGCAGAGGTCGATGGCGAAGTTGCTGGAAGCCTCATGATCACCTCAGAATGGAGCGATTGGCGCAATGGCGAAATGTGGTGGTTCCAAAGCGTATTCGTGCGTCCTGAGTTTAGAGCAATTGGTGTTTTCAAGGCCATGTTCAACCACGTAGCCGAACTAGGCAAGATTCAAAATGTCAAGGAACTACGCCTCTATGTAGAGCGTGATAATAAAAGGGCCCAAAAAGTCTATGGCACACTTGGCATGTCACACAGCCACTACGATATGTGGGAGATGGTAATCTGAGTGCTTGCAGGAAATTGCCTATCCATTCGCACGCAGACATCAACGCTGAAGCCGAACGGATCCATACCGAAATTCATGCGGCCTCCATCTCGTACTGAACCTGGAGCACAAATACCTCCGAGACGTTAAAACTATGGGCGATCTCCAAAGTCGAGAGCTTGCCCAATCCCAGTAAGGTTCTCATGCTGGCAATCTGGGACTCCATGATTGCCTTGTCCACTACCCCTCGCGCATCCTCAGCGGCAATGAACTGATCGTCGTATGCTAGAAACTCCTCTTTGCTCCAACCATGGCGGTCTGCCTCTTCGTAGGCAAGGCGCAAGCCTTCGTCGGTAATCATCGCTGGAATCTCCTCCAAATCCTCGGCATTTTTGATGAAGAAAATCCACTGATCTACTTCAGAGGACAGCTCATGAACAAGCTTGTGAAACTTTGGCAACTCGATAAACACAAATTGCACGTCGGTGAGCAGGTGCTCCCCGCTAGCCTTGTCCAATACCAAATGATGACTCAAGTAGGATGCCCCGCTCGAAAACGAAAAATCCAGAATCCCGATGAAATGCGTGGGATGCAACAAGTTGTAGTCGTCCCCCCGATTGATCTGCGCCGAATAATCGCGATATGCATAGTACTGCACACGCTTTGCAAATCCACGTGCGTTGGGGATTTGCATTTCCACGATGAACTGCCTCCCTACCTGATCGGTAGCTTTCACGTCGATCACAGATGCTTTTTCACCAGCAATTCGCGGAAAAAGATAAGGATTGGCTATTGTTACGGATACCACTTGATGATCTCCACGCAGCTGAAGCACTGCATTCAAAAATGAAATCAAGCAGCTGGTCTTGCGCTGACTGCCAAATATTTTCCTAAAGGCAACGTCGTTGGTTACATCCACAAATCTCACGGCTCTTCCCTCCTATCATTGTTTCCACAAAGATACGACACTTCCCCGTATTTCCAAGCATATTCCCAATTATTTTTTCATTCTCCTGCCAATCAATTCATCATTGCGACAAATTGATCAAAAAGATAGCGGCTGTCATGCGGTCCCGGCGAAGATTCTGGGTGGTACTGCACTGAGAAAGCAGGCTTGCCGATCACGGCTATCCCCTCCAACGTACCGTCATTGAGGTTAATGTGCGTGACATCGACTCGGGTCGAGGCTTGCGCATCCTCCATCGAAACGGCAAACCCATGATTTTGGGAGGTAATTTCGCTGCGGCCTGTAAGTAGATTTTTGACTGGGTGATTGATGCCGCGATGGCCGTGGTGCATCTTAAATGTACTGATGCCCATGGCTCTGCACAAAATTTGGTGGCCCAAGCATATCCCGAAAAGCGGTTTGCCCGTCTCCAAAATACTCAATACCGTATCCACCGCCCAAGGCATCGCGGCTGGATCGCCCGGCCCATTGGAGAGGAAGTAACCATTCGGTGCAAAGGCCTGTAAATCGGCAAACGCGGTTTTGGCGGGAAACACCTTTATATAACAACCCCTTGCGGCGAGACTACGCAAGATATTTGTCTTGATACCGTAATCAAGTGCTGCGATGCGCAGGGGGGCATCTTCTGCTCCGAATGTATAGGCCGCGGCCGTCGAGACCCGACTCGCCAACTCCAAACCATCCATGTCAGGACAGGCCGACAAGAGCGTCGTCAGTTCAGCCTGATCAAAAATCGAAGAAGAAATAATCCCATTCATCGCCCCTTGGCTTCTCAGGTGACGCACGAGTGCACGCGTGTCGATATCGCTGATACCCACGATACCATGTTGCTCTAGGTAACCCTGTAGGTCGATGACACTATCGACTCGCGAACCAAGCATCGAAAAATTCTTGACAACGAGTCCAGCGATCTGTACCCTACCACTTTCCGATTCATCGGCATGAATTCCATAGTTGCCGATGTGGGTGTGGGTAGTAACCATGACTTGACCGCTATAACTGGGATCGGTAAAGATCTCTTGATAGCCAGTCATACCGGTATTGAAGCACATCTCGCCAGTAGTAGTACCGATGGCCCCGATGCTCAAACCCTCAAAAAAAGAGCCGTCCGAGAGCATCAGAACGGCTTTTTTGCGATCGCTATATTTCATTTCTAGCAGTTCAGAGCTTCGATTGGTCGATCAAAGGGATACTCACAAACGACGGCGTGTGACCAGCACGAATCCCATCGATCAAATCCCGCATTTTGTCTTCGTTCAAGTTGTGGACATAGTGCCGATTGGTGACCTGAGCCACTGGGCCCGTGTCGCAAGCGCCGAGACACTCAGCATACCTGAAGAAAAACAATCCGTCGGCGCTGTAGCCGTTCTCATCGCAACCGGTGTACTTCTTTGCAAATTTCAGCACCTCGTCCCCACCCAACTCGCCACAGGCGAAGCACGTGCAGACATCCAATACATACTTGGGCACCTTTTGCTTGAAATACATTGTATAGAATGAGGCCACACCATAGACGTGGGCAAAAGAAAGGTCCAGCGTGTCTGCGACCAGTTGGATAGCCTCCTTGGAGAGCCAACCATACTTTTCTTGTGCCATCCACAAGACCGGCATCACAGCGGCACGCACTGATGGATACTTGCCTTGGTGGCCGCGAATCTCAATCAGTTCCTCTTCGGTGAACTTGTAGCCTTGATTTTCAATAACGGAATCTGACAACGTAACCTCCATTTGAATTTGCCCAAAAATAGAAGAAAGGGCTCGAAAACAAAAAATCTATTTGTCAACCATCGCCACAAATGCCATTTGCAGCCTGAAAACGAATGCGTTCGCCTGAAAAAACAATCCGCGGGGCCTAGTCAAATTCGTTTTGAGTGGGCTGTTGTATCCTCCCATGAAGTGCGGCAAGCAGGCAATTGAGTTGAAAATTGAAAGCTACCTATACCTTATCTATTGCTTAGGCGGGAGATCTCAGTGTCAGTTGGCAGGTGGATTTGGTATTTCCCAATTGCTAAGGCGTTGAAAACCTATCCAATAGCTATCGAGCAATGTCCGGGAGCTTCGTTGGATGGATGGCTAGCGATCAGAAAGCTGAAGCGACCGTCAATGGACCAATGGATGATCACAACTTCGAATTGGGGAGGTATCGCGATGCATGTGGAAAACTTCTATCTTGCTGCAGTTGCTAGGGCCCGACTTCCATTTTGCGAACATCTCATCCACTGTCATACGATGCATCGCCGTTGTCAGCGTTTTGCGATGGATTTTGCCTTTTCCACAGAGGCAAACCGTTTCAAAAATTTGCTTAGCTTTGGCGTTTTGAAGCTTGGAGACATGAAATTTAAGGTTGGAGAAATCGCAGGAATGATCGGTGCTCAGGTCGATGGAGATGCAGAGCAATGGATCAATAGCCTGTCTAAAATCGAAGAGGGCAGCCCCGGCAGCCTCACTTTTCTCGCCAATCCCAAATACGAAAGCTTCGTCTATGAGACCAAAGCAAGTGCGGTAATCGTCGCTGCTGATTTTGTCCCCAAGCAAGCCCTCGCCGCCACGCTACTCCGCTGCAAGGAGCCCTACATGGCCTTTGCAGCCCTCCTGCAACGATTCATGGCTTTTGTACAAAACAAGTCAGGTATCGAGCAACCCAGTTTCATCGCAGAAACCGCAGAAGTTGGGCAGAATGTCTACGTTGGTGCATTTGCCTATATCGGTCACGGCGCAAAAATCGGCGATGGCGCAAAAATCTACCCGCATGCCTACATCGGCGATTACGCCTCAGTCGGCGACAACAGCACGATTTACGCAAACGTGAGCGTGTACTACGGTTGCAAAATCGGCAACAATTGCATCGTACACTCAGGTTCGGTGATTGGCAGCGATGGTTTTGGCTTTGCGCCCAAGCCCGATGGCCAGTTTCAAAAGATCCCGCAGACAGGCATCGTGCGTCTGGAAGACGATGTCGAGATCGGTGCAGGCTGCACGATCGACCGTGCCACACTCGGCGAAACGATCATTCGCAAGGGCGCCAAGCTTGACAATTTGATCCAGATCGCCCACAACGTGGAGATTGGGGAAAACACCGTGATTGCCGCCCAGACGGGCGTCTCGGGCAGCACCAAAATCGGAAATAATTGCATGATCGGCGGCCAAGTAGGGATCGTCGGGCATATCAAATTGGCAGACGGCACCCGCATCGGCGCTCAATCTGGCATCTCAAAATCGGTCGAGGAAAAAGGCAAAGCCCTGCGCGGCAGCCCAGCCCAAGACTACAAACTGCAGCTGCGCTCAGAGGCTGTGTTCAGAAATCTGGATGCCCTCGACAAGCGCCTTTACCTTTTGGAAAAGGAAATCGCAAATCGTCACCTATAGTCTATGTACGAAAAGCAACATACGATTCAGCAGCCAGTCGCCGTGACTGGAGTCGGCCTGCACACAGGCAAGCCTGCCACGATGACTTTTAACCCGGCACCCGAAAACCACGGGTACGTGTTTCGTCGTGTGGACCTACCAGGCTCCCCACTCGTGCCCGCCGACGTCGATCTCGTCGTGGACACGCAGCGTGGCACCACCATCGAGAGCAACGGCACCCGCGTGCACACGGTGGAGCATACATTGGCTGCGCTTGCTGGCTTGCAGATCGACAACTGCCTCATCGACCTCGACGGCCCTGAGCCGCCGATCATGGACGGCTCCAGCGTGATCTTCATAGAGGCCCTGCTCCGCGCCGGCCTCATCGAGCAAGCCGCTTTTCGCGAATTTTTTGTGGTCGATCAGCCGATCCACTACTATGAGAGCGATCGGCAGGTAGACCTCGCCGCCTTGCCGATGGACGATTTCCGCGTCACGGTCATGATCGACTACAATTCTCCCGTGCTCGGCAGTCAGCATGCGACCATGCTCAACATCGAGCACTTCGCCGAGGAGTTTGCCAATAGCCGCACGTTTTGCTTCCTGCACGAGCTCGAGCAACTAGCCGCAGCTGGCCTCATCAAGGGCGGCGACATCAACAACGCCATCGTCGTCGTGGACCGCGAGGTAACGGCCGTCGAATTGGATCGCCTTGCGGCTTTGTTTGAGAAGCCCAGCATCGAGGTCGCAGAGGAAGGCATCCTCAACAACATCGAATTGCGCCACCGCAACGAGCCCGCTCGCCACAAATTGCTCGATCTCATTGGCGACTTGGCTTTGATTGGTGCTCCGATCAAAGCACAGATCCTCGCGGCACGTCCCGGCCACAAAGCCAACGTGGAATTTGCCAAAAAGATCAAGTCGCTCATCCGCCAAAAGAAGATCCAAAAAAAATACCAGCAAAAGGAGGCTGAGGGCGCCATCTTCGACATCAACGCGATTCAGAAGATCCTCCCCCACCGCTATCCATTCCTGCTCGTCGACAAGATCACGGAGTTCACTGAGAATGAGATCACAGGCGTGAAAAATGTGACGATGAACGAGCCTTATTTCCAAGGTCACTTTCCCGGTAACCCTGTGATGCCTGGCGTACTGCAACTGGAGGCGATGGCGCAGGTAGGCGGTATTTTGTTGCTGAACAAGGTCGAGAATCCTGAATCCGTCTGGGTCTATTTCCTCGCCATCAACAATGCCCGTTTCAAGAAAATGGTCATTCCAGGAGATGTTTTGGTCTTCAAGCTTGTGTTGGACAGCCTCAGACGCAACATTTGCAAGATGGTCGGCAAGGCTTATGTCGACGGTAAGCTCGTTTGCGAGGCTGAACTCGTAGCTGCTCTGGTTGATAAGAGCAAAGGCTAGAACTAGCTGATCACCTTTTGTGATTGTGAGGGACTATTTGCTCATTTGTAATTGTTAATGATTACCAAAACGTTGAAGTATCCACTAACTCATATCCATCCTGATGCACGCATCGCAGAGAGCGTCGTCGTGGAGCCTTTCGCAACGATCCAAGGCGATGTTGTGATCGAGGAAGGCTGCTGGATCGGGCCCAATGTCGTGATTCATGATGGCGCACGCATCGGCAAAAACACCCGCATTTTTGCAGGTGCCGTGATTGCAAGCATACCGCAAGACTTGAAATTCAGCGGGGAAAAAACGACTTGCATCATCGGTGAAAACTGCACCATACGTGAATATGCAACGATCAACCGTGGCACGTCGCAGAGTGGCACGACCATCCTGAAAAACAACATCTTGGTGATGGCCTACGCCCACGTCGCGCACGACTGCGTGATCGGCAACCACGCCATCCTCGCCAATGCGGTGAACCTAGCGGGCCACGTATTGATCGACGACTATGCGATCATCGGAGGCATGAGCGCCATCCACCAATTTGTGCGCATCGGTCGCCACTCGATCTTGCAAGGCGGCTCATTGGTAGGCAAAGACGTGCCTCCATTTTGTAAAGGAGCCCATTTCCCGCTGCGCTACTCGGGCGTGAATGCAATGGGGCTCAAGCGGCGCAACTTTGACACCGAGGTCATCAACCAAGTGCAAGACGTCTACCGCATCCTCTTTGCATCGGGAAAAAATGTCACCAATGCTTTGCAAATGATTGAGGAAACCATCGATACCTCACCCGTGCGTGATGAGATTTTGGAATTTGTGAGGGCTTCAGAAAGAGGCATCATGAAAGGCTATCAAGCGGGCAAGGATGACTAAGCTGGAGCTCAGCGGTGTGGGCAGGCGATTCAACCGGCATTGGATTTTTCGCAAGCTCGATCTGCAACTCAGCCTCGGCGACCGCATTTTGCTGTGTGGTGACAACGGTTCTGGTAAATCCACCCTCATGCGCATGCTTGCTGGGCAGTTGTCACCCACTGAAGGTGACTTGACACTGTCGGTGGATGGCAAAAAAATCGACCCTGAATATTATTATCAGCACCTCTCGTGGTCGGGCCCCTATATGGAGCTTTACAATGATCTCACATTGCGAGAGGCCATCAAAATGCACGGAAATTTCAGGCCTATGCTGGCTAATGCAACAGAAACCTTGAAATTGCTCCAATTGCAAGATCACGCAGACAAAATGCTCAAGCACTTCAGCTCAGGCATGCTGCACCGCGTCAAAGTCGGTTTGGCCATACTTACAAAGTCCAAAATGCTGCTGCTCGATGAAGCTACCACGAATATGGACGAAACCAATTCAAAACTCGTGACCAACTTGATGCTGGAATATTTGGACGGCCGCCTGCTCGTTTATGCCAGCAATCGCCCCGAGGAGTTTGCGTTGTTTGAGCGAAAGTTGGATCTGAATTTGTATGCCGGTCGTGGCGCTGCCGCCACTCCCCTATCTTCCAAACCTTGAGTCGCTTGGCTTTGCGGTATTTGGAATTCTCCTAGCATTTCTACACTTTGGTGATAAATCTGATCAGTTTGAGCTGATCAGCCTATGCTATTGATCAACTTTGAAACCAACGCACGACTATGAAATTTTTTCTGACTGCTTTATTATTCGTCACCATGGTGACTAGTGTAAAGATTCTTATAAAAGTGAACCAAAGTGTTATCTTTGTCCCATGGGAAGGACACCAAGAAATATTACGCTCAGCGAATCTGAAAAATTCGATCTCGAGGTTGCGAGCAAATCGCGCAAGGCCGAGCGGCGCGTGCAGGAGCGATCCACGATTGTGCTCATGCTTGCTGGTGGCCAGAGCTACGATGAAGTGATGCAAAAGGTCGGCGTGAGCCGCTCGGTAGTGGCAAAGTGGAAAAACCGCTTTCTCGATCTTGGGATGGCTGGCCTGGAGGACAAGGCTGGTCGTGGCAAGGAGCCGGAATACGACGCGTATGACGAGGCCAGGGTCGTCGAACTTGCCACCAGCAAGCCGCCTGGGGGCTATTCGAGCTGGAGCCAGCAACGGATCGCGGACGAATTGAAAATGAGCAAGGCAACGGTCCAGCGGATTCTTGCAAGGCAGCAACTCAGGCCCCACAAGGTCGAATATTGGTGCGGCAAGAGCACCGACCCGGAGTTTGAGTCAAAGATGACCACCATCGTCGGGCTGTACCTCAACCCGCCAGCGAACGCGCTGGTCATTTCGGTGGATGAGAAGACCCAGATACAGGCCCTGGACAGGACGCAGCCGGAGCTGCCCTTGCGTGCGGGAAGCCCAAGGCGCCAGACGGCAACGTATAAGAGGAATGGGGTGGTGGCCCTGATCGCAGCACTCGCCGTGCACAGTGGGGAGGTGACCGCCGATACGATGGAGAGCAACAATTCGGAAAACTTCCTGCGCTTCCTCAAGAGGCTGCACCGCAAATACCCCAAAAAGCACCTCCACATCATCGCAGACAACTTGGCGGTACATAAGCACGAAACCATCAAGAAATGGCTGGCAGCCAAGAAAAAGTGGATCACGCTCCATTTCACCCCGACATACTCTTCATGGCTGAACCAAATTGAGATCTGGTTCAACATCCTCACAAAAGATGTACTGAAAGGCGCAGCCTGGAAATCCAAGCAACAGCTCGTGGAGGCCCTCATGCAATACATCGAAACCTATAACCGGACAAGGGCAAAGCCCTTCGAGTGGACATACGCAGGGGATGCAGATAATTAGTTCACTTTTATGAGAGACGATACACTAGC
>JANPHP010000513.1:0-6373 GCA_031424495.1 Bacteroidota bacterium | reverse complement strand
CAAGAGACAATTTTGGCCAAACCTACTCCACCAACCTATTCATTGAACAAGCCATCAAGGCAAGTGGCCAAATTGAGAGGCTTGCATGGAAGCTGGGAATTCCCTTACTTGCCCTTGTCAAACCCCACAAATGTTTGGGGCTGGTTTAAGAAGAGGGTATTCGGCCCATCCCAAAAGTTCTTTCAAACCACTGTATTTCAGGCACTCTAGCCAGAAATCCCAAGATGTACGCATAATGGACAATGGACAATTGAGAATGGATGCGTTAGGATGAACGATTGGGGATCCGTGATCGCGTGGGGCGGCTGCAGTTGAGGTTTTGCTGTGCGCAGGTGGGGGCGGTGTCTTTTTCAACATTGATCGCGAATGCAGGTCGACGTTTCAGCTGCGCTTCACCGCTGCTGCGCACCACCTGCACCGACGCCTCAACCGCTCTTCGGCGTCGCTTTACGGCCGCTGGGGGGTTGGTGTCGGGGTAGATTGCCTGCAGATTGCTTCCAAACTCGTTCGAGCTTGCTTCGGGGGGCGTTCAGCGTCCAATCAGATGCTAGTCCGAGTCTACTCAGCGTCTAGTCCGACTCCCTCGTGGAGGTAGATCTGTGCCACTAGTCTTCCGCTTGCCTGCCACATGTATACCACTCCTCTACCACTCTCGCCCAAACGCGCTGTATTTTCTTGCTGCAATGATCTCGGCTTTGCTGGTTGAAAAGCGTGACAGCCAGTTGAAAACCGCAAACCGCAAACAGCGATGAGCTAACATCGGCAGCGTGCGCAAAGACGACTATCAGCTCTGCGCTCTCTGCGAACTTTGCTGTTCATTTTCACAATCATTACCCTTGCACTACGCGCTTGGGTTTCCTGATTTTTTGGGCTACCTTGTAGCTATGCAATGGAATCTTCGTGCCCTGAATTTGTTTTTGCTGCTTGTAGGCGGCTTGTCATACACTTACGCCCAGTCGGGCTTTGTCGATGCCTCTACTGCGGCCAATCTGCACCACCGTGGTCGCAACGCCATCCAAATGGGTGGCGGCTCGGCTTGGTTTGACTACGATGGCGATGGCGACGAGGACCTCATCGCCGTCGGCGGGCGCGGCGACAACAAGCTGTACCGCAACGAGGGCAATGGCACGTTTACCGATGTGACGGTGGCCGCAGGCCTCGGCGGCATCCTCAACGACACCCAGGGCGTCGTCACCGGCGATGTCGACAACGATGGTTTCCGCGAGATCTTCATTTCCACCATCTGGCACCAAACCAATTATTTCTTTCACAACAATGGCGACGGCACGTTTACCGACGCATCGGTGGCATCGGGCATCGGCCTGGACTCGATGTGGGTGAGCTCAGCGGCATTTGGGGACTTTGACCGCGATGGATTGCTCGACCTCTACCGTGGCAACTACGTGTGGCATGGCGAGGCTATCGTCGACAGCACAGGGCAGCCGATCGGCTACGCCCATCGCTGCAACCCCAATTCCCTCTTTCACAACAACGGCAATGGCACATTTACCGACGTCGCCGCCCAATATGCTGCCAATGACACGGGCTGCGCCCTCTCAGTCGTGTTCAGCGACTACGACCAAGACCATGATGTAGACATCATGGTTGCCAACGACTTCGGGGCTTGGGTGGCACCCAATGCCCTCTACCAAAACCACTATCCCCTCCCCTACACGGACGTGAGCGCTGCGACCCACACCAATCAGGCGATGTATGGCATGGGCATCGCCGTGGGCGACTATGACCACGACCAAGACCTCGACTATTATGTCACCGACATCGGCGCAGCGGCCTTTTTCCAGCAGCAAAACAACCATACATTCATCGACGTCGCTGACCAAGCCGGCGTGCTCAACGATTCGGTGAATGGCGCCCTCGGCACGGGCTGGGGCGACTCGTGGATCGATTATGACAACGATACTTGGCAAGACCTCTTCATTGCCCACGGTTACATTCAGCTCATTCCCATTTTCATCAACCAAAAGCAGGATCCCGATGTCATGTACCGCAACCTCGGCAACGGCACATTCAGCGATGTGACCCTGGCGATGAACCTCGGCGACACCAATGCAGGGCGCGGGATGTGCATGGCCGACTATGACCAAGACGGCAACCTCGACATGTTTGTGAATGTCGTGAATTGGGATACCACCCACTGGGAAAGCAGCCGGCTCTACCGCAACACCTACAACGGCCCCAATCATTACCTGCAGGTAGAGGCTCGCGGCACCTACAGCAACCGCGACGCATTTGGCACGCTCATGATCGTGCGCGCAGGCGGGCAGAAGTGGGTGCACGAGATCAATGGCGGCAGCAGCCACATGTCTCAACACAGCAGCATCGCCCATTTTGGTACTGCCAGCGATACACTTGTCGATTCACTTTGGGTGGTTTGGCCCACGGGGAATGTGCAACTGCTCACCGACATTCCGACCGATCAGCGCATCTTGGTCATCGAGGATTCCACCCAATTTTTGAGTATTGCCGATCCCGAGATCGGCTATCTCACAGCATTCCCCAACCCCTTTTCGCAAGAACTGAGCGTCAGATTTATGGTGATGAGGCAAAATCAAGCCGAGATCCAGATCACCGATATGACTGGTCGCCTTATCTACCAGGAAAAACAAGCGATCCTACCCGGCCAACACGTAACATGGACATGGAATGGCCGCATGCAATCGGGCGACCTTGCCGCCAAGGGCCTCTACAGCATACGCATCGTCGCAGGTGCACAAAGCGAAGTGCTGCGCGTCGTGCGGCAGTAGGTGGATCGATTTTCAAATTGCCACAATCGACCTCTCGTGTGCAGCGTGATTGCGCCTTCTGCTCATTCCTTGATGACCTTGCGCACCTCTTGCATGCCATTGGGCAGGCTCAAACGCAAGCAGTAGATGCCCGACGGAGCAGCTGAGAGGTCGATTTCTCGGGAATTCAAGAAGCCAGCTGATGCAAATATCCGCTCGCCCAATGTCGTGTAGACCTCGACCGCAACCGGCTTGCCTGTGGATTGAACCAAAAATATGCCCTTGCTTGGATTCGGTGAAATGGTCACGCGCATGGGCTCAGTTTGTGCTGATGTACCCACGACGGCGTTGGGGACAATGTGCGTGTAATACACATCTTGCCCACCGTTGAGCGTATTCGCCCAGGCGAGGTGGGCGCCGTTGTCGTCGGAGACCATGTCGTAATAGTCGCCAATCTTTTCCTGCTGCGCATAGCCCAAATGCGGGTCCCAGAGGTCAGAGATTTTTTCATTCCCCGACCAACTGCTGCCTGCATCCATGGAAAATGCATAATACAGTGCTGACCAATCATCGTTGATCGGACCATCGCGCGTGTCGAGCCAAACGGCGTCGATGCGGCCATTGGGGGCTACAGACATCGTACCAAACCATTGATAATTCGATGGGATCGCGTCGTCATTCAGGCGGATCGGGGCGCTCCATAAATTTCCGCCATCGGTGCTCCTTGCAAACATGACATCCGCTGGATCACCGATTCCTGTGCGCTGCACCGAAGCCAATACATAGACATTGTCGCGCCCAGGACCGCTGGAACGGTCTACATCGATATTCGCCTGCCCGATCAGCCCTACGGGATTGATCGGTGTCCAGCCAGAGAGGACACCGCTGAGATCTACGATTGATTGTGACCAGCTGATGGTCGAGCCAGGCGTATTTGCGTTGGTCGATTTGGACACGATGAAGTCTTGGCTCGCATCGCTCACGCCCGCAACATAGACCTCGCCAGCATTTCCGACGGCCATATTGGTCCAATACGGGCCTCCTGAAATGACTGTACAAAACTCATAACTATTGCCGCCATTGGCCGATCGGGTAAATGATCCTGGATAACAACTGCTAAAGTTCGGCGTCCATACAGAATAGATATTTCCATCGCCTACGCCTCCTGAGCGGTCGATGGTCATCCATTGCTTGTCGCCGCCGCCGATCGTCACACCTGTATCCCAAGCCATTCCCGCATTCGCACTTCTGAAAACCTGACAAGTGTACACGTCCGCCGTGTCTTTGGTGAGGCTGTTGTAGTAAAATTTGCCATCCGCGTCGTAATCCAGCACGGGATCTGAGCGAAAAATACCAGGCTCGATCAGGGTGCGGTACCACGTCTGTCCCGCATCGGTCGAGTAGGCGCTACCAGCCTGCCTGAAGTCACTAGCGACATTGTCAAACTGTCGCCAGCCGATGGATATTTCACTGGGATTCAAAGGATTGATTGCAATGCTCGGTTCATTGGCAGCATCACCAACGATGTTTTGTTGGCTTGCATTTAAATTCACCTGCACAGTGGTCACCAAGGTCGTTTGCGTCTTGGAGGCATCGTGAATGGTCTGCCGATAAGCAGGCGTGGTCTTTAGATTGTTGTAAGCATTGGGCAGATAGGGATCACGCGGCTCCTCCCTTTCCTCCAGCATCGACGAACCCGGCGGTCGATCGACTATTTGCCCCCAAGACCAAGCAGGCACAGAAAAGATTACAACCAAAAAGAGCAAGTGGATGAGAATACGCATTTTCATGGAAGCCAACATTCATCAAGAATTTCAAAAATGAAGATAGCTAAAAGAAATCAGCCTACCCATGCCGCGAAACGTCACTTCCTGATTTTCTGGCACCCTCCATTACGCACTAGCATGCATTCTGAAGCTAGGATTTCCCACCAAATCGACAGAAAATCTAGCTTTCCTTAAAAACAAACCTAACTAATAAACAACTGAATTACACCAATTTAGTCCACCAAGCTTGCGTCTGCGACTCCTCTCCCATCACGACGATGGCGCCGATCTCTGGCGTGCAAACATGCAAGTCCGCAGCTGTTGCTGCGGCCACAAAGCGCTCGACAGGCTCTTTCCACGTATGCAATGCCAATTGGAAACCACCCCAATGCACTGGAATGCTCCACTTCGCCCCCGCTTCGGCTGCTGCCTGCGCACATTCCTCTGGAAATAAATGGATCGGATGCCAATTTTCATTGTATTGCCCGCACTCCATAAATGCCCAGTCAAAGGGTCCCAATCGCTCCCCTACTTCCTTGAAATGAGGCCCATAACCACCATCTCCGCTCCAATAAATTTTGTGCTCACCATGGACAAAGACCCAGCCACCCCAAAGTGATTTGAATCGGTCACTGATGCCACGCCCCGAGAAGTGACGCGAAGGTGTAAACGTGATCTCGATGCCTTGAAATGTCGTGGACTGCCACCAATCAAACTCCTGTATCAAGTCTTCCTGAATGCCCCAAGCGACCAAGTGTCGTTTCACGCCCAGTGCCACCAACCATGTCTTGCACTTGTCCTTAAGCCGCTCGATGCTCGCGTAGTCCAAGTGATCGTAGTGATCATGGGTGAGCAAAATCGCATCCAAGGGCGGCAGGGTATCGATCACTTTGAGGGTATCTTTGCTGAATCGTTTGGAGGCAAATGGCGCAATCGGCGAGGCATCACCGCCGAGCATCGGGTCGATGAGCAGGTTCTTGCCACCCAATTGTAGCAACAATACCGAGTGCCCATACCATACAAATTTCGGCTTTTCGGGGGCTGATTGAAAGGCTTGCAAATCCATCGCTCGCACAGGAATGGGTTTAGCGGGCACGCGTCCTTCCGTAAGCGTAAAACGATCCTTCATGAGCTTGGGCAAATTCGCGAGGCTCATGTCCATCTGCGTTTCGATCAAGTTGTTGAAGACCTTGCCATCCCAATTTGGCGACTTTTCAAACGCATCTATATCCTCAGGCCGCAGGCGCCCCCCAAACTGTGGATTGAAACGCATGTAAAGCATCAAAGCCGTCGGGCCTAGGAATATCGGACTGAGAAAAAGTAGCCAATACATCGAGCGAATGAAGATTTGAGTTTAAGCAGTGCAACCCTAGAGAGAATACACTCAACATAATCCTCATCCAAACACGCGCCGCAGCCAAATGGTTTTGGGCAATCCATTTTACAGAATGCAAAAGTCCGAGCCGCTTGCGCGACTCGGACTTCTGATCATTTCATTGTCTTGCGACTACCTTATTCAAACAGCACCTTCATCTCCACACGACGGTTTTTCTGCTTGTTGGCAGGTGTCGTGTTGGGGACGAGTGGCTTGGTTTGACCAAACCATTCGACCACGAAGCGCTCGGCGGCTACGCCGCGGCTGTTGAGATAGGTTTTCACCGCAGTAGCACGGTTTTTGGACAGCGTCATGTTGGAAGCAGGGTTGCCCACGTTGTCGGTGTGGCCGGCAATGTCTAGCTTCCAATCTGGGCGTGCAATCAAGAGCTTAGCCAGCGAGTCCAGTTCGTCGAGCGAGGTCGAGCGAATGATGGCCTTGGCAGATTCAAACTCAAGGTTGCTGAAGGCCAAGTCGAGGACTTTTTG
>JANPHP010000512.1:0-4114 GCA_031424495.1 Bacteroidota bacterium | reverse complement strand
CAAACAAGGTGGACAGTTCGAAAGCCTTGACCATGTTGGAGGCAAAATTGGAGATCGCTTTCACGACCGGCACCATGCCGGGCCCCTCGGTCGTCCCCGCCAAAAAGGCGACGCCGTGGCAGGCAGAGTCAGTGCGGGCATCTTGCACGCCCGAAGCAAACTGCGGATCGACCTGCACATTGGCAAAATTGACGTGGAGATGCGCCCAATCCAATCCACCTTGCAACTCGTGCCCCTGTGGCGCACGTTCGTAGATCGATTTGGCCAGCGTGAATTGCATGCGCCCGTTGTCCCTTGCGCTTTCAAAATCGTCTTCAAATCGGCCGCGCGTCCATTTTTTCTTGGTATCCCAGACGTGATTGGGGGTCACGTCGCCGGCCACTCCTTGGGCAAAGGCCCCTACAAAGTGCGTACCACCGATGAGTTGGCGAACTTCCTGCTCCAAGAAGTCGGCGGCATAGCCTTTATTGTCCCAGCAAATGCTGTGGTTGTCGTTGTGAACCGAGGTGGTATGCACGCCAAACCAATTGACAGCGCCGATTTTTTCGCCGTCGATTCCTTCAAAGCGCAATAGGCTCATCTTGCGGTCGAGTGCTTTATGCGTTGCCTTGGGATCGGCTCCGGCATTCTCTGGATTCGCCAAATAGGCCTTCATGCTGCGGTTGAAGGCAACGGGAATATCTGGTTCAAATTCACCACTTTCCAAAAATATCCGCGCAGGTTTCAGCTTGGTCCAAGCCTCTACGATCGCATCGACGATTCCACCCACCAAATGCTGGTAAACCTCTGGCACAAAGCCTGGAATGGTGATGTTGTACAAACCGTAATGGCTATATCCGCCGGGGCCGCTGTGGGTGTGTTGGGCACTGAGCAGCATATTCTCTTCGTGCAGGCCGATTTCTGCATGCTTGCGCTCGAGGCGCTTGACGACGCCACGCTTCACGGACAGGGTCATGAAGGCCATGTCTGCCACGACAAGTGCTGCAGTCTTGCCGGTATGCGCGTCCCTGAACACAAACGCACGCACCAAAAGCGGAGTTTCAATGTCATGGACGACATTAAAATGCATCCCATAACCCATCATCCCGATCCCTTCCTTGAAGGCCGTGATATCCTTGATTGCAGCTCCTACTTCAAACATTTCCCAAATTCCCCTTAAAACGGTATTAGCAGCGCGAAACAGGCCGTTTGACCTTGGCAGCTGCATGTATCAAATATAGTTGAATTGGAGATGAAAATGCGCTTTTTGCATAGAATTTCAAGGAAAATTCAGAATCCACGCATCAAATTCGACTTTTGCCGACACAGACAAAAAAAAGCCTATCTTGCCTCCAAGCGGTTTAAAGCAATGAAAAAAAGAAGCAATCTTCTCACGTTTATCATCCTTGGAGCGATGCTCGTCGGCATCGGCATCGGCTACATCGTCTTCAAGACTGTGCCCGATCCAGAAACGCGCAAAGCCTTTGCGACCAACGCCAAGTTGCTCACCACCATTTTCATGGGTTTGGTGAAAATGATCATTGCGCCCTTGGTGTTTGCGACGCTCGTCGTCGGCATCTCCAAACTCGGCGACATGAAAACCGTGGGCCGCGTCGGTGGCAAGGCAATGGCTTGGTTTATCACCGCTTCATTGCTTTCTCTGCTGATCGGTATGTTTTGGGTGAATGTATTGGCGCCCGGTGTGGGTTCGACCCTCAAAAGCGACCTGGAGGCGCTTTCTGCAGCCAAAACCGACAGCACCAAAGTGGATTCCAGCAAAATAGCGTCGGCTCCATCGCAACCGATGGCGATGGATACAACAAAAATGGACTCGGGCGGCGGCGCGATGCTTGCCGCTGAAAATCCTGCAAAGTTGGACAGCGGAGGTGGAGCGATGGTTGCTGCTACCAATCCAGCAATGGGCGAAGACAGCATCGGCAATGGCTCTGCTGCCCAGCCCGTTGCATCTACCATCGATTTCAAGGTCGATAGCACGGGCAAGGGACTCACGGCCATGGCCACGAGCGCCCACGACAGCACCAAAGCCGAGAAAGACGCCGCCAAAATCATCAAGGACAATAAGAAATTCTCGTTCCAGACCTTTATAGAGCACTTGGTGCCCACGAGCATCGTGCAATCGATGGCCACCAACGAGATCTTGCAGATCGTGATCTTCTCGATCTTTTTTGGGGTGGCTTGTGCAGCGATCGGTGATCGCGCCAAACCGATCATTGAGGCCTTGGATTCGCTCGCCCACATCATCCTGAAAATGGTGGGTTATGTGATGAATTTTGCGCCCCTAGGCGTACTCGGCGCCATCAGTGCCGTCGTGGCTGAAAATGGGCTTGAATCGATCGTTGGATTATACCTCAAATATTTTGGGGCATTTCTCGTGGGCATCGCGAGCTTGTGGGTGCTGTTGCTCACCGTGGGTTATTTGATTCTCGGCAAGCGGCTCAGTCTGCTGTTGAAAGGCATCATGAACCCAATGGCGATCGCCTTCAGCACCACGAGCAGCGAGGCGGTATTCCCCAAAATGGTGGAGGAATTGGAGCGATTTGGCTGCAACAACAAGATCGTAGCCTTCATTTTACCGCTCGGTTACAGCTTCAACCTCGATGGCAGCATGATGTACATGACCTTTGCGAGCATCTTCATCGCGCAAGTCAATGGCGTACACCTCGACATCGGCACGCAACTGACGATGCTGCTCGTGCTCATGCTCACGAGCAAGGGCATCGCCGGTGTGCCGCGCGCTTCGCTTGTGGTCGTGACGGCGACATGTGCCATGTTTGGCATTCCCGCCGAGGGCATCGCGCTCATCCTGCCAATCGACCACTTCTGCGACATGTTCCGCAGCATGACCAATGTCGTGGGCAATGCATTGGCTACGAGTGCCGTGAGCAAGTGGGAGGGAGAGCTAGGACCGCCGCATGAGATCAGGGATACAGAGCAATTGTGAAGCGAATGACGGATGTGCAGGTGGAAACCATCTGCTGTTAGGTATTGCTAAATTGCTTCATCTTGATCGTCTCTGTCAGGAAGTGCATGCAGGACAAGACAGTGGGGAAATGCTGTGGGAAAAATGCAGCGATCAACTTATCGCTTTTGGTATCGTTCGCTTTTTTACCAGCAAAAAATCTTACATTTAAGCCTTTGTTCACTCAAAGCACGATGAAGAGAACCACAAGTCTGCTTGTCGCCGTTTTATTATTGTCCTGCCTTCGCCTCTCGGCCCAAATGCTCACGCCCTTTGTGACCGCTGCTGCTGGTGATTATTTCACCAATACGCAGGCCAATGCATCGCTGAGCTTCACGGTGGCGGAGATGACGATGGTGGAGACTTTCCCTGCGGTCAATGGCATCATGCTTACTCAGGGCTTCCAACAACCCTTGATGCAGCTGGTCGGTATTGAAAATGAGGATTTTGTCTTCGAATTCGTTGTTTTCCCCAATCCTGCGAGCGACCGCCTCAATTTTCGCTACACGCTGCAATACCCTGGCCAAGTGAAGATGAAATGGACCGACATGCGTGGGGTTGAGGTGCTGTCCAATTATGAACAGCAATACATCGGCGGGCAGGTCGAGGACTATTTTGACTTGCAGCCCATCAGCCAAGGCATGTATTTTCTGCACGTGAGCTATGACGTGCCCGGCAAAAAAATCGCACACAAGAGCATTTACAAAATCAACGTCATTCAACACTGATACTGACGCATGAAGAAGATTCTATTCGCACTGACGATCCTTTTGGCAAGCCTTTCAACAGCTTGGTCGCAGGCCGTCCCACAAGCACTTAATTATCAGGCGGTCGCGCGTGACGCTGGCGGCACCATTTTGCCCAACCAAGCGGTCGGCATCAAGTTCAACATCTTGCAAGGTGGGCCGAGCGGCCCCGTGCAATACTCTGAACGCCACGTGACCACCACCAACCAATTTGGTTTGTTCACGCTCAAGGTCGGGCGCGGCACGCCCATCACAGGCACCTTTTCTGCCGTGCCATGGACGGCAGCCAACCAATGGCTGCAAGTCGAAATGGATCCCGCTGGCGGCACGAACTTCTTCTTGATGGGCTCATCTGAGCTGCTTTCAGTGCCTTATGCCTTGTATGCCGAGCGCGTCGGCATCGTGAACC
>JANPHP010000511.1:0-30770 GCA_031424495.1 Bacteroidota bacterium | reverse complement strand
GTTGCCTGCAAGTGTGACCGAAGTCGCGCAAACCGTTTGATCAGCTCCTGCATTCGACACAGTTGGATTGCCTGTGAGTGTGATGACCACATCGTCGGTCGAGTTGGCGCAGGGCGCGTTTGAGGTCGTCCAGCGCAAGGTGTACACCGTGTTGGCAGCTCCAGTAAAGGTCGATGTTGCACTTGTTGGTGTCGTGACGGTGCCGCCAGCGCCAGAGACGATGCTCCAAGTGCCGGTACCCACGGTCGGTGCATTACCCGCAAGCGTGACCGAAGTCGCACAAACCGTTTGGTCAGCTCCTGCATTCGCAGCTGTTGGATTGCCGACTAGCGTGATGACAACGTCGTCTGTCGAGTTTGCGCAGGGTGCATTGGAGATTGTCCAGCGCAGTGTATAGACTGTATTGGCCGCTCCAGAGAATGCTGATGTCGGACTGCTAGGAGTCGTGACCGTGCCGCCAGCACCTGAGACGATGCTCCAGGTGCCTGCTCCTACGGTAGGCGCATTGCCTGCAAGCGTGACGGAGGTCGCGCAAACCGTCTGGTCAGGTCCTGCATTCGACGCCGATGGATTGCCCGTCAACGTAATGACTACATCGTCGGTTGAGTTGGCGCAAGGTGCATTCGATGTCGTCCAACGCAAGGTATAAACAGTATTGGTGAGACCTGTGAAGGTCGATGTCGCACTGCTTGGCGTGGTGACCGTGCCACCAGCTCCTGAGACGATGCTCCAAGAGCCTGTACCCACGGTGGGGGCGTTGCCAGCAAGTGTGACCGAGGTTGCGCAAACCGTTTGGTCAGGCCCCGCATTGGCAGCGGTCGGGTTGCTCCTCAAGGTAATCACGACATCGTCGGTCGAGTTTGCGCAGGGTGCATTCGAGATTGTCCAGCGCAGTGTATAGACGGTATTGGCCGCGCCAGAGAATGCTGATGTCGCACTGCTAGGCGTCGTGACTGTGCCGCCAGCACCAGATACGATGCTCCAGCTGCCCGCACCTACGGTAGGCGCATTGCCTGCAAGCGAGACCGAGGTCGCGCAAACCGTCTGGTCAGGTCCTGCATTCGCAGCCGACGGATTGCCGGTCAACGTAATGACAACGTCGTCGGTTGAGTTGGCGCAAGGTGCATTCGATGTCGTCCAACGCAAGGTATAGGTCGTATTGGCTGCTCCTGAGAAGGCCGATGTCGCACTGCTCGGCGTGGTGACCGAGCCGCCAGCTCCTGAAACGATGGACCAAGAGCCCGTTCCCGTGGTCGGCGTATTGCCCGCGAGTGTCACAGACGTCGCGCAAACCGTTTGGTCAGGGCCTGCATTCGCAGCGGTCGGATTGCCTACAAAGGTGATAAGCACATCATCGATCGAGTTCGCGCAAGGTGCATTCGAAGTCGTCCAGCGCAAGGTATAGGTGGTGTTAGCGACACCAGAGAAGGTCGAGGTCGCGCTGCCTGGGGAAGCAATGGAGCCGC
Source organism: Bacteroidota bacterium (assembly GCA_031424495.1). GTDB lineage: Bacteria > Bacteroidota > Bacteroidia > J057 > JADKCL01 > JADKCL01. The sequence continues at coordinate 29,304 of JANPHP010000511.1, read as the reverse complement.
CAGCACCTGAAATGATCGACCAAGCGCCAGTGCCTGTCGTGGGTGTGTTGCCAGCAAGCGTGACAGAAGTGGCGCAGACAGTTTGATCGGATCCTGCATTGGCTGCTGATGGATTGCCAACGAGCGTAATGTTCACGTCATCGATCGAGTTCGCGCAAGGCGGGTTGGCCGTCGTCCAGCGCAACGTATAAACGGTATTCGCGAGACCTGTGAAGGTCGATGTCGCACTACTCGGCGTGGTGACCGTGCCACCAGCGCCTGAAATGATGGCCCACGAGCCCGTTCCCGTGGCTGGCGTATTGCCCGCTAGTGTCACAGACGTCGCGCAAACCGTTTGGTCAGGGCCTGCATTTGCCGCAGACGGATTGGCTACAAAAGTGATGATCACGTCGTCGATCGAGTTGGCGCAAGGTGCATTGGAGATCGTCCACCGCAAGGTATAGGTGGTGCCAGTCGATCCAGAAAATGTTGAGTTGGGGCTGGTTGGCGTGGCGATGCTGCCGCCGCCACCAGAGATGATCGACCAAGATCCGGTGCCGATCGCTGGTGTATTTCCAGCCAGCGTGGTTGATGTGCCGCAAATCGATTGGTCTGGTCCTGCGCCCGACGCCGTTGGGTTTGCACGCAAGGTAATGATCACGTCGTCGGTACTGGAGGGGCATCCACCAAAGGAAATCGTCCACCTCAAGGTATAGGTTGTTCCAGCCACGCCTGTGAAACCAGACGCTGGACTGCCCGGCGTCGCAACGGTGCCGCCTGCGCCTGCCACGATGCTCCACGATCCGCTTCCTGTACTTGGCGTATTGCCAGCAAGTGTCGCCGACGATCCGCAAATTGTTTGGTCAGGTCCAGCGTTGGCAGGAGTGACTCCCGAACCAGCCGTCACGGTAAAACTGCAATCGGCAAAATTACCACCCAAGCGATCATTGCTTAGCAACCAAGTATTGGGTACAGAGCAGCCATTGGGGCCTTTTACACGCACAAAGGGGACAAAGTTCACAGGTGCATTGTTGCCACCATAGTCTTGACCCACGTCGGTATAGCCAGTATTGGAATAGATAAACTCATATTGACCAGCCGTCTTGCTGCAGTTGCAGGTCAGGTGTCCTGAGCGATAATAGTATGTGAATGATCCGCAGGAACCAACAACGCAGTTGCTCACGCCATAGACAGATTCGCAAGCCTTCAGAGCAATGGTTTGTGGTGAGTCGCCTTCGTTGTAGCTAAATGTGCCGCCAGCACCGTTGTTGAAAACACCTGCTGTACCATGGTCACGCGCACGGAAAGTCACTGTGGTTGTACCTGTCGGGAAGGTCGCGCCGCTTGCAAGGCCACCGATCAAGGTGACCCGTGAAAATTGACAGTTGTCTGAACCAGAAACAGAATAGCTCACAGGAGCGGAACAAGGGATGGAGATATTGCCAGGGCAAGATGCCGTAGGCACTGTCTGATCGATCGGTGTATAAGTGGATGTCTCATTGGTTGAGGCCCAGTTTACACTATTGCGACCACCAGCTGAGAAAGCAAGCGTACCACTGATATCTTCGATACCCGAAGTATTGTTTCCTCCGTCTGACGGACAGTTGATGTGCAATACCTCCACCACATTCGAGGATTCGTGGAGTTTGATTTGAAAGGTCACTTGATTACCGCCACCGAAGTGATCTACACCAGTAAAGGACACTACCAACCGCCGTGCGGGCGCCGTCCCAAACGTGCCATAGCCGATCGTGCCGCCGATTCCTGGGTTCAAGTCCTCCCAAAATCCTGCTACCACGTTGTTGGGATCCGTAGTACTGGGTAGCAATTGCCCTGAGCAGCAACCATTGCCAGACCCAGTGTTGAAGCTAATAAAACCGTTTGAGGAGATGATGAAGCTGGAATAGGTGCTTCCAAAGAAATTGAAATTGAAGCCGATCGGCAATGCTCCCGTGATCGCATCGTCGGTCAAACTCACAGAGGTGCCCCCCACATCGATGCTAGTCCCACTTGCAGGTCCTGTAACCGCATAGGTGCAGGCAGCTTGTGCAGTTGCCTGTTCACGGCTAGCTAAAATTCCCAAAAGTACCAAAACTAGCAAAGCTGTTCCCCGCAGTGATCGCCTCAAATACATTGCAAGCGAATGTGTGCCGATGCAAATCTTCATATCCATATCAATTGATTCTTAAAAACTACACCCCCTAAAAAAGTGCAACCGTTGATCTCCGATTTCCTACTGCATGGAGCCTTTTGCCCCATTATATCCACAAGGTAATCATTATTTTATTTCAGAATCAAACAGTCGGCGCATAACGGACTAATGTTTGGGTCTAGCAGCTCCCAAAAACATGTATCAAATGCCTTCAAACACACTGGAAGGCAATGTCTTGAATCAACCAAAACCATCACCACGCATCAAAAATCGCAATCGCATTCTGCTCAGAACGGCAACTCCCTCGCAGCCGGATTTTCCACATTGCAATTTGTCAGAAAACTGGCCCACTGCCTATACAATGTGTAAATGCTAGAACCATTGATTTCGCCCCTGCCCTTTGCTTTGAGGGCAATACCACTCCACGCAGATCATACCTGGCCTAGCTTCCACCTAAACCATTGCATCGCCGCCGATTCAGTTGCACCCCAACTGAATGAGGACTTGCCTTCGATTGTCGCAGATCTCGCCCGCGACAGGCCTCCGGTCTAGCCCCTAGTGCTACCAATGCGCATTTCGCCTCATTCACCCCCAATTAGTCCTCCCACGATCCAAGTACCAACGCAAAGGGCTGCCCTTGCGGGCAGCCCTTTGCGTACACGGTCTCGTAGTTTCAATTATTCCTTCACAAACCTGAATACGGCTTGTTCAGTGGTATTCCTGCGATAGGTCGTGATCTTGAGCAGATAAGGCGCAGACGACAAATCTTGCAAATCAAAGGCGACCACATCCATCAAGTGGGCCATCTCAAACGACTTGACCTTTTGTCCAAACATGTCCCAAACCTCAACCGTCATCGGCCAATCGATCGGATTCAGGGTGTGCAGATTCAGCGTGCCACGGCTAGGATTGGGGTAAATCGACAACCCTTGGATGTCGACAACCTGATCGATGACACCGACTGGGTTGAAGTACACAGAGTCGCTCGTGCCCATGCAACCATTGCTGTCGGTCACCATCACGCTGTACCAGCCGGCCACAATCGGCTGATGGCTGATCGTGATCGCACCCAAAATAGGATTGCCAGCGAGCATCCACTGGTAGCCTGCAAACGGCGATGTCGAGAGGCTATTGACCCCAACCGTGACGGTTGGCGTCGGCAGCTGACCCAGCACGACCGTCGTCGGGTCGCTAGCGCGGGTGCAACCAAATCCATTTGATACAGTCGCCTGATATACGCCTGGCGCAGCAATCACAATCGATTGCGTCGTCTGCCCGTTGCTCCATAGATATCCAAAATAGCCCGCTTGCAGATCCAATTGCAAAGTGCTACCCACGCACAACACGGCATTCGGGCCTGGTGTGATCACAGGAGCCAGCAAAATCGGCGTATAACTCACTGCCACCGTGTCTGCTGTGGCGCAGCCATGGACATCCAGCGCCTGCAACGTCACCAATCCAGTGAACGCCGCCACCCCAATCGATGCTGTGGTTTCACCTGTGCTCCAAACGAGATTGGTGAGCCCAGAATCACTTTCCAAGGTAAGCGTGTCGCCGTCACACAATTGTAGCGCTCCCAATGCAGTGATGATGTTGTAGTCCACAATGTGGTCCTCCACACGCACCGTATCATTATCCTGGCAGCCCTGCGCCGTCCAAACGGTACAGATATAGTCTCCCGGAGTGCTCATGAACACCGTCGAGTTTTGCGTGCCATTGTCCCAGAGGTAAGCACTGTAGATCGACGGAGCTTCAAAGGCCAGCGTAGTTCCGGGACATTTCGTGGTATCGGGTCCCAAATTCAAGATTGGATTGATGCCCAGCTGCAGCACACGACCGTCGGTCACGTTACAGCCCATTGTATCCGTCACCACCACTGAATAGTTTCCAGCAGGCAAGCCCGCAAGGCTATTCGCGGTAGATCCCGTATTCCAAAGGTAGGAATACGGTGCACAATCCTGACCGCCTGTGACGACCGTGCCCAGCACGCCCGAGGAGTCCAGCTCACAGACCAGTGTATCACCCGTGAGCATCAAGACCAGCGGATTGGGCGCCGTGATCGTCACGGTATCGACCCAAGTCTCTTGTTGCCCATCCGTTACGGTGACGATGTACACACCTGCGCCCATATTTTGGAGGTTGTTGCTTGTGCTGCCATTGCTCCAGACATAATTGTAGGGCAGGCAACCACCAGAGGTATAGGTCGATACCGCGGCTGTGCTATCTCCAGCACAGGCGACATGGTAACCGCATCCCAGCAATGGGCTACTTGCTTGCACATGCAATGGCACACCATTTACCGTCACACCAAACGAGCAGGAGCTAGAATTTCCGTGGATATCTGATGCATAATAGGTGACAAAGCTTGACCCGATCACAAAAACAGCGCCAGGCACCTGATTACTCACCAAGGAATTCATACCGCAATTGTCAGTAGGAGTTGGCGCGGCCCAATTGATGATCGCACCGCAAATCGAACTGTCGGCATTCACAACCTGGCTAGGTGGACAGGTCAGCACGGGTGCCTCGTTGTCGGTCACCTGCACGGTAAACGAGCAGGTAGCACTGTTGCCGGATGCGTCTGTGACGCGATAAGCGTTCACGGTGGTTCCCACGGGGTAGGTCGCACCTGAAGTCAAGCCAGCGGTCTGCACCGTGCTTGCTGATGGACAGTTGTCGGTGCCCACGAGAGGTGAGAATGTCACGACTTTGGAGCATTGACCGGGATCATTGTTGCCACTGATGTTGGCTGGGCAGATAATTTCAGGTAGCTGCGCATCAGTAATGACCACCGTAAACGAGCAGGTCACGCTATTGCCCGCAGCATCGGTCACCCTGAAGGTATTGGTGGTAGTGCCGATGGGGAATGCAGCTCCCGATGCCAAGCCCGTGATTTGGGCTGTCGTCTGTCCAGCGCAATTGTCGCTACCGACAGGTGCGCTATAGGTGACGACTTTGGAGCATTGGTTCAGGTCATTCACTCCCACGATATTGCCTGGGCAGCTGATGGTCGGTAACTGATTGTCGCTGATCACGACCGTGAATGCGCAGCTTGCCGAGTTGCCAGCAGCATCGGTAACCGTGAAGGTATTGGTAGTCGTGCCTACGGGGAATACAGCACCACTAGCCAAGCCAGTTGTGCGCACCGTCACCTGCCCCGGGCAGTTGTCTGTGCCGATCGGCGTCGTATAGCTCACGACTTTGGAGCAGAGATTGGGGTCGTTGTTGCCCGTGATATTCGCTGGGCAGGAGACCACTGGCAATTGGTTGTCACTGATCACCAGGGTAAATGAGCAAGTCGTGGTATTGCCCGCAGCATCCGTCACCTGATAGGCATTGGTGGTCGTGCCTACAGGGAATGCGCTACCACTGGCAAGGCCGACTGTGCGGATCGTGGATTGCCCAGGACAGTTGTCGGTGCCGACAGGCGTCGTAAACGAAACCACCTTGGAGCACTGATTCAGATCATTGGTCCCCGTGATATTGGCTGGGCAATTGATCACAGGCGCCTGCGCGTCTGTGATGACCACGGTAAATGAGCAGGTTGCAGTGTTGCCAGATGCATCCGTCACCCGATAGGTCGTCGTCGTCGTGCCTACCGCAAAGGCTGAACCACTTGATAGACCCGCGATGCGGATCGTGGTCGCACTTGGGCAGTTGTCTGCACCCACTGGCGCTGCATAAGTAACCACCCTTGAGCAAAGATTGGCGTCATTGGTGCTGTTGATATTTGCAGGGCAGGTGATTGTCGGCAACTCGGTATCCGTGATCGTTGTGGTGAATGCGCAGCTTGCCGTATTGCCTGAGGCATCCGTCACACGGTAGGTTGTGGTGGTCGTCCCCACTGGGAAAGCCGATCCACTGGCGAGGCCCGTCGTGCGTATCGTGCCTGCACCGGGGCAATTGTCTGCCCCCGCAGGTGTCGAATAGGTGACTACCATGGAGCAGAGTCCAGGATCGTTGGTTCCGACAATATTTGCTGGGCAAGCAATCGTCGGCACCTGGTTGTCGATCACCACCACATTAAAGGAGCAACTGGACGTGTTGCCAGATGCATCAGTCACGACAAAACGATTGATCGTCGTGCCCGCAGGGAATGAGGTACCGCTGGCCTGACCCAAAATTTGGGCTGTGCTAGGGCTTGGACAGTTGTCCGTGCCCACAGGTGCAGTATAGCTTACCGTCGCAGTGCACTGACCCACGCTTGCATTCACGCTTTGGTTGGATGGGCAGCTGATCGAGGGCAATTGCGTATCGGTAATGACCACTGTAAACGAGCATGTGGTCGAGTTGCCACTGCCGTCCGTCACCCTAAATGTATTGGTGGTGGTGCCCACTGGGAAGTTGGCACCTGATGGCAAGCCAGCAATCTGCGTCGTCGTTGCGCCAGCACAATTGTCGGTGCCAGTCGGTGCAGTATAAGTCACCAATTTGGAGCACTGATTCAGGTCGTTGCTACCCGTGATATTGCCGGGGCATGAGATTGTCGGCAACTGGTTGTCGACCACAGTCACGGTAAATGAACAGGTCGCCGTATTGCCAGAAGCATCCGTCACCCTAAAGGTATTGTTGGTGACACCACTTGGGAAGGATGCGCCGCTGGCAAGGCCAGTTGTCAGGGCCGTCGTAGGGCTTGGACAATTGTCTGTGCCCGTGGGCGCCGCATAAGTCACCACTGCAGTACACAGACCGGGAGAGGCATTGACGCTGATGTTGGCAGGGCAGGTGATAGCTGGCAACTGGTTGTCGACGACCGTCACGGTAAAGGAGCACGTCGCTGTATTGCCAGCGGCATCCGTCACCCTGAATGTATTGGTCGTCACGCCCACCGAGAAGCTTGCGCCTGAGGCGAGACCTGCCGTCTGTGTTGTCACAGGGCTAGGGCAGTTGTCTGCGCCACTGGGCGTGGAATAAGTCACTGTTGCGCTGCACTGGCTCACGGTCGCATTCACGCTCTGGTTCGCGGGGCAAGTGATTGTCGGCAACTGGTTGTCGACAACTGTCACCGTAAACGAGCAGCTCGCAGTATTGCTCGCAGCATCGGTCACCCTGAAGGTATTCGTGGTCACGCCTACTGGGAAGCTTGCGCCACTTGCGAGGCCTGCCGTCCGGATCGTCACTGGACTTGGGCAATTGTCAGAGCCCGTCGGTGCCGTGTAGGTCACTGTCGCGCTGCATTGGCTAGGGCTGGCATTCACGCTGATGTTGGCGGGGCAGGTAATCGTCGGCAACTGGTTGTCGACCACCGTCACGGTAAATGAACAAGTGGTTGTATTGCCTGCGGCATCAGTGACCCGGAACGTATTCGTCGTCACACCGACAGGGTAGGAAACACCACTGATCAAGCCTGCTGTTTGGGTCGTCACTGCGCTTGGGCAGTTGTCGGAACCGACCGGGGCCGTATAGGTCACCGTGGCGCTGCACACGCCCACGCTGGCATTCACGCTCTGGTTCGCAGGGCAGCTGATCGTCGGCAATTGGTTGTCGACCACCGTCACTGTAAACGAGCAGGTCGCGGTATTACTTGCGGCATCGGTCACCCTGAACGTATTGGTCGTCACACCAATTGGGAACGTTGCGCCAGAGGCCAAGCCTGCTGTCTGCACCGTCACTGGGCTAGGGCAGTTGTCTGTGCCAACTGGCGCGGTAAAGGTCACCGTCGCACTGCATTGGCCTACACCTGTATTCACGCTTAGGTTGGCTGGGCAGGTGATGGTCGGCACTTGGTTGTCGACCACAGTCACCGTAAAGGAGCATGTCGCTGTATTGCCAGCGGCATCCGTCACCCTGAAGGTATTGGTCGTCACGCCCACCGAGAAGCTTGCACCTGAGGCGAGACCTGCCGTCTGTGTTGTCACAGGGCTAGGGCAGTTGTCTGCGCCGCTAGGCGTGGAGTATGTCACGGAGGCACTGCACTGGCTCACGGTCGCATTCACGCTCTGATTCGCAGGGCAAGTGATCGTCGGCAACTGGTTGTCGACGACTGTCACTGTAAACGAGCAGGTCGCGGTATTGCTTGCAGCATCAGTCACCCTGAAGGTATTTGTGGTCACGCCTACTGGGAAGCTTGCCCCACTTGCGAGGCCTGCCGTCTGGACCGTCACTGGGCTTGGGCAATTGTCTGAGCCGGTCGGCGCAGTGAAGGTCACGGTTGCATTGCATTGGCCTAGGCCTGCATTCACACTTTGGTTGGCGGGGCAGGTGATCGTCGGCAACTGGTTGTCGACAACGGTCACGGTGAATGAGCAGGTAGCCGAATTCGTAGAGGCATCGGTAACCCTGAAAGTATTCGTCGTCACACCGACCGGGTAGGATGCGCCACTCGCCAAGCCGGCGATTTGCGTAGTGACTTGGCTTGGACAATTGTCAAGACCCACTGGCGCCACAAAGGTCGCGGTTGCACTGCATTGGCCTACACCTGCATTCACGCTTTGGTTGGCTGGGCAGGTGATCGTCGGCAACTCGAGGTCGATGACATTGATTGTAAAGGAGCAGGTGGCGGTATTGCCGGCTGCATCTGTGACCCTAAAGGTATTGGTGGTCACGCCGATCGGAAAGGTTGCGCCACTGGCCAAACCGGCAAGCTGGGTGGTCGTGGGGCTAGGGCAATTGTCTGTGCCGACGGGTGCCGAATAACTCACCGCCGCGCTACACACGCCCGCACCTGCACTCACCATCAAGTTGAGCGGGCAATTGATAGCGGGCAACTGATTGTCTACCACCGTCACCGTGAAGGAACAGGTTGCTGTATTGCTGGAGGCATCTGTGACCCTGAAGGTATTCGTTGTCACGCCCACAGGAAAGCTGCCGCCTGAGGCAATACCAGCCGTCTGCGTCGTCACAGGGCTAGGGCAGTTATCAGCGCCGACTGGGGCCACATAGGTCACGATCGCGCCGCATTGGCCCACGCTCGCATTCAGGCTCTGGTTGGCAGGGCAAGTGATCGTCGGCAATTGATTGTCACTGACGGTCACGGTGAATGAGCATGTAGCCGTATTGCTCGAGGCATCGGTCACCAAAAATGCATTCGTAGTGATGCCAACTGGGAATGAAGCTCCACTTGCAAGACCCGATGTCTGCGTCACTGGCCCATTGGCGCAATTGTCGCCAGCCACAGGCGTGACATAACTCACATTCGCAGCACAGGTGCTCAAAGCCGCCGCGACACTTTGATTGGCTGGGCAACCTGGAGTTGCCAAGCAAGCCACCATATTGTTGATATAGACGTCCTTGGGGGCACCAGAACCTGCGTTGGAAACAAAAAACTTGATCTTGGCGATCACCTGTCCCCCACCTTGTGGGAACAAAATCATCGGCAGTGTTTGGGTTGCGCCATTGACCTTGCGGGTCACTTTCATGCTCGCTACACCGCTCGCCATGGAGGTGGCTTCGATCACCACACCTTCATCTGTAAAGGGCACTGAGCCAAAAGGCGTGATGCCATTCACGTCGATCAGTTCATAGGTTGGTTGACCGCCACGGAATCTCACTTCGCCGAGGCTTTGGCCAGATGCATTTTGCAATTGGAAGCCCACCAATTGACCTGAATCCACAAAACCATTGTCGAGCTCGGCCTTCACGCTGCTTCCGATGGTAAACGATCCAAGGATGGCACGCGTGCCATCGACACCCTGCGAGGAATTGGCATACATTCCCAAAGCGCGGCCGCTAGAGTTCACGTCGCCGTCGGCATTGGTATCTGTGCCAGCACCATTCGCTGTCGAGTTGCCGACAAAGAATCCAGCTTGGCTCACGTTGCCGGTCGAGCTGGTAAGTGTCCATGGGCCAAAGCCAGCACCACCGTTGTCATTGGACTGCCAGCCGTCGTCGTAGTCGGTTGCGGATGCATTGCTGCTATTGCAAGCCAGCGTACGCAATACAGGAGGCTCGTTGTCGGTGACAGTCACTGTAAATGAACAAGTCGCGGTATTGCCAGCCGCATCTGTCACGCGGAATGTATTGGTGGTCAAACCCACTGGAAATGCGGATCCACTGGCTAAACCAGCAGTGCGCGTGGTCACGGGGGCAGGGCAGTTGTCTGTGCCGACAGGGGTTGAGTAGCTCACGAGTGCACCGCAAGCGAGTGCGGTATTGCTCACGCTCACATTCGCTGGGCAGGTGATCGTGGGCAAGGTATTGTCGGTCACCGTCACGGTAAATGAGCAGGTGGCTGTATTGCCAGAACCATCGGTAACCCTGAAAACGTTGGTGGTTACACCGACGGGGAAGGTGCCGCCGCTCGCGATGCCAGCCGTCTGCGTCGTTGTGGGGCTAGGGCAGTTGTCTACCCCAGTTGGGGATACAAATGTCACTGTGGCACTGCATTGACTTGCTCCAGCGCTTGCGCTGGTATTTGCTGGACAGACGATCGTAGGATTCACAATGTCTGCATTGCCTGTGCCTTGGATCGCAAAATCGTATACAGCCTCATCACAATCGTTGTTGTTGAGTGTCAAAGTTGCCGTGCGCAAGCCTGTCGCTGATGGATCAAAGGTCACTTGGAAAGTCGTCGAGCCCGCAGCTGTTATGGTGGCCGGCAAGGAGATACCTGTCACGGCATAGTTAGTTGGATTGGTTCCTGACAGTACGATCGTCGACACCGTCAAATTGGAAGTTCCAGGGTTTTGGATCGTAAATGTGCGGGTGATGGTGCCCGAGCATGCCAAAACGCTACCAAAGTCGGTATGATCAGCTGTTGTCGGCGTGATGTCGCCATCCACTATGCTCAGCGCATTGCCCTGCACGTTGATCTCTGCTTGGTTGAATGCAGTGCAGGATGTGCCGGAGAGGACCCCGCCTGGTGCTATCCAGTTGGAGGTCGCGCCATTGAGGTTAAAGTTCGTGAGTGTGCCGTTCAGGTTGTTGCCACCCACATCGGTGAGGGAGGTGACGCCGGCATTGTTTTGAGAAGCCACACCTTGGTTGAAGTGGTAGTTGGCCACCAAGTTGGTACCCGTGGTGGGGATCTCACAGTTCATATTATTGGCGATCTCAGCCTGGCACAAGCCACGGTTCCAGATGCGCAATTCATCCATTTGGATGTTAGAGAAAATCGATGGGCCAGTGGCCTGCCTCAAGGATGCAAGCAATACATCGCGGCCGACATTGTTGATCGTGCCTGCGGGGATCACTGTCGTTTGCGCCAAGACGCCATTCACAAACAGGTTGATCGTATTGCCCCTTCTCACACCTGCCAGATGGTACCAAGTGCCATATACCAGTGGCGTCGAACCAACGGCACTGTAGGTCGTCGAGCCGATCTCGATCAAAAATGCTGGTAGGTCGTCATTGCCGTTGAAGGTGTTGGTGAGCAACCACTCATTGCTGCCTGAAACGGATCCTGTATTCCATTTACCCACGATGCCTGAATTGTCAGAGACGTTTGAGGGCCCCATTTTCTTGGACCAGCACTCCACTGTGAAGTCGCCCGCCCCAAAGTCGGTGAGCGCATTGTCGGGAACTCTTACAAAATCATTCCCTCCATCAAAAAACAAGGCTGCACCGTTTTGCACGCCCGTGCCTTGCACGGCAAAGTCATAGGTCGCCTCATCGCAGTCGTTGTTGGCAATATTGATCGTCGCTGTGCGCAGGCCCACAGCCGCGGGCGTGAAGGTCACTGTAAATGTCGTCGACCCTGCTGCCGCCACCGCCGCTGGCAAGGTGATGCCACCCACCACAAAATCTCCGGCATTGGCACCCGTCACCGTAATGGCACCGCCGCCGATCGTGAGGTTTGCATTCCCCGTATTTTGGATCGTATAAGTGCGCACGAGGTTGCCGGGAATGTTCACGTTGCCAAAATCGGTGAAGTCCGTGAGGCTAGGCGTCGCATCACCATCGACAATGCTCACGCTATTGCCTTGCAGGTTGATTTCAGGATCGGTACCCAAGCCTTGGATCGCAAAGTCGTATGTGCCTTCGTCGGCATCGTTGTTGGTCAGCGTGATCGTTGCGCTGCGCAGACCGCTAGCAGACGGATTAAAGGTGATTTGAAATGTGGTGCTATTGCCGGCATTCACGGGTGATGTCGGAGCCAAGGTCAGGGTGAAGTCGGCGGCATTCGTTCCCGAAATCACGGGAGCAGTAAATGTTAGCGGTGCCCCGGCTTGATTCTCGATCGTGAATGTGCGCACGATCGTGCCCGAGCAGATCGATTGCGAGCCAAAATCGGTATGGTCGGTAAGTGAAGGCGTCACATCACCGTCCACGATGCTCACAGCATTGCCAGTGATATTGATCTCGGGCAATGCCACGCCAGTGCCTTGGATTGAGTAGTCATAAGGATTCTCATCGCAATCGTTGTTGGCGATGTTCACACGGGCGACCTTGAGACCGCCAGAGGAGGGCGTGAACGTCACGGTAAATGTCGCCGACAGACCGGGTGTGATGGTGAGAGGCAGGGTGATGCCGCCCACGACAAACATGGCTGCGTCGGTGCCCGTCGTCGTGATCGAACCCGGGGCTAGCGTCAGGTTGCCGTTGCCCGAATTGGTGATCGTATAGGTGCGCACGACATTGCCCGGCAAGCTTACCGACCCAAAATCGGTAAAGTCACCTAAGCTTGGAAGCACATCACCATCAGGGATCAGGACGCTATTGCCAGTGACTGCGATCTCTGGCGTGGTCTTGTTCACCACAAAAGTGCAAGTTGCAGACTGAGGTACGGAATTCGTTGCAAATAGGCTTACCGTCAACGGACCTGCTCCCGACTGAATCGAGCCAATTGCTGGCGATTGTGTCACCGCTGGGTTGCAAGACCCTGTAATGCCGCTTGCCAAGCTGCTGTAATCTGGTAAGGTAGCTTGGCAGCTGCTGTTGAGCGCAAGCGTCTGAGTGCCTGGGCAGGTGATCGTTGGCGGCGTGCTCACCTTGTTCACCTGAAATGTACAAGTATTTGTAGAGCCTTGTAGGGCTGTGTTTTGTGCATACATGGTCACCGTGAGGGCGCCCGCTCCCGTCTGGGTGGAGCCGATCGCTGGACTTGCCTGCACGATGGTCATCGGGCCGCAAGTGCCGCCGACAGCCGTCGTCAAGGATCGATAGTCAGGCAGCGTCGCTTGGCAGCTGCTATTCAGGGTCAGCGTCTGTGTAGCAGGGCACGATGCGCTCGGGGGTGTACAAACCACCAAGGTCCCATAGACCTCCATGAGGTCAAAGGCAGACTCCTCAGTGCCACCATACTGGTCAAAGTCCAGACGAACCCGCAGGGTCGAGCCACTGCCAGGGATACTGAACGTATACTGCGTAAAGTTGGCCACATCACAAATCGGGGTCAATTCCGCTGGATCTGCGATACCGTTGAGATTCAAGTCCCTGATCAAATTGCCGTTGGCAACCGCCGAGCCCATGAAGCGCCCTACCGTGCGAAAGGGACCTGCATCGATACTTGCTTGGACATTGATCGAGTCTGAATTCTCCCATCGCGCGGCGTTGCTACCGGTCGCCAACCAAAATTTGAATTGGAGCGATGTATAATTGGTGATCGTGATGTTTCGCGTGGTCACATCGCCAGGTGCATGAGCGCCTGGAAAGACAGCTTGATTGGACATGATATCCTCGCCAGCCCAGAAAAATGTACCGTTGGGAATGCCCGTGACTGCCGAGCCAAACCCTACAGAGCAACCCGTTGGAATTGGTGGATTTGTATTCGTCCGGAAAAAGTAGTCGGGATCAGTCGGGCAAAAGTCGTATGCATTGCTCGTGTAGCGCGTGCCCTCGCCATCGGTTTCAAAACTCTCTTGGTACAAAAGCACTTGGGCACCCACACGCGCATTCCCCACCCAACAAGCAAGCACTAGCAACAAAACAGGGACGATCTTATTCTTCATACTATCCGTAGTTCTTATTTTGGGTGTCCATAAGACACCATAACCCTTGAGTCCCTCGCAAAGCGAGACCTCAACAAAAAATTAGCTGTAGAGCTTTCAAATGCCTACAATTCCATTTAGACGAACTCCACCAATACAGGTAATGCTTGCAAAATACGGCATTCGTTTCCGCAAATCCAAGTCCCGATTAGCCCTTGGCGAGGCAAGCACTACCCACAAAACCGTCCGCAACGCGACGCCCAACCGAGAATCAACCAACTCCCATGTACCCAAAACCAGCCCAGCCGACTATCCCGAAATCCCGAATGCAAAGCATCCATCCACCGCACGTCCCAAAACCTACTACCTCCCCAAACAACCAAAACCACCCCTCTGAACTCTGAACTCTCAACTCTGAACTCTGAACTCTGAACTCTCAACTCTCAACTCTCAACTCTGAACTCTGAACTCTGAACTCTGAACTCTGAACTCTCAACTCTGAACTCTGAACTCTGAACTCTCAATCGCCTACGGTCATGGCTCCGCCATTCTCAATTCCCAATTCCCTTCCCAACTTGCCATTCTCCCCCCAAATGCGCAACTTCCCTCCAAATCTAAGACGATGAAAAAGCGATTCTTGCTCCTTTTGCTGTGCAGCATGCTGAGCTTGCTGCTGCAAGCTCAAGTTTCCTCTACCGAGTGCCTCGACGAGACCAAAGTCGTCTATGCCCATCTCGACCACCAAGCCCTGCTTGCTGGATCCGCGCAAATGCATTTCAGTTTCACCCACAGCTACATCATGCGCCTCGACGAGGAGGGCAAGACCGTGGTCATGGAGGAGCGCAAAACAATTGGGCCTAGCTTCTACACACACGATTGCAGCGAATTCACCGACGCGAGCGACGCAAAGGAGGCCATCAGCTACCGCAAATACCAGATGCTCGTCTACCGCACCAAACCCAACTTGCCCAAAGCCGCCATCATACCCGATGTCGACAAGGGCATCTTTGCCACTTGTCTTGTTACGCAGTGCGGCTATATCCCCGCACCCAAAAACGACACCTTGCGTTACAAGCGCGCCTTCATGACCCTCAGCGACGACGGCCAGAAACGTTACAAAGTCCGCGACATGGAGTGGGTATGGAACCCTTGGACCAAAGTGCCCGTCTCAGTAACCATCAACTTCACCGAGAAATCCATGTGGCGCTGGGCACAGTTTGCATTCCATAGCATTGCCCCCGAGCCTGTCCCGCTGGAAACCAATATTAAAAACATTCTCCAAGATGAAGCTGGTGAATTGAAAGGCGCATTCAAAGGCAGCGAAGTCTTGGACTACCGCTAAAGTCAAAATGTCGTTGGTCGCACTTGCCACGTAGAAGCCGTTTGCCCACCCCAACCAAAAGCAATTTTCTGGGGTTGGCAAACGGCTTCTTCCTTTCAGTCGACTCACCTCCCCCTCTCCCCATGGTCTAGGCCAACACAAAGCGACCGCCGTGCAGGGTCACTTCCGAGTCTCTACCATCTCCGCTGCCGTGCCCGCCTGGGTGTGTGGCACTTGGTCAATAACGCATCCATCCCACCCCAATACCATACCCGAACAGCAACTTCTCCCGTACTAAAAACCCGTACCCGAACTGTATTTGCGCGCGTACGCCGAACAGCAAAATGGCGGCCATCCAAGATAGCCGCCATTCTTAATTCTGTAAATTCTGCGAATCCTGTAAATTCTGATCCCTTATTGGACCACCAGCCTGAACAGCTTACGCTGACCAGCATCTGATGTCACCTCTACAAAATAGGTGCCTGCAGAGAACGATTTGATATCAAATGCGACCTCGCGACCCAGATCAGGCAATACCTGATGCACATACTGCTTACCATACATATCGTAAATATGTACCGAAAGTGCATAGCCGATTGGGGCGTCTGTGCGCAACCTGAACTCATTGCGGGCAGGGTTCGGGAAGATCGACAAGCTCATCCAGTCTCCCGCTTGATCGGCGATGCCCACGATCGTGAGATTGATCGTGTCGGTCACTGCAGTACATCCATTGGCATCGGTCACCAACAGCGAGTAGCTGCCGGTCGTCATTGCCGTATAGGTATTTGTAGTGGCACCATTGATATTGCTGCCGTTCTGCAACCACTGATAGCTCGTCCAAGCTTGGCCCGAGGTCAAGACATTACCAGCATTGGTGATCGTCGGGTTCAGTGCGGCAAATGCCGTGACAGTAGCTGAATCCACATGAGTGCAACCACCACCATCGGTAATCGTCACCATATAGGTACCCGCTGGGACATTGCTCAGATCTTCAGTGGTGGCGCCATTGCTCCACAGATAAGTATAAGGCAAGCAATCATTGCCACCTGCAACAGACAAGTCGATCGCACCCGTAGAGTCTCCAAGGCAGCTTGATGAAGGCACGGTTGCACTCGTCACTGCCGTCGGCTCCGTCAATGTTACTGTCGCCACATGCGTGCCGCCTGCACCATCGGTGATTGTCACCGTCGCAATACCTGCCGGCAGGCCCGAAGCGGTTGCATTGGTCGAGCCATTGCTCCAGAGATAGGTATAGCTTGGGCAACCACCGCTGCCTGCTGCGGTTGCGACACCATCGCTACCACCATTGCAAGAGACATTAAACCCGCAATTGGCCACTGCGACCGTTGCTGAGCCACTCACCGCAGGCGCGACCACGTTCACAGACGCATTACAAGTGCTGGTATTGCCATTGGCGTCCGTCACGATAAGGGTGATCGTCGAGGTGCCAGCATTGTTGCAGGTAAATGTACCTTGGCTCAATGCCAAGGTCACAGGCCCGCAGTTGTCGGTACTGCCATTGTCGACTCCGGCTGCCGTGAGGGTGCCGTTACCGAGCGAATCCAAGATCACCACAGCATTGTGGCAGGCCGCAGTCGGCGCCACGTTGTCACTCACCGTCACCGTAAATGCGCATGTACCCGTGTTGCCACCGGCATCGGCCGCAGTATAGGTCACAGTAGTCGTGCCCAAAGCAAAGGTGCTGCCAGATGCTGGGCTACCCGACGAACCAAGGACACCGCAGTTGTCGCTGACGGTAGGTGCAGTCCAAGTCACGACAGCATTGCATGTCGTGGGGCTCGTACTCACACTGATGTTGGCTGGGCATGCCGACCAAGTCGGTGGCAGGTTGTCCACGACCGTGATGTTAAAGGAGCAAGTCGATGAGTTACCGTTACCATCCGTTGCACGGAAGGTATTCGTCGTGAGACCAACGGAGAAGTTTGAGCCACTTGCGCTACCCACCGTCTGCGTCGTCGTTGCACTACAGTTATCGGTACCGATAGGCGCAGTATAGTTCACCGTGGCCCCACACAAGCCAATTCCAGTATTCACCGTCATATTGGCTGGGCAGGTGATGCTAGGTACTTGGTTGTCATTCACGGTAATCGTGAACGAGCATGTCGCCGAGTTGCCGCCGGCATCGGTTACCCTAAACGTATTGGTATTCACACCCAAAGCCAATGCACTACCGCTGACCAAGCCTGCGATTTGTGTCGTCGTAGCACCCGTGCAATTGTCAGTGCCCGTAGGTGTTGCAAATGTCGGGCTAGAAGTACAGGCACCAGGATCGGTATTCATCGTCATGTTCGCTGGACATGTGATCGTGGGCGCTTGGTTGTCGACCACCGTCACGGTCATCGTGCAAGAGCTGGTATTGCCCGCTGCATCGGTAACCTGAAACTTGTTGGAGGTAATGCCCACTGGGAAACTTGAACCAGGGGTAAAGCCCTGAATCTGGATCGTGCTAGCCCCAGAACAATTGTCTGTCCCCAACGGTGTGGTAAAGGAGACCGTGGTGGCGCAAGTGCCTGGTGCTGCATTCGCCGTGATGGCTGCAGGACAGTTGATCGTTGGCAGCACGTTATCAGTGACCGTCAAGACAAATGAGCAGGTAGCCGTGTTGCCGCCGCCATCTGTCGCCATAAATGTATTCGTCGTGGAACCGAGTGGGAAGACGCCTCCGCTTGCGATACCCGAGATCAGCGTCAGCGATCCACCTGCACAGTTGTCACTGCCAGTCGGGCTTGGATAGGTCGTCGTGGCATCACAACTGTTGGTGCTCGTGCCCACAGAGAAATTCAATGGACAAGTAAGCAGTGGCGCTTGATTGTCCACGACCGTGGCTGTGAATGCACATGTCGATGTATTGCCCGCAGCATCAGTCACTTGGAATGTACATGTGGTAGGCCCGATTGGGAATGCCACACCAGAAGGAAGGCCAGCGGTCTGCGAGGTGCTTGCTCCCGTGCAGTTGTCGGTTCCTGTTGGTACTGGATAAGGCAACACTGCGGTACACTGACCAAAGTCTGTGTTCAAAGAGAAGCTCGGCGGGCATGTAATCGCTGGGGATTCCACATCCGCCACCGTCACGATAAATGAGCAGCTTGACGAATTGCCTGCTGCATCGGTAGCCGTGAAGGTATTCGTTGTCGGGCCTACAGGATAAGTTGCACCGCTCGCCAAGCCCAAGGTCTGGGCTGTTGTAGCACTGCAATTGTCAGCTCCTGTCGGCGCAGTATACGTCGCTACACCCGTACAGAGGGTGGTCGTGTTGCCGACGGTCACGTTGGCAGGGCAGGTAATGGATGGCATCTGATTGTCGATCACAGTGACGATGAACGAGCAGGTTGCCGAGTTGCCAGCAGCATCCGTTACACGGAATATGTTGGTCGTAGATCCCGAAGGGAAGGTGCCACCACTTGCAACGCCACCTGTACGTACTGTGACAGCTGATGGGCAGTTGTCCGTTCCGACCGGAGCGCTATAGGTTGCTGTGCCTGTACACACGCCTGGACTTGCATTCACGGTGAGGTTGGCAGGGCAAGAAATGGCTGGCAATTCACCATCGGTAACGGTGACGGTGAATGAGCAGCTAGACGTTGTGCCTGCGGCATCGGTGACCCTAAACGTATTGATCGTGGCACCTACTGGAAATGCCGAGCCACTGGCCAGACCAGCCGTGCGGGCAGTTGTCGGGCTTGGGCAGTTGTCTGTGCCTACTGGAGCTGTGTAAGTCGCAACGGCACTGCAAAGCGTAGGATCGTTGGCCACCGCGATGTTGGCGGGGCATGTAATCGACGGCGCGACGATGTCGGTCGTGATCACCACGTCGTCGGTTGTCGCTGCGCAAGGCGCATTGATGATGGTCCACCTGAGGGTGTACACGTTTCCGGCCACGCCATTAAAGGTTGTCGTCGGGCTGCTAGGGGTTACAAAAGAACCACCAGCACCTGTCACCACAGACCACAAACCACTGCCAGCGCCAGGCGAGTTGCCAGCCAAGGTGGTAGAGGTACCGCAAATCGTCTGGTCAGGCCCAGCATTGGCGGCACTTGGATTGTTCACAAAAGTCACCAAGACATCGTCGGTCGAGGCTGTACACGGAGCATTGGAAATCGTCCAACGCAAGGTATAAGTCGTGCCTTGCAAGCCGGTAAATGTACTCGTCGGGCTGCTAGGCGTCACAATCGAGCCACCAGCACCAGAGATGATCGTCCAAGCGCCAGTACCGACCGCAGGCGTGTTGCTGCCGAGGCTGGTAGAGGTGCCGCAGATATTTTGGTCTGTGCCAGCATTTGAGGCGGTAGGGTTGGCACGCAACGTGATCAAGACATCATCGGTCGAGGCGACGCAGGGAGCATTTGCAATGGTCCAACGCAGCGTATAGGTCGTGCCTTGTACACCTGTGAAGTTAGAGGTCGGGCTGCCCGGTGTGGTGACGGTACCACCTGCACCCGTAACGATCGACCACGATCCGCTGCCTGTGCCCGGCGTGTTGCCCCCGAGGGTAGCTGATGTGCCGCAAAGGTTTTGGTCAGGTCCTGCATTGGCTGCACTCGGATTGGCCGTAAATGTAATCAGGACATCGTCGGTAGAGGCTGTGCAGGGTGCGTTGGCGATGGTCCAGCGCAGGGTATAGGTCGTTCCTTGTACGCCGGTAAAGGTAGAGTTAGGACTGGTAGGCGTCACAATCGAGCCGCCAGCACCAGAGACGATGGACCAAGCGCCTGTACCGACACTAGGTGTATTGCCCGCCAAGGTTGCTGAGGTGCCGCAAATACTCTGGTCGGCACCAGCGCCAGAAGCGGTAGGGTTGGCCCTGAGGGTGATGATCACATCATCGGTTGAGGTCGCGCATGGCGCCTGAGCGATGCTCCAGCGCAAGGTATAGGTCGTGCCAGCCACACCAGTGAAACCAGATGTCGGGCTTGCCGGTGTAGTCACAGTGCCACCTGCACCAGCGACTATGCTCCAGCTTCCTGTGCCTACCGATGGCGTATTTCCAGCAAGATTTGCTGCCGTACCACAAAGGTTTTGATCAGGCCCAGCATTGGAAGGTGTCACACCCGTGCCCGCAGTCACGTTGAAACTGCAATCGGTAAAATTGCCACCCAAGCGATCATTGCTCAGCAACCAGGTATTGGGGACAGAGCAGCCATTGGGGCCCTTCACACGCACAAAGGGCACAAAAGAAACAGGGGCATTGGTGCCGCCATAGTCTTGGCCCACGTCGGTATAGCCAGCGTTGGAATAGATAAACTCATATTGGCCTTCTGTTTTGCCACAGTTGCATTGCAGATGCCCAGAGCGGTAGTAGTAGGTGAATGAGCCACAAGCACCGATGACGCAGTTGCTCACGCCATACACAGACTCACAAGCCTTGAGGGCGATGGTCTGCGGTGAGTCGCCTTCGTTGTAGCTAAATGTACCACCCGCACCGTTGTTGAACACACCTGCCGTACCATGGTCACGTGCCCTGAAAGTCACGGTCGTCGTACCTGTAGGGAAAGTCGCGCCACTCGCCAGGCCGCCCACAAGCGTCACCCGCGCAAACGAGCAATTGTCTGAGCCAGAAACAGAATAGCTCACAGGTGCTGAACAAGCGATGGAAATATTGCCTGGGCAAGTTGCGGTCGGGGCCGTCACGTCGATTGGGGTGAAGGTGGTTGTTTCATTTGCAGAGCCGAAGCTCACATTGTTACGGCCACTGGGCACAAAGGCGACTGAACCGTTTGCATTTTCGATCCCCTGCGTATGCAATCCACCATCTGATGAACAATCAATACAGACCACCTCCGCGACATTGCTGGTCTCATGCAGCTTAATTTGAAAGGTGACCGGGATGCCACCGGGGTGGTGGGGAACTGATGTATAAGATACAACCAGCCTGCGCGCAGGTGCTGATCCAAATACTCCATAACCAATAGATCCACCTAGCGTAGGGTTCAGGTCCTCCCAATATCCAGCCACAAGGTTCCAAGGATTGGTATTGTTGGGCAATAACTGTCCTGAGCAACAGCCTGACCCCACCGATGGATCAAAACTGATAAAACCATTGGATGAGATTACAAAGCTGCTATACGTCACTCCAAAAAAGTTGAAGTTGAAGCCGATCGGCAATGCTCCCGTCACCTGATCATCGCCGAGCCCCACAGAGGTGCCACCCACATCAATGCTGGTTCCTGAACCAGGCCCGCTGATCACATAACTACAAGCCGTTTGTGCGGCCAACCCCTGCCAGCTCCCAAGGAGCAGCAAGACCAGCATCGACCACTGGAAAAGCGACTTACGTGTTCGAGAGTTTCCAAACAGAGCAAGCAATGAAAATTTCCAAACCTTCATAATCTTTAATAGATTGTGGACAATTGCAACACCAAAACCATGGATAAAAATGATGGCGCAGATGGCTGCGAATGCGTTGATTGACTCCCGCAGGTGCGAGAACATCAAATATAATAGGATTTCACCGAGATATCGGCAAGCACTAGCAACAAATAATTTACGCAAGTGCCCTCAAAATCTTTCATGCTTGAGGCAGCCCATCGTTGGTCAAAATTGAAAAAGGGCAGCCCCTCGCGAGGCTGCCCCAGATATCATTTCAGACCGCGACTCAGATCGCGTTCTTGATCGTCGTCAGGTCGGTGTACACACCGATCAGGTCGCTCTTGATGTTTTCCAACAAGTCCAGGTAATGCATGTGCTTGTCCACAAAGTTTTGCAGATCACTAGCATTTCCACCATTCGCCTCGCGCAGCTCGCCATACTTGGTATAGATGGCGATGATGTTGCGGGTTTGGTCAAACCATTGCGACTCAAACTGCTGCACCTTGAGTACCACTGAATTGTAATAGGTCTCCACATTGGCCACTGCAGAGCGCGAGGCCTCTTGCACCTCTTTGTTGCTGCGGTGATACTTGAGCACGATGATGCGCTCATCCAAAAAGACCTTGTTTTCACCCAATTTCACCGCAAACTCTTCCAAAACTGGTGTGTGCTCATCGATGATGGCAGCGACTTCCTGAGTTTTAGAGGTGGTGGATGCGTCTTGGGCGGCGGCAAAACCAGCCATCAATGCAAAGAAGCAGATCGCTAAGACTATTCGTTTCATTCTTGTGGATATTCGATTTCCAATTCTTTAACTATGGACAAAGCAACAAAGGTAACAAAATCAGTTGCTCGCACCATGCTTGACAAAGTTCAAACTCAAAGGTCTGAAGCCAATTTGGAGCGGTAATACTCGCGATTCAACATGGCGATATTGGTGAGCGAGATGCCTTTGGGGCATACCACCGCGCAAGCTCCCGTATTCGAGCAATTGCCAAAGCCCTCTGCGTCCATTTGAGCCACCATCTTTTGCACGCGCAAGTCGCGCTCGGGTTGCCCCTGTGGCAACTTTGCAAGGTGAGCCACCTTGGCACTCACAAACAGCATCGCAGATGCGTTCACGCAAGTGGCCACGCAGGCTCCACAACCGATGCACTGTGCTGCGTCCATCGCGGCGTCTGCATCATGCTTGGCCACCGGCATCGAGTTGGCCTCGACGGCCTGACCCGTACTCACAGAGATAAAGCCGCCCGTGTTGATGATGCGGTCAAATGCGCTGCGGTCCACGACCAAGTCCTTGATCACAGGAAATGCCTTGGCCCTGAACGGCTCCACCGTGATGGTTTCGCCGTCTTTGTAGTAGCGCATGTGCAATTGGCAGGTCGTCGTGCCCTCGTTGGGCCCGTGCGGATTGCCATTGATCACCATGCTGCATGAGCCGCAAATGCCTTCGCGGCAATCATGGTCAAATGCGATGGGCTCTTTGCCCTGGCCCAAGAGCTGCTCATTGAGCACATCCATCATTTCCAAAAATGACATGTGCTCATTCACGCCGTCAAGCGGATAGGTCTCAAAACGGCCCTTATCCCTATCGTTCTGCTGTCTCCAGACTTTCAGTGTCAGTTTCATAGCAATGCTTACTTGTAGCTCCTATCCTTGATCTCGACTTCTTCATAAATGAGTGGCTCCTTGTGCAGGATCGGCTCCAAGCCCTCGCCCGCATACTCCCAAGCAGCCACATACTTGAAGTTCACATCGTCGCGCAACGTTTCGCCGTCGCCCGTCTGAAACTCCTCCCTAAAGTGCCCACCGCAGCTCTCGTTGCGGTGCAACGCGTCTTGCACCATCAGCAAGCCCAGCTCGATGAAATCCGCCACGCGGCCAGCCTTGTCCAATTCTGGATTGTGGCTATTGGCGTCGCCCGGCACAAATACATCCTTCCAAAACTCTTCCTTGATCTGTGCGATCTGCCTTGCGGCACGCACAAGCCCTTCGGCATTGCGCGCCATCCCGCATTCGTCCCACATCACCTTGCCCAGTTGGCGGTGGAAGTGGTCCACAGAATGCTTGCCCTTGATGCTCAAGAGTTTCGTAATGCGATCCTCTACCTCCTTGTGTGCCTCGGCAAATGCTGGATGATTGGTATCCACGTGCGGTGCACGGATCTGCGTGCTCAAGTGGTTACCGATAGTGTAGGGGATCACAAAATAGCCGTCGGCCAAGCCCTGCATCAGCGCGGAGGCACCGAGGCGGTTGGCACCGTGGTCGCTGAAATTGGCCTCGCCGAGGGCATAGAGGCCCGGCACGCTCGTGCTCAATTCATAGTCTACCCACAAGCCACCCATCGTGTAGTGGATCGCGGGGTAGATGCGCATCGGCGTTTCATAAGGATCCTCGCCGGTGATTTTTTCATACATCTCAAAGAGGTTGCCATAGCGCTCCTCGACGATGTTTTTGCCGAGGCGCTTGATGGCCGAGGCAAAATCCAAGTACACAGCCAATCCAGATGGACCGACACCGAACCCTTCGTCGCAGGCCGTCTTGGCAGCGCGGCTAGCCACGTCGCGGGGCACGAGGTTGCCAAAGGCAGGATACCTGCGCTCCAAATAATAATCGCGCTCCTCCTCAGGAATCTGACTCGGTTTGCGTGGATCTTGTTTCTTGAGTGGCACCCAGACGCGGCCATCGTTGCGCAAGGACTCAGACATGAGTGTGAGCTTGCTTTGATAGTCGCCCGAGACGGGAATGCAAGTCGGGTGGATCTGCACGTAGCAAGGATTGCCAAATGCTGCACCGCGCTTGTAAGCTTTCCAAGCGGCGCTCACGTTACTGCCCATCGCATTGGTGCTCAGGAAGAAGACGTTGCCATAGCCGCCTGTGCACAAGAGCACAGCGTGTGCACCATGGCGCTCGATCTCGCCCGTGACGAGGTTGCGGGCGATGATGCCCTTGGCCACGCCGTCGACCTTCACGATGTCCATGAGCTCGTGGCGATTGTACATCTTCACCTTGCCAGCGCCGACTTGGCGGGCGAGTGCGCTGTAGGCGCCGAGCAGCAGCTGCTGTCCGGTTTGGC
Source organism: Bacteroidota bacterium (assembly GCA_031424495.1). GTDB lineage: Bacteria > Bacteroidota > Bacteroidia > J057 > JADKCL01 > JADKCL01. The sequence goes on along the minus strand of JANPHP010000511.1, from coordinate 4,642 downwards.
CACGTGCATAGAACGTGCGGCTCACCTGCACACCCCCAAAGGAGCGGTTGTCGAGCAAGCCACCGTACTCACGCGCAAAGGGCACGCCCTGAGCCACGCACTGATCGATGATGGAAGCGCTCACCTCGGCGAGGCGGTACACGTTGCCTTCGCGGGCGCGGTAGTCGCCTCCTTTGATGGTATCGTAGAAGAGGCGATAGGTGCTATCGCCGTCGTTGCGGTAGTTTTTGGCGGCGTTGATGCCACCCTGTGCAGCGATCGAGTGGGCGCGACGGGCGCTGTCTTGAAAGCAAAATGCCTTCACATTGTAACCCAGCTCAGCCAAGCTTGCCGCGGCAGAGGCGCCAGCCAAACCCGTGCCCACGACGATGATGTCGATGCGCATCTTGTTGGCGGGGCTCACAAGCGGCACGTGGCCCTTGTATTCCGACCACTTGTCGACCAAGGGGCCTTTGGGGATTTTGGAATCCAGTTTACCAGTAGGTTTTTCCTGATTCATGGTCATCCTTAAATAGGGTTAATCAAAAACATGATAGGGATCAAGGCAAAACCGGCGGGCACGAGCACTGCGTAACCGTAGCCCAGCGCCTTGATGATGGGCGTGTACTTCGGATGGTTGAGTCCCAGCGTCTGAAAAGCACTCTGGAAACCATGCAGCAAGTGCATCATCACCACGACCATGCTGATGATGTACAGGATCGAATACCATGGAATGCTAAACAGGTATGCAGCCTTGTGCCACATGCTGAATCCATGACCAGGACCGACGCCCCACTGTGGATCGGCTACCCAGTCGCCCGAGTATTTGGTTGCATCCACCCCAAAGCTCACATCCATCCCAAAACGGGCCTTGATGAAGAATGAAATGAGGTGTAGGATGAAGAAGATCAGCAGGATGGTTCCGGTCACAGCCATATTTTTGCTGAACCAGCTAGCGTTTTTGCTGCCAGAGCTCACCGCATAGCCGACAGGGCGAGCCTTACGGTTTTGCATCGTGAGCATGAGTCCATCCACGATGTGAAAGATGAATCCGCCAAACAAAATGAACTCCGATGCTCTGATGAGCGGATTGGAGCCCATGAACTCAGCATATTCATTAAAGGGTTGGGGACCTGCTAGTAGCAACAGGTTGCCAATGAGGTGCTCCACCAGAAACACGATCAAAAATAGCCCAGTCAGGCCCATGATCATCTTCTTGCCGATGGAGTAGGAAAATGTAGATAGTAATTTCTTCATAACTGGTGGGAATGAATTTTCGCCACAACCTTGGATCGGCCAAAGTTAGATGTGTGAATAACCAATGTCAAGGAAAACAAGTTTTAAAGCTGCGGATGAATTTTTGGGGATGATATTCATCATCTGCGAGCCCCTTGCGAACCATCCCATTTTGGCGAATACGACCGATCTGAATTGGTTAGCATTGCGTAGATTCGGGCAGGGTTTTCTTCCCCCACCCATGTTCCGAAAAATCTGGACCTACGCCACACGCAGCCGCTCACACACCTTCATGGTGCTGGGCTTGCTCACTTTGCTCCTGCGGATCCCCTTGGGTTTGTTTCCTGCATTCACAGAGCAAGCCTATTCCCGAGGCTTTTTCCTCGGTGTGCGCTACCTGCTCGACTATACAATTGGCTGGAGCCCCATCCCATTTTCCTACGTAGTCATTCTGGCTTTGATTGCCTTCTGGACCTGGAAAATCTTGCGCAAGTCCAATCCCACAGGTCCCAAGTTCAAGCGTGCTCTCCTCAACCTCGCCGGATTTGCGGGTGCTTTCCTGTTCTTTTTTCATTTTCTCTGGGGATACAACTACGAACGCATTCCCATCGAGCAGCACCTGGGTTTGCAGCTCGACTCCATGACCGTCGATCAGCTCTGTTTTGAAGCCGAATGGGCTGCACGCCAGGCGGAAGCCGACCGCGCAGCCATTCCAGGAGTTACGTCCGACAGCCTCAGCGATGCCGTCATTCCCGCAGACCTCGAAGACCGTGTGCGCACAGCCATCGCCAGCACTATGCAGGTGATGGACTATCCCTACGCAGGACGCGTGCGGGGCCGCGTGCTCGTGCCCGGCGGATGGATGTTGCGCGTGGGCATCGGCGGCATCTACAATCCATTCACCGGCGAGGGCAATGTCTCGGGTGCACAGACCCCGCAAAGGATCCCTTACACGATGGCCCACGAAATGGCCCACGGTTGCGGATTTGGCGACGAGGGCAGCTGCAATTTCATCGGCATGGTCGCCTGCAGCCGCAGCGACGACCCCTACATTCGATATTCCGGGCAAATGGGCTATTGGGTCGAGGTGTACAGCGAGCTCATGCTCGCCGACCCGCTCATGGCGCGTATGCTGGCTTCGCAAATGGATCCCGGCATCAAAGCCGATCAGCGCGCCAACTATTACAATTACCAGCGCTACCACGGCAAGATTTCCGAATTGGGACAGCAGGTGAACAATGCCTACTTGCATGCCCAAGGCGTGCAAGGTGGCATCAAGAGTTATGACCGCGTGCTGCTCATGCGGGCCGCCTGGCACCGCAAGACCAATCAGTAGGCCCAAAATTGCAAGGGCGGATGTATCAACACCCGCCCCTGCAAATCCAGCATCCATCAGCTTCACAAAGCCTTCTCGACCAGGATTTTTTTGGTGAAGGTCTGTGCACCAAAGGTGAATCGGGCTTGGTAGACGCCGGCTGCCACGACGGCAGCAACGTTATAGGTCGGATCAGCCTGCCCGACCGTGAGGTCTTGCTCGTCGACCATCACGATGCGGCCGGCCGCATCAATCAGTGTCATCGAGAGGTGGCCAGGTGTGGTCGTGGCAAAAGCCAGCGAGAAGTGATCATGCACCGGGTTAGGATAGACCTCGCCGAGCACATAGGGCGTGGCTTCGCCAAAGGTCGCCGCAATCGCAGGTGACATGCGCAGGTCACCATTGCGCGTGAGGGCACGCAATTGATAGTAATAGTTGAGGCCAGGCAGTGCATCCTCGTCCGTGAAAAGGATGTCGGTATCTGGATTGTCCACCGTACCGAAGTCGTGGATGGTCTCAAAATTTTGCTGGTCGAGCGAGCGCTCCAGCACGTATTGGTCGCCATCGGCATCTGCAGGCAGGTGCCAGGTAAGATCCATCTCCTCGGCTGACGCGATTTGATGCAATTCTAGCGTTTCTGCGGGCAGCGTGGTTTGCTTGGTCACGCGCACCACATCTAAAAAGTAGTAGGCGATGTCATTCACCCCCGTGAAGTTGGTGAAATTGGTGGTCAAGTCGGTGCGGAAATTGCCGATGGTAAGGTACTGAAATGGCTGCGTGGCAGTATAGCTGAAGGTATAAGTGCGCCAGTCAGTGTGGTAAACGATCGACGTGATCTCGATTTGCGGCGTGATCGGCAGCACATCATGGATCAACTGCACGGGTTGTGCCATCGTAAATGCTGCCCCGATACCATTGGAACCGCGCTTGCCATACCAGTTGGCGGTGCCATTGCTGAGGCTGAATTCCAAGATATAGGTTTCGCCCGGCTCCAAGGGTGCATCCAAGCGGTAGCTCAGGTATTCTCTGAAATTGGGGACCACGCCATTGCTAGTAATGAACCCTGCGATGCCATCGCCATCAGGGGCTGCCACCGTACCAGCGACCGTGTTGGGCAGTTTTACGGTGCCCATACCGTTGACATTAAAAAGATCAGGTGAGCCATTGGGCCAAGTGGTGCCGCCGTTGCAATTGCTCCATCCCGCCGCCCTGTAGAGCTCTCCTTGAGCGGTCGGGAAGCCGCTAATTGTTTCAAAACCGCCGTTTCCAACCAAGTTGGGGTTTTGTGCCACGGTATAGACCACCGGAAACATGAAAAGCGCGATGAGGAGAAGCGTGATGCGTTTCATAAGGCAAAAGGGTAAAAGTTTCCTGGGCCCTGGTTACAGGGCAAAAATCAAAAACAGAACGTACAGCGATTTTTGCGTAGAGATTCTCAATCCCTATGAAACAAACATAGCCACTGAAATCGCCGTTTTCGAATCGAAAGCTTCACCTTGCTAACACTGCCTTACAAGGTTTATCGAACTGATTTCCCTCATGAATTGCCACAGATGCGCGATCCGTGCCTTGCAGGAATGATTCGAGCGACGACAGAGGCAAAACACTTACATGGCTGACCGCAAAATAGGCTCTCATGAAAGAATTTGGGCAAGATTAGAGCGATTCGGTCTGGAGCGGACAGGTTTCAAAAACGGTAGTTGGAGAAAAAATCAAAAAGCACTACCTTTAAGCGGGAAAAGGATTTTTAAAATACTTCAATTTGCAGGGAGAGAAAACAACATGAACGGACTTAAGGTGTATCTGAAGTCGGGTATCACCAAGGCATATCACCATGTACAGGTGTTGGGAGGCATCTTCTTGGTCATGAATGCTTTACAGGAATATCCGCTTGTAGAATATCTAAAGCTACAACTTCTACTGAGCGTGATCGCAGCAGTCGGCTTGGTGCTGGGCTGGGTCGTGCCCACCCACATGCGCCGCAAACTGCGCTACTTGCCTGGCTTGCTGCTTGCACTTGGCGGTACTTCACTCGTGTTTCTCACGATGGCCTCCACTGCAGTGATCTATGGCCGTTTCAATCTGTGGATCGAGTCGTGTTGGGTTTTTTTT
>JANPHP010000510.1:0-3234 GCA_031424495.1 Bacteroidota bacterium | reverse complement strand
GAACAATGAGCGATATCGAGTATGATCACAATTGTCCATTATCAATTGTCCATTATCAATTGTCCATTATCAATTGTCCATTATCAATTGTCCATTATCAATTGTCCATTATCAATTGTCCATTATCAATTGTCCATTATCAATTGTCCATTATCAATTTGTAAAGTGCTTCGCCTGGGATTCGAACCCAGAACCTATTCGTTTTGAGCGAATCGCATCTGCCTTTGCGCTAGCGAAGCGAAATTTATGGAACAATGAATAACGAGCGATAATGAGTGTTATCGCCATTCTCCATTTTCAATTCTCAATTCAATAATAGCTGTAAGTATATCGCAATTTGCTTGTGATGACGCCATCGCCATCGGTGCGCAATTCTGAAATGGCGAGACCTTTGTCGTTGTGCTCATAAACAGATCTGAAATCGACCTTGCCGCCTTTCACGCGACGCTCAGATGTGAGCATGTGCCCACGGTCATTGTAGGTGTAAAGAAATTGCCCAATGATCTCACCTGCTTGATTGTAGGATGTGCGCTCAAGCAAATGGTTGGTATTGTCATATTTGGCGATCGAGCGGTACTCGTATTTTTCACCGACCAAGGTCTCGACGATGCGTATCGTCTTGCCTTCAGCATCCTTTTCGAAACGCTCACAAACCGTGCGCAATTCTTCTTTAGCAGAGGCATAAGTTTTGCCAGCAGCATCACAAGAATAATCTACCACCGTGGCAAGTTTTCCTTTGCGGTCATAAAGTTCCGAGCGCATTTTGCTGCCGTCTTCATGGTATGTGTATACCGTGCGGTTGATCATTTTTTCCCGAAGCGGATTATTCGTCTTCACTTCGATGAGGCGACCTGATGCATCGTAAGCATATTCGCTTTGGCTTTTGCAGTGGTCCTTTTTGCCGCTGAAGTTGCGAGTCACTTGGAGAAGGGTGCCATCATAAACCATCGTTTTGCGCCCGGTATAGTTTCCTTTACGATTCTTGTAGGATTGCGCAATGATGTTTCCAGCCGCGTCATATTCAGATTCGGACGTCTGCCAAAGTTTACCGTTTTTGACATGGATTTCTTGTGCGGTCGACTGTCCGAACTGATTGTAGTGGGTCTTGATTGCCAGATGGAGATCGCACTTGGCGACGCCTCTTTTATAGTCTTGTGTTTCAATGCTCATGGCTGCCACGTGTGCTTCTTTGGTCTTACGCCAATATTCCTCCCTCGAAAGTTTGACTTTTTCTCTTTCTGCAGGCGTCTGAGAAGTGCCAGAGTAGAGTTGGGCTTGGGCGAATGTTGCTGCAAACAATCCGAGGCAAAGAAGGAGAATGTACAATGATGTTTTCATGTTCTGGAGTTACTGCGATTTAGAAAACGAATACATGAAGGTAACAAAGGATCGTGAAATCTGCAAATCAATGAATAATGAGCGATACTACCATTGTCCATTATCAATTGTCCATTATCAATTCGTAAAGTGCTTCGCCCGGGATTCGAACCCGAAACCCTTCCCGTTTAAGAGGAATGCATCTGCCAATTGCGCTACCGAAGCTAATCAATGAATATTGAATAGTGAACAAGGAATAATGCGCGATATTGGGCACAACTCCCATTGTCAATTGTCCATTATCAATTATCAATTGTATGTAGTGACCACTGATGGATTTGAACCACCGACCGTCGCTTTTTAAGAACGTCGCTCTCAACCGCTGAGCTAAGGGGCCAAAGAAATTGTTGCGGAGGCGAGATTTGAACCCGCGTTTACAACATACCTGCTACGATTGTCCGTCTTATCAGGACGGCTCGGTACTCCGCAATATGGTGGAGAAGGGGAGGACGAGATCCCAACCTCCTGCTCTTCAGACAGGCGCTCTACATTTGAGCTACAACTCCATATTTTTTGTTCTGTGAATTTCGAGGACCAATTGGATGGCTTCATATTCATTCACCATTTACCTGCGCAAAGCATTGATAGGCTGGCCTTCCCGCATGTGCAATACCCATGATGGGATGCACATGCGGTGGTTCCTGTCGATTGTTTTGCAAGTTTGTCGTCCGAATGGGAGGAATCGAACCTCCGGCCTCCGCATCCCAAATACGGCGCTCTACTATTGAGCTACATTCGGAAAAAATGAGCGCCAATTCACTGGGGCATGGCGGCGCTCATGGTAAAAAGTAGGAAACAATATGTCTTGAGGGCGAAAGGCAAGGCGGGTTCAAGCATCTATTGCTACATGCAGGGCCGGACTCGAACCAGCTAAAACCGAAGTAACACGCCCTTACGGCACCTCTTGATGTCTTTTTTGAGCATAAATAGATTCATCGGTCACTGGGCAAAAGCTTGTCGCATCCATCAAGTATAAGACTACCAAAGTCCTGCTTTCGAAGTATGACGCGACGACGGCACCGACCGATCTGGGATCCCCGAAAAATACAAGGCTAGAGGCGCAAGGTGACTGTTTTGCTGCTCTATCCAGTTGAGCTAGTGCAGATTCCCTCTCTCAAGGTAGCCCACACGTCGGATTCGAACCGACAACCTGCCGATCCTAAGTCGAAGTAACACCCGACTACGGCACTTGTATGTTTCAGAAATCCTAAGGCATGACCAAGGCTACAGCCGTGCAGTGACTGTTGCAGAAATCTTTGCAGGATTTGGTTGAAGTAACACTGCGCTACGGCACTTGGTTAATTGAGATTATCCTCTTGCTTGGCCTAGTTTGCGTTCGATTCTCTCATCAGAGCTTGCAGTGTGAATCACGGCCAATACAAGAATTTCATCATTGATTACTTCGAGATAAATCGCATAATTAAATCTATACATTCGCGCCTTTCTCAATCCTGGAGCAATCTCTCGGTACAAGAATGGATTAGAGCAAATAAGGTCGAATGCGACATCAAGGAATTATTGAAATTCATCGCTCAATCCTTCTCGCTGCTTGTCAAGCCGATCCATGATTTCGCTCACATCCATTGCAGCAGATGCAAGCAACGAAAGTCTATACATTGCGGTTTCGTTGAACTTCCTCCCAGAATTCTTCACGGGTCAGAAGCCGATCTTTGCCTTCCGCTAAATCTGCCTTCCTTTTATTCAAAAGCGACAATATCCGCTCCTCTTCCGAGCCGTTACCACCATGTGATATTCGGCCTTGGATGCCCAAAAGAAGCTCTTGTTGTTCCTCAAGGCTTAATTTTTCGATTTCCAATTCTAACTTAGTCATACCCGAAGATAACGAAAATTTTTGAA
>JANPHP010000509.1:0-44562 GCA_031424495.1 Bacteroidota bacterium | reverse complement strand
TAGAGGTGCTGCTGCGTGAAATCGGTAGGATACTCAATCTTCACGTCGGTGATTTTGCCATTGGCATCCATCACAGGCTTGAGCACTGGGTTGATGAATCCGCTGTAAGGAGGAATCTTGAGGGCTGCTACACGGTCCAGGACTTCTTTGTGGATCTTTTGATCGACTTTCACGCCATAACCTTCGACCAATGCCTTGGCGGCTTTGGTGTCGCCTTCTGACTTGATGCGTTGGATCTCGCGGAGCAGATCGCCAAACAGCTTGCGCAGTTTGTCATAATCATTGATCCTGAAATAGGTCTTGCCTTCGCGCACAACTTGCTCGACGACATTGTCGGCTTTGCCTTTTTCCATCACCCACTTACAGTTCAGTTGGCGGTTACGCATGTGGTCTTCTTCCAGGTTTTTACCCAGCTTGAGGCGGCGCAATTGCAGCATGAGGCCATTGCGGATGTAGTCATTGTACTGAGCCTTGCCCACTTCGGTCGATGGCATGATGCCCATCTCGACGAGTTTGGGATCCATCAGGTAGTACAAAGCCACGAGGTCGGCACGTGCTTCTTCCAGCGTAGAAGCATAAGGGCCCATGGTTTCGTGGGGTTGGCCGATGCCGGGATTGATCTGCCCAGATGCGTGACCGATCACCTCGTGCATGTCGGTGTGCAGGTTCGAGGGCAGGCCCTTGAACTTACGTGCGAGGGCGACCTCTGTGGTGTCCCAAGCAAATTCTTCCAAAATACCCGTGCGCTTGCCAGCTTGGTCATAAGCCTCGACGATGTTGGCGAGGTTTACAGACTTGGAGCCGACCTTGCGAATCCAGTCAGCATTGGGCAGGTTCACGCCGATCGGGGTCGATGGGGAGGCATCGCCAGCTTCCATGACCACGTTGATGACTTTGGCAGAGATGCCGGTCACTTCTTTTTTCTTGTGGGCATCCATGATCGGGCTGTGGTCTTCAAACCACTGCGCGTCCTTGGCGATGGCAGAGATGCGCTTGGAGGCGATGGGATCCTCGATTTGCACCATGGCCTCGTAGGCGCCACGGCGGCCAATGGCGTCGCCATAGACCTCGATGAAGCCGTTGATGAAGTCGATATCACCTTCGGTATCCTTCACCCAAGCAAGGTTGTAGGCGTCAAATTTTTTGAGGTCGCCTGTCTCGTAGTATGTGATCAGCAGTTGGGTAGCTTCTTTTTGCTTGGGATTGTCCATGACCTCGACAGCCTTTTTGAGCCAGCTCACGATTTGCTCGATGGCCTGACCATACATGCCACCGACTTTCCAAGTCTGCTCGACGAGATTAGGGCCAGATTTCACCAGCTTGGAGTTCAAGCCGTAGGAGATCGGGGTCAAGTCGCCCGGGACAGCCATGGCAGCATAAAATTTCTCGACTTCTTTGAGGGTCACGCCTTCATAGTTGTTGTTGGCGCTGGCGGCGATGGGGTCCACGCCAGCGTCTTTGTTCACGCGCTTGAAGTCGACTTTGGGATCAAAGATGATCGGTTTCAGCATCGCCAGCAATTGGTCCACAGTTTGGCCGCGCTCCAACGGGAATTTGGCTTGGTCTGAACCCTTCACGATCGTCTCGAAATAGGCATAGTCAAAACCAGGCTCGTGCTTCTCATAAGAATAGTGGTGGTGGATGCCGTTGGAGTACCACACTTGCTTGAGGTAGGTGTGAAAGGCAGTCCAATTTTCGCCCGTTTTGTCGCCATTGTAGGTCTTGAACACGTTTTCCAGCGTGCGGCGAATGAGGATGTTGTGGCGATAGTTTTGGTCATAGATCATGTCGCGGCCCGAGGTCGCGGCCTGTGATAGGTAGTAGCACAGGATTTTCTTTTCCAGCGGCAATTGCTCAAAACCAGGCACTTGATAGCGCAAGACACGGATGTCGGCAAACTCGTCTGCTACCCACTGAAAGTTGGAGTCGACGGCGACGACGTTGGAGTCGACTTTGGTGGTGTCATTGCCACCAACCGGTGGCTGGGCATTTTTGTCTTTGCAGCCCACTGCAAATATCGCCAAGCAGGCGATTGTCAATAACAGGTGTCTTATCTTCATAAATGCTTCAGATTGAGCGATTGAATCAATTTTTCCAAATGGCCGCAAAGTTAGCATCCTCACCTTGAATTTACTAATCTGCTTTCAGATGTCATGCGCTTTGCATTGACTGTGAACGCCGTCATGCTGTGCATCGCGGCTCCTTGGTGTGATGTGATTGGCATGCAGCCCTTGTTTCGCTACGCTTGAACGATAATCTTGAATTCATTGATCTATGGCGAAGTCCATTCTAGTTTTGTATATTTGTAACCTTTTTGGTGTGTAGAACTTGATCGCAAAAATTTACTTACGTCTGTTTCTATGAGAATGCGGAGATCTATGGGAATGCGGAGATTTAAAACTCTCCTGGTATTTTTCATGATTGCAGCTGGCGGCACTTTTTTGTCCTTTCAGGTGATCAAACTTGCGGCCGCCGATCCCTATTTGGACATGACCAAGTTTGCGGATGTGTTCACTGGCTACCGGCCCAAATACCGCAGGGGCTGGGGGCCTGAAGAAAAGGCAAGGGAAGACTGGAAAGCCGGCTACATAAACAATGCACTCGACCAAGTCATATTTTGGGTCTTCATTTTCCTAGCTATTTTTTCATCGCTGGGCATCATTGCTGCCTTCAAGGTGTACTCGGGCACCTGGTGGCAGTAGACCAAGCGGGGATCTTTCAGCGCAGTTGGGAACGCAGTCATTCGTTTTGCGGCAGCTACAGGTTTGGATAGTTCGACAACGTTCATTAAGTTGGAATTCTCTTGCTATACCGCGCCGATCGGCTGACGTGTAGCTTTCATCGTTTCAATTGCTATGAAATACAATGACTACTCTTGCAAAAGGCGCAAAAGGTGACTTGGTAAAGCGTTTACAAGAAAAGCTCGGCATTCCTGTCGATGGTGATTTTGGCAAAAAAACAGAAACTGCTGTGATCGCTTGGCAGACCAGCAAAGGCATCAACCCAGCCAATGGCATCGCCGATGAAAAGATGCTTGTGACGCTCGGCGTCATCAATCCTCCCGTCACGGGCGCCGCTGCAGCCCTCAATCTCAAAGAATTGCGTGGCGTGATCCCCGACGGCGTGATCGACGAAATCATCTCGGCGGCAGACAAGTTCAAAATCAACTCCAACCTGCGATTGGCCCATTTCCTGTCGCAATGCGCGCAGGAGAGCGGTGGCTTTAAGGTGGTGATCGAAAATCTCAACTATTCCGCCAAGCGGCTCAAAGAGATTTTTCCCAAATATTTCCCCGGTGACCTTGCCAATTCCTATGCTAACAAACCGGAGATGATCGGTAGCCGTGTCTATGGCGACCGCCTCGGCAATGGGCCCGAGGCGAGCGGCGAGGGCTACAAATTCAGAGGGAGAGGCTATATACAGCTCACGGGCAAGAGCAATTATTCCGCATTCAGCACCTTCTTTGGAGTCGATTGCGTTGCCAATCCCAGCTGGGTTTCCAGCAAATATCCGCTCACGTCCGCAGCCTATTTTTTCAACAACGGCGCCAAAATCTGGCCGACTGCTGACAAAGGCTCAAACGAGGCGACGATCGAGGCTGTGACCCGCAAGGTAAATGGCGGCACGCTTGGATTGGATGGCCGCATCACCTATTTCAAAAAATACTTTGCCTTGCTCTCCAAGCCCTGATTTTGCTGGGTTGATGGCTGCGAAATCGTGTTTGCACTGGGGAATACCTTCCTTGCAGTATGATATTCATCAGTTTTTGAAGGCGCAGCAACGCAGATGGCCTAGCCGAGGACATTGGTGTTGCTCCAAAACCTGATTGTTCGCAGGGGGCACATCGATATGTGATTTCGGTAACACATGAAAAATTTTGCCACCTTACCTTTGTGGCAAGGCCGTTCATGGCATGGGCAATGATCTATCTGAAGCGTGAAATATGAAAAATAGCAATCTCCAAACCGAAATCGACGCGAGTTACCTCTACGCGCAGTTGGCCGCGCACGAGGGCGACCCGATGATGGCTGATGTATTTCGGCAGATGAGCGAGATCGAGCAGAGCCATGTGGAAGCTTTTGCAAAGAGCAAGGGTGTCGTGCTCGAAGGGCTGGGCAAGCCATCTTGGCGCGCCAAAACCATCAATACCATCGGCAAGGTCTTTGGATATGACTATGTGCTGGGGGTGATGATGGACACTGAAAAGGGCATCTCCAATGTCGTGATGGCTCAAAAAGCCAAACACAACATGCCTGTGACGGGTAGCGAGACCAACCATGTGCAAATCTTGCGCTCCATCTTGGAGCAGCAGACACGTGTGGGCGGCGCTCAATTGTCGCGATTGGAAAAACGCCACCGCTCTGTCGGCGGTAACGCGATCAGAGCTGCCGTTTTGGGCGGAAACGATGGCCTCGTTTCCAATTTCAGTTTGGTGATGGGCATTGCTGGCGCCACGGAGGGGCAATCGGGCGTCTTGTTGGCGGGCTTGGCAGGTCTGCTCGCGGGGGCGCTGTCGATGGCGCTAGGGGAGTGGATCTCTGTCAAAAGTTCGCAGGAATTGTATGAAAACCAGATGCAGTTGGAGATGGATGAACTCGAAACCAATCCAGAAGGCGAACTCAAGGAATTGACACTGATCTATATCGCTAAGGGAATTCCGGCCGATCAGGCCGCCGAGATGGCTGTCGATATCATGAAAGACAAGAACCATGCCCACCAAGTGCTGGTGCGCGAGGAATTGGGCATCAATACAGAGGAATTGAAAGGTTCGGCGATGGAGGCGGCGATTTCATCGTTTGTATTGTTTGGGATTGGCGCGGTGATACCTGTTTTGCCGTTTATGTTCACGAGTGGCTTCACGGCCATCGCGCTCAGCGTGGGCGGGAGCGCCGCCGGTTTGTTCCTAATCGGGGCAGCCATCACCCTGTTTACGGGTCGCAACGTGTGGTTCTCGGGAAGCAGGCAAGTCTTTTTTGGATTGGCAGCGGCAGCGATCACCTTTGGCATCGGGCGCTTGATAGGTGTTTCGGTGGGGTGAGCCTTAGTTGCCAACTGAACTCAGGACTGGATTTGCAGAGTCTGGGCGGGTGATCAAAAATGTATTTGCGATGATCGATACTGAAAAAGACGGCCACTTGGCCTTGTTCCGGGTTGCATTTCCCTATATCGTGCTGTGCCTCGGCTACGCGAGTTTGGTGCTCATGGGTGAGGAGTTTCTCGGCGATCACATTTATATGATTTCGGGGCAAGTCGGCTCTGTATTCGGATTGGCAGTGGCCTTTTTCTTGGGCTTCAGGATGAATTCTGCCTATGATCGCTGGTGGGAGGCACGCAAGATCGTAGGTGAGCTCACCAACAATACCCGCAGTTTTGCCAATAAGCTGTATACCTATTTTTCCAATCCCAACAATTTGAATCAGGCAGTCCAGGGGCAGGGCCTGGCCGAAACGATGGTCACCCTAGAGCTGCTGAGCGCCTATGTATTGCAATTTGATGCCGAGATCAGAAACCAGGCCGATGAGGGAAATGCTGAAAACGATGCATTCTACCTGCGTCATCAGCTCAAGCTCACCAACAAGCTCACCAATGAGTTGCTACTGGCGATCGCAGGGCGGATCGAGACCGCGATGGCCCGTGAGAGTGCCCTTGAAAAAAATGATTTGATGCAACACATCAACCGATTCTATGAAATCCAAGGCAAGGCAGAGCGAATCCAAAACACGCCATTTCTATTGATCTACAGCGCTTTTACCCGCATTGTCGTGATCATCTACGTCATGCTCATGCCATTGCTCATTGGCGACATAGACCTTGGTGGCGAGGATTCAGGTTTTGAATTTTTGTCGCTGCCGATCATGGCCGTGATCGGCTCAGCTTTTCTCATCATCAATCGGCTGGCCAATCTGTATGGTGCACCATTCAGCAATCACAACACTTCCATCCCTATCCAGCAACTTTGCATGGGCCTAGTTGGGAACGTCAAGGAAGTGGCGGCAAAATGCAAGGCGAATTGAGGCTGCTCAGCTCATCAAGATTGCTACATCCAAGCTCATTTGCTTCGCTTTTTCGAGTAGAATGTCTTTTTGCCATTGCTTGAAATCGTTGAGCGTTGCCTCGCCATAAGCGACCCGTTTGAGGTTGCGCATGCTCAAGATCATGGGGTAGATGTCGTATTCTTCCTTGATTTGCTCCCTGATCTGCTCCAAAAGTGCTGTTTTCTCATCGACCAGTTTGAAAAACGCATTCTTGCTCAAGCCTTTGAAGTCACGGTCTTGAAAGCGTTGTTCCTTGGCCATTTCCATTTCCAGTGCTTGCTCCACAGCAGCGTGAAATTCACGGGCATATTTTTTCATGCGGGGGTTCACACCTTTGAGGTCCGCCCATTCAAGTTCACCTAGTGGAGGCGCAGCCGCGAGTTCCACCAATCTGCTATTGGCGACGATGTAATAGGCGGGCTTGTCGAGCTCGCGTGCGATCTGATCGCGCACGTCATAAATGCCTTTGAGCACAAGGCTTTGGCGCTCAGTGAGCTTGCTTGCCCCTTGGATCTCCAGGTGTGGATTCTCCTTTTTCTTGTAGCGAATGTCTTCCAGCTCTTTGCATTCCTCCATCAACCATTCTCCCCGACCTTTTTCAGCGAGCTCTGCAATCAAAATCGTGCGCAGGCGGTGCAGGTACTCCACATCTTTGGCGGCATAGTTCAGCATCGACTCGGTAAGTGGCCGCTGATTCCAATCGCTTACCCGCACTTTCATATTTTTGCTGATGCCAAAATGGCGATCCAACAGAAAGCTTAGCGAGGTATTTTCATAGCCCAGCAGTTGGGCAGCCTTTTCTGTATCGAAGACATTGCGCGGTTGGCGGCCATAGAGGTAGTCCATCAAGACAATGTCGCTTTGGGGACCGTGAGAGATGACCTCCACCGCTGGATTTTCCAGCATGTCCAAAAAGGGGCCTAGATCGCCAACGGACAAGGGGTCGATGAGGAATATGTTTTTGCCATCGGAGATTTGAATGAGGCATAGGTGCAAACCATAGCGATGCAGGTTCCATTCCCCCTCCAAGTCGACGCCAAGCAAATTAAAGCCTTTGAGGTGATCCATCACCTTCAGGAAGGCTTCATTGTCCTGAACCAATTGAAAATGCGCTTCACTCAAAACTTTCTACCGATAAAATTACCCGATGCGCTAGCACACTATCCTTCCAACCAAAGGCCTCGCCAGCAGCACACATCCCTAAGCTAGCATTTTTTTTCTGGAAAGTCGATACCACCAAGAAAATCTAGGTTCAAAGCCTGACTTTGATTTAATTCGAGTCGAGAGACGCGTCCATGCGGCTTGGCCACAGCGGTCGGTCACGAGAGGCGCCGCTCAAAACTGGGACCTTTACGATTCGATGACACAACTTCGCTCGGTTTGGATGAATTGCAATCGCCTCAATCTGTTGTTGCTAGGGGCAATGGGGGATGAGAGCTTGACGGCAGGTTATGCGCCACGTGCGCGCAATGTGCGCCGCACGTGGGTCCACATGTACCATGCACGACTCGGTTGGCTAGGCGCAGTGATGGAAAATCCGCCGACGCTGCCACGCATCAAAAGTCGAGAAGCGCATACCGTAGAGGACTTACAAGCCGCATTTGAGGAATCTGGGCTGGCCATTGCCGAGATGTTGGATGCATTCGCCAAAAAGAAACTGGTACCTGGCTTTGACCGCAGCCCCTTGGAGGTGCTCACCTACATGGTCACGCACGAGGCTCACCACCGTGGACAAATGATCGTGGCACTGAGAATGGCGGGCAAACCTGTGCCACGGAGTGTTTTGCTCGATCTTTGGGATTACTGAGTTGAGCAGCTGTTTTTTCGACTGCTTTTGATACGAATGAGAGCGAAATATCAGCCGCAATCAAGCATTTCCCGTCAGCTGACTACGGTTTTGACTCTCTCTGGCTCATAATTCAGATTGGGTGACAACCACCGTTCCGCGTCGGCCTTGGGCATTCCTTTACGTACAGCATAGTCGGCCACTTGGTCTTCGCTGATCTTGCCCAGCCCGAAGTAGCGCGATTGTGGATTAGCAAAATAGAATCCCGAGACCGACGATGCGGGCCACATGGCCATGCTTTCGGTGAGGGTGATGCCCGTATTTTCTTCGACTTTGAGCAAATCAAACAGAATGCGCTTCTCAGTATGATCGGGACAGGCTGGATAGCCCGGCGCAGGCCTAATGCCTTGGTATTTTTCCTTGATCAGTTCCTCATTGCCAAGGGTTTCATCTGCTGCATAGCCCCAGATTTCCTTACGTACTTTTTGGTGCAGGCACTCGGCAAATGCTTCTGCGAGGCGATCGGCGAGCGCCTTACTCATGATGCTGTTGTAGTCGTCGAGCTCGGCATCAAATTTTGCTACCAGTTTCTCCAATCCCACACCGGCCGTCACTGCAAATCCGCCGATGTAGTCCATCTTGCCGCTCTCTGCGGGCGCGATGTAGTCGGCAAGCGACATGTTGTAGGTGCCGGCAGCTTTCTCGTTTTGCTGACGCAAGAAGTGGAAGCGTGTGAGCAAATCCTGTGTGTCGGGGGAATAGACATTGACATCGTCTGTGCCTGTGCGTTGTGCAGGGAAGATGCCGACGACGGCATTTGCCTTGAGGTCATGGTTTTGCACCATGTCGATGAGCAATGCGGTCGCATCGTTGTAGACTTTGGTGGCCTCGGCGCCGACCACCGGGTCGGTGAGGATGGCGGGAAACTTTCCGTGCAATTCCCAGGTCTGGAAAAACGGCGTCCAATCGATGTATTCGACAAGATTTGCCATCGGGAAATCATGCAACACCGTAATGCCAGGCTGCTGTGGCGTGGGAATCTCGTATTGGGTCCAGTCGATTTGCTCCCCATTCAAGGTCGCAAGATCATAAGGCAGGTAGCGCTTGTCGTTGCGGCGCTTGGCATAGTCCTCGCGCAGCGCATCATATTCTTCCTTGTATTGCGCCAGCGTGTTTGGCCGATTTTCATCGGAGACAAGGTTTTGCACGACCGGCACGGCACGCGATGCATCCAAGACGTGGATAACGCCGCCAGAATATTGCTGCGCAATGCGCACGGCAGTATGCATGCGGCTTGTGGTCGCCCCGCCGATGAGCAGCGGTTGTTTCATTCCCCGACGCTCCATCTCACTCGCGACAAAAACCATCTCGTCCAAGCTTGGCGTGATCAAGCCGCTTAGGCCGATCACATCCGCCCCGACCTCGATCGCCTTGTCCAAGATTTGGTTGCAGGGCACCATCACGCCCATGTCGATCACCTCAAAGTTGTTGCAACCCAAGACCACGCCGACGATATTTTTCCCGATGTCGTGCACGTCGCCCTTGACCGTGGCCATGAGCACACGTCCGGCAGGGCCACTGTTGCCTGAGCGCAATTTTTCTGCTTCTATATAAGGAATGAGGTGCGCAACGGCTTTTTTCATCACACGCGCGCTCTTGACCACTTGCGGCAAGAACATTTTCCCAGCACCAAACAGGTCCCCGACGACATTCATGCCATCCATGAGCGGACCCTCGATCACCTCGATGGGCATGGGATATTTCTGCCTTGCCTCCTCGGTATCCTCGACGACAAACTCGACGATGCCCTTGACGAGGGCGGTGCGCAGGCGCTCCTCGACGGTGCCTTTGCGCCATTCCTGCTCTTCTTCAGGCTTTTTGACGACCCCTTTTACGGCGACGGCATACTCGATCAGACGCTCGGTCGCATCCTCGCGGCGGTTGAAAATCAGGTCTTCGACCAGCTCCAGCAAGGTTTTGTCGATCTCGGCATAGACCTCGATCACACCCGCATTCACGATGCCCATGTCCATGCCTTTGGCGATGGCATGGTACAAAAAGGCCGAGTGAATGGCCTCACGCACGTGGTCATTGCCCCTGAAGGAAAATGACAAGTTGCTCACCCCGCCGCTGACCTTGGCGTGGGGCAGGTTCTTTTTGATCCATTCGGTCGCCGCGATGAAATCGACCGCATAGTTGTTATGCTCCTCGATGCCCGTGCCGATCGTGAGGATATTCGGGTCAAAAATGATGTCTTGGGGCGGGAAACCGACCTTTTCGGTCAATATCTTGTAGGCGCGTTCGCAGATCGCAATGCGCTTTTCGTAGGAATCGGCTTGGCCTTTTTCGTCAAATGCCATGACGATCACGGCGGCTCCATAACGCAAGATTTCCTTGGCGGCCCGCACAAACGCTTCCTCGCCTTCCTTTAGGCTAATCGAATTCACGACGCCTTTGCCTTGCAGGCATTTCAGGCCCTGCTCGATGACCGACCATTTGGAGGAGTCGATCATGAAGGGCAGCTTGGCAATGTCGGGCTCGGCGCTGATGAGGTTCACAAATTTCTTCATTGCTGCCTCCGAGTCGAGCATGCCCTCATCGAAGTTGATGTCGATGATCTGTGCGCCGCCGTTGACCTGATCGAGGGCGATGGTGATGCCCTCTTCGTAATTTTCTTCCTTGATCAGCTTCGCAAACTTGCGTGAACCGGTCACGTTGGTGCGCTCACCGACGTTCATGAAATTGGTGTCGGGGCGCACGATGAGGGGCTCCAAGCCGCTCAGGCGCATGTAGGGCTCTAAGACGGGAACTGTGCGTCCCTTGAAATTGGAGGCCACTTTGGCGATCTCGCGAATGTGGTCGGGCGTCGTGCCGCAGCAGCCACCGACGATATTGACGAAGCCGCTGTTGCAAAAATCCCAGATGATTTTGCCGGTCATTACGGCCGACTCGTCATATTCCCCAAAAGCATTGGGCAGGCCTGCGTTAGGGTGCGCGCTCATGGGCACGTCGGCGACGCGCGACAGCTCTTGGATGAAGGGGCGCATCTGTGCAGCCCCAAGAGCGCAGTTAAGGCCCACGCTCAGCAGATTTTTGCAATGCGAAACAGAAATCCAAAAGGCTTCTGTCGTCTGCCCGCTCAGGGTGCGGCCGCTTTGGTCGGTGATCGTGCCCGAGATCATCACGGGCAGCGCCAAGCCATGCGCATCCATATATTGATCGATGGCATAGATCGCTGCCTTCGCATTCAGGGTATCAAAAATCGTCTCGATGAGCAGCAAATCTGCGCCGCCAACCACCAAACCATCGATCTGCTCGGTATAGGCCTCGACCAGCATGTCAAAAGAAACAGCCCTGAAGCCGGGGTCGTTCACGTCTGGCGAAAGCGAGGCTGTGCGGTTTGTGGGGCCGATCGAACCAGCCACAAACCGCGGCTTGGAAGGATTTTGTGCGGTGTATTCGTCTGCTGCCTGCCTTGCTAGCCGGGCTGCAGCGACGTTGAGTTCATGTACCAAGAACTCCATTTTGTAGTCAGCCTGCGAAATGGAGGTGCTGTTGAATGTATTGGTCTCGATGATGTCGGCGCCGGCAGCGAGGTACTCGCGGTGGATGTCGAGGATGATTTGCGGCTGCGTGATCGCCAGCAAGTCGTTGTTGCCTTGGAGAAAATGCTCAAAATCCTTGAAGCGCTCGCCCCGATAGGCTGCCTCATCCAATTTGTGGCGCTGTATCATCGTGCCCATCGCTCCATCGAGGATGAGAATGCGGTCATTCAGCAAGGATTTAATCTTATCTAGCGTCATCGTCACTTCTTTGAAAAAGAGGCACAAAGGTAGCTCTTATAATTGAGAATTGAGAATGGAAATTGAGGGCCGGAGTGATCAGTTTATTGGACGAATTTGGGGTCGTGCTGAATGAGCGATTCAGAATGTTGCTTTTGAAACGTGTTTCGATCTATTGTACTGAAATGGCTTGTAAGTTCAAAAGTATATTTTATTGCCAATCGATGTATTAGGGGCATTTGAAATAATATTTTGAAAACTTGGGTGGGGCCTAACGATTTGCGCCATCGGTCTGATCTGTAAGAAAGGGCTTGGAATGGACGATTGAATTGCGAAGAAATTTCAAAGTCATTGAGCAGTTGACAGTGGGAAAACGGCCGCTGATTCAGGAATGAGTTTGATGGATTGGTTGATGGAATTTTCACCCAAAGTTAGGCATTGGTCGTGGCAATATAAGCGTGCAGAATGGCACACGGGCCACGAATTACTATAAAAAATTGCTTTATGGATAAATATTGATCAAAATACTTGCGTTTGTGGTGTTTTGTATCTAGTTTTGCTATCACAATTTACATTTGCCGTAGTGATGAAGGGTTTGAATGAGGGAGAAGGAGAATGGAAAACGAATTAGCACCAGAATTTACCATCGCGAGCATTGCCTTGACCAATGTAGCGGTCGCTGAGGCCTGTGAATCAAGCGAGTCCGTGGCGGGCACAACATTGTGTTTTCGAACGCAATCTGCAGGCGGGCCTTTATGGCAGCGTAGCATGCAGCGGCCGAAAAGAGGGCCTATGATTCATCGCAGCGATGATTCTCAGCCGCAACCGCTCAAGGAAGGTCCTCGATTCGTCTCGAGGCTGAATGTCATTTGGGTAAATGAGCATGCTCCAGATCGAGTCCTCAGCCATCTCCACGATTGGGGGCGGTCACAGCTTGGAAGCAGTATTGGTTGGTTCAAGGAACCAATTCACACGCCAACTGAAGCCTCATCGACACATATCTTAGATGCGTTTTTCGGTGAAGATGGGTGCCATGGAAAATGAAATCGCCACATTGAAGAGTGCTGCAGACCACTATTTGGTGACCCTGATCAATGTTTTGAGTGAGATTCGGCAAAGCGATCGGCCTTTCCATGGCAAGATTTGTGCGCTTTTCGCAATGAGCATCGATTTTGACCCAAAATCGGATATCGCGAAAAGCTTCTTATTTGCCCTGCAGCGCAAATTCCACTGGGCAACAGAATGCCAGGAGAGATGCAACGAGTCATTGCCAAGCCATGGTCTCGGAGCTGGGATCAACAAGGATGGAGCTTCAACCTTGGATTCAGACTTCTTTCCTAAAACAGGCCAAAATGGCCGTAGTGCATCGATCGCGGAATTGGATGGCCTGGTCGCGCGCTACATCGACTTTGCGCTGCTGCAGGCACAGCAGCGCCGCGTGATGGAGATGCAAGCCTGGACCGAAAAATTTCGCGGCTTGCTCGTCTTGAACGATAGCGAGCTCTCTTTTCATCCTGCAAAATTGTCCCTGGAAAACTGGAGTTTTAGGTGGGGCGGTACGGCGTCAGCCCATGAAGCCTCCTCGCCACCAGCCTTGCCCCCGAATTGTGAAGGAAATGCACCCCCCGCAATCAGGCAACAACGAAAGACAAATTCATCGTAGCATGGCTACATGTCTGAAATCGCTTTCTCCTGCTATCTTTGCGCCATGAAATTTGAAGATGCCAAGCTCGCCAAGGAAATCAAGGCCAATCTGATCGAGAGCGGCTTTGCTCGTCCGACCGATATCCAGTTCAAGGCGATACCGCCAATCATGAAAGGAGAGGACGTCTTGGCCATCGCTCAGACGGGCACCGGCAAGACGGCGGCATTTGTGATCCCGATCCTGGACATGCTCACACGCAAGGAGCCACGCGGCCGGCGACCCGGCAGCACCCGTTGCTTGGTGATGTGCCCGACCCATGAGCTGGCGATCCAGATCAGGCAGGTCTTTGATAAGATTGGAAAAGGTCTCAATCTGCGCACGCTCGCCATTTATGGCGGCACGGAGCAGGAAATGCAGATCGGAACCCTCAAAAAAGGCGTCGATGTACTCGTCGCCACGCCCGGCAGGCTCTTTGACTTGAGGCACCAAGGTCACCTTTATCTCGGGCAGGTCGAAATTCTCGTACTCGACGAGGCCGACCACATGCTGGCGCTGGGATTCATTGACGACATCCGCGACCTCATGCACTACGTGCCGAGGGCGCGACAGACCTTGTTTTTCTCCGCGACCATCAGCGAGGAAATCAAGAAACTGGCTTATTCGCTGGTGCACAGCACCGCGATCCGCATCCAGATTTCGCCCAAAGATCCCGTGTCCAAAAACGTGGGGCATGCGGTGGCCTTCATTGAGATGGACGACAAGCGCTTCTTTTTGGAGCGTTTCATCACGGAGCATCCTGAGAGCAAAATGCTCGTTTTCGTGCGGACGAAGGTGCGTGCAGAACGGGTGCTCAAGGCGCTGGAGCGCGTCGGCATCAGCAGTCAAACGATCCACGGCGGCAAGGATCAGAAAGAGCGCTCTGCGATCTTGGATGCATTCAGGAGTGGCAGCAATCAAATCTTGATCGCTACCGACGTAAGCGCACGTGGCATCGACATCGCCAATGTCGACTATGTCGTGAACTATGATCTGCCCGATGTTGCGGAGAACTATGTTCACCGCGTAGGACGCACAGGTCGTGGCGTCGCCAAGGGCATCGCCATCTCATTTTGCAGCCCAGAGGAAAAAGCCATGCTAGAAGAAATCCAAGGATTTCTTGGCAAGCCTATCGATACACTGGCCATCGACCACATCGAATACAAGACCACGCTGGAAGAAAGCAAGGAAAATCCCCACGACTGGCGCGCCGTGATCAAAGAGATCGAAGAAATCGAATCCAAAAAGAAGAAGAAGGGCAAAAAAGGGAAGTAGCCTGAATGCTAGCGGATTGATGCCATCTTGATGGCATGAAACAGCAGTTCACAGAAAATATTTTTCCAAAAGTGACCAGGTAGTCACAATCTTGCATTACATTTGTGACTGGGTAGTCACATGGCTGCAAGTTGTCTATGAAAAACACGTTTCTCAAGTTGCCGCAGGAAAAGCAAGACCGCATCTTGGATGCTTTCATGCTAGAGTTTGTACACAATGACTTTGAGGCAGCCTCACTGAGCAAGGTGGTCGATGCATTGGGCATTGCCAAGGGCAGTGTGTATCAGTATTTCGGAAGCAAGCTTGAGGTTTACCAAAGCCTCCAGAAGATTTGCCAAGCAGAGAAGCTGAAGTACGTGTTCGGCATTTCGCGAGAAGATTTTGAAGACATCTGGGACTGGTACCGCCAGCTATTTGCCGCGGGAATCAAGTTTGATTTGGAACGGCCTCGGCACAGTCAATTTCTCTATCGAAGCGCAATGGATCGCACCAATCCGGTGCTGAGCCAAATGCAAGCACAAATATTTAAGACAAGCGCAGATATGTTTGCAGGCATCATCGCTGAGGAGCAAAGTTGCGGGCGTATCGGCATGCAATTTCCGCCAGAATTTATTGCGCTGACAGTCATCAGTCAGAGCCTGGCGTTGCGCAGCTACCTTGAGACCACGCTCGCCATCGATTTGGGCCAGCATATCCAAAGCACCAACACAGTATTTGCCCACGAGGCAGCACATATTTTTGCATTTGTCGATCACTCGATCCAAATGTTTCGTCTGGCATTCTCTACACCTACACGCATATGATTAGTGTCCACAACCTCAGCTACAGCTACCCCAAGGCGGATCGTCCGACCTTGAATGGGATCAGTTTTGAATTTGGCAAAGGAGAAATCTTCGGGTTTCTAGGGCCGAGTGGGGCTGGCAAAAGCACCACTCAAAAAATACTCTACAAGTTGCTCGGCGGCTACCAAGGAGAGGTCATGCTCGAAAACAGGTCTCTCAATGCGATTGGGCAAGATTACTTCCAACGCATCGGCGTCGGGTTTGAGTTGCCCAATCACTACCCTAAGCTCACGGCGCGGGAAAATCTCAAGCTTTTTGGCCAATTTTATGAGCGTAGCAAGCTTCTCGATGCCGATGCCCTTTTGTCACAAGTCGGTCTGAGCGAGGATGCTGACAAGCGAGTGGAAGATTATTCCAAGGGCATGAAAATGCGGTTGAATTTCGTGCGTGCAATACAACATGATCCCGACATCCTTTTCTTTGACGAGCCGACAAGTGGAATGGACCCTGGTAATGCTGCACTCATCAAGGATCTGATCCTGAAGCAAAAAGCGCAGGGTAAGGCCATCTTTATCACGACCCACAATATGGACACAGCCGACCAAATCTGTGACCGTGTTGCATTCCTGCACAACGGAGAAATCGCTGCGATTGACGCTCCCAACAATTTCAAGCGGCAATATGGCCAAGATACTGTCCATGTGGAATGCGAAAGCGGGCCGACCCCAGAAGCTTATGATTTTCCTTTGCAGGGCATCGGCACTGATACGCGGTTTTTGAAACTCATCGCCGAGCGACAGGTGAAAACCATGCACACGCAGGAGGCCACATTGGAACAGGTTTTTCTACAGATCACCGGCAAAACACTGCAACCATGACACAGTTCATCAACATGCTGCAATGGGAGGGGATTTTGCTGTTGCGATACAAATTGGTGCAGGTCTCGGTTCTTGTAACGGCGCTCTACATCGGCTTGTTTCAAGTACTAAAGTTGCTCGGAAATTCAGAATTGTTTGCAATGCTGCTCACTCTCAACGATCCGGCGCTCATTGGAATGTTATTTGTGGCGGTCACGATACTTTTTGAGCGAGAGTCGGGGAGCTTAAACGCAGTTTTTGTGAGCCCACTGCGCTTACATGCCTATCTGTCTGCAAAGTTGTTGAGTTTGGCGTTGCTGGGCACGATTTGTGGCTGGGCCATGACCGTCGCATTGTTGGGTACTGGCATTCAGCACTTTGGATTTCTGATCGCCTGCTTCCTCATCACATGGTTGTTTGGCTGCCTAGGTATCATCTTGGTCGCCCCTATGCGCCGATTTGTGGATTTTTTGTTGCCAATGGCAGGAATCCTGATGCTCATGATTGTGCCGCTTTTGGACTGGTTTGGAATCGCTACGATTCCTGGAAAATGGCTGTTCCCTATGGAGCACGGGCTGCAGCTCTTGGCTTGGTCCATGAATTTTAAGGTGCAATCATTTCCTTGGCTCAGTCTCGGCTTGCTCATTGCAGCCTGCATCGCAAGTTATTTCTGGGGTTACACACGATTTGTAAACGACAAAACAAGACGGAAATGAGCACTTCGATCCATTATCTCTTTTACGATTTGAGGCTTACTTGGCGCGAATCCTCCACGAGAACCTTTCTCATGATGCCATTCGTCTTTTTGGGGCTGCTATTGTGGGGCGTTCCGCCACTGCTCACAGCTTTTCCGGTGGTGCAGCCATGGGCGGCTTTACTGCTGGACGGTATGGTGCTTCAAGGAGGCATCATGTTTGGCATGGTGAGCGGTATGTTGCTGCTTGACGAGAAGGATCAGGGGCTAATTACCGTGTACCGTGTGGCCCCGATTTCGTTTGGTAAATGGATTGCGTTGAAGATGGCTTTTCCATTGCTGGCAACTTTTGCCTATGCTTTGACCTGCTTTGGCATCAATCCCGTTCTGCATTTTGGAATACTTGGTTTGCTATTCAGTGCGATACATTTTGCGCTGATCACGCCCCTCATCGCGCTACTTGTCGCCGCACTCGCCCACAACAAGGTAGAGGGTCTCACTTGGTTTAAATTTGTGGACCTCATCATGATCGCGCCATTTTTAGGATTTTTCTTGCCAGAGCCGTGGGGGAAATTATTCTTCATTTTCCCCACTCACTGGGCCTTTGATGCCATTTTTGCATTGCATGCTGGGGATTTTGCAACGATGTGGTGGGATCATTTGATCGGCATACCCATCATCTGCTTGCTCTTATACCTCTCAACATTGGTATTTAAGCGTCGCGTGCATTGACCCACAACGTGGATAACTCGAGGCCCAAAATTCTCCTGAATTCAAAGAATTGAACGATTTTTGTTCCCAAATTTCAGCAATGGCAGCGGATCAACAAGTTTCAGCAGGAGAATCGCCTTCAAAAAAGCCGCGCAAAGTAGAGCGGGCACAGACGCCACAAGAGGAGCTCATCAACAGCATCACCCATGGTTTTGGCCTGTTGCTCGCACTCATCGGCTTGGTCAACCTTGTGTTAATTGCCTACATGCATGGCACGGCGATCCACTTGGTCGCCGTAAATGTTTTCTGTGGCAGCATGATCATACTCTATGCCTCTAGTACCGTGTACCACGGGGTCGTAAGTCCGCGGCTCAAACATATTTGCCGCATTCTCGACCACGCCTCGATCTATATTTTGATTGCGGGGACCTATACGCCCGTGTCATTGCTCATGCTCAAAGGCGCATGGGGATGGTCTTTGTTTGGCATTCAATGGGGGTTGGCGCTCGTTGGGGTGATTTACAAGCTGTTTTTCACGGGAAAATATGACAAGATTTCCACAATCGTCTACCTCTTGATGGGGTGGATGGCCATCGTCGCCGGCAAGCCGCTTTGGGATCACATGCCGACTGGTGGACTGCTCCTCATGTTGGCAGGTGGACTTAGCTACAGCCTCGGTGTCATTTTTTACAGGAATCACAAAATGCTCTTTGCCCATGCCATTTGGCATGTCTTTGTAATGGGCGGCACGGCCTTTCACTTTTTCATGATTGCCTTGTATTGTATCCCGAGTTGACCAGCGGCTAAACGATATTCATTTTTTTGCGGTTGATGCGGTTGGTGACGATGATCAACGCGGTTCCGACAATCGTCGGTAGAATCCAATCCAAAATTTCGATTGGGAAAAGGTGCTGGATCACGGTAAAGGCAGTCATTGCAGCGATATAGCTGATGTACATGCGGCCATAGTGCTCAAACCACCAGTTCATCTTGTGCCCACTCAATTTCCCAACCTTTTTGCCGAGCAGAAACTGGCGGATGTCGCGAAATCCGGCACCAGCAAAAAGTAACCCGAAAAAACTGGCGATAATGCCAAATCCACCACCTCGCCCAGCTAATAATAGCGAGATCCCCCAAACCAAGGTGGTCAATCCAGCCGCAAAACCAGCCACGATGAATATTTTGTCATGGATGGCCAAGTCCATCGTCTTGCGCATACCGAGTCGATAGCCAGTATAGGCCATGTATAGGCCCAAAGCACCAAAAAGCGTAATCAACAGACTCCCCAGAGCGGCTCCCGTCGGCACAATCAGCACCCATGCCCAAAAATATATCTGTCCAATGATGCGGTGGCGCAGGCCGCCCTTGGGCAAAATGATTTGCAACAGGCCACTGACTGCAACCAGCGTGCCTGCACCGACGTGGATTTGACGGATGATTTCCATTGTGCAACATAGTCAAAATCATGTTCTTGACCGCAAATGCAAGTTTTTGAATGAGATTAGCGCAATGTCAAGGTCTTGCCCGATGAACAGGCAGGACATTCAACCGAATGAATGCTGCGTTGCGCTAATTTTCCCGCTAAACTTTGTAATTCACGTCAGAAATCACGAAAATGCCCCTTGGTCGAGTGCTATTGCTAGACCTTCTCCAAAATGATACCGATAGCCTAGAAATATGAGCTTCAACACATCTTATCCCGAAGTCAAAAATTATATCGGCGGACACTACGTCTCCAACGGACAGCCGCGCCGCGACATCATCAGCCCGATCGACGGCCGCAAGCTCAGCAGCGCGCCCATGTCGGCCAAAAAGGACCTCGACGCCGCAGTCGAGGCTGCAACTGCCGCTTTTAAGCTCTGGTCATTGGTGCCGATCAAAGAGCGCGTCCAAGTATTTTTTCGCTACAAAACGCTGATGGAGAAGCATCTTCAAGAATTGGCGACGATGGTGCACATGGAAAATGGCAAGACCATGGAGGAGGCCACCGCTGAAATTGAAAAAAGCATTGAGCTCACCGAATTCGCTTGCTCCATGCCGCAACTCATTGCTGGTGAGGTCATGGAAGTGAGCCGTGGTGTCGAATGTCGCACGGAAAAGAAGCCGCTCGGCGTCGTCGCCAGCATTGCGCCCTTCAATTTTCCCCACATGGTGCCCCACTGGACCGTCCCCAATGCCATCGTCCTCGGCAATGCCATGATCCTGAAACCCAGCGAGATTGTGCCGCTTAGCGCCATCCGCATGGCCGAAATGCTCAAAGAGGCCGGTCTGCCCGACGGTGTCTTCAACGTCGTGAACGGCGGCCAAGAAATCGTCGAGGCCATTTGCGATCATCCTGGTATTCAGGCAGTGAGCTTCGTCGGCTCTACCAAAGTCGCCCAAATCGTCTACCGCCGCTCCACCCAAGCCCTCAAGCGTTGCGTGGCCCTCGGTGGCGCCAAAAATCATTTACTCGTGTTTCCCGACGCACACGTGGACATGACCGCAAACAACGTGCTCGCCTCGATGTCGGGTTGTGCAGGTCAGCGTTGCATGGCCGCAGCCTCCATGGTCGGCGTCGGCCCAGTAGATCACATCATCGCAAAAATGGTCGAGGAAGTGAAAAAACTCGTCCCTGGCCAAAATCTCGGCCCGGTCATTTCCCCCGAAGCAAAGGCACGCATCGAAGGTTATATCACTGAGGCCGAGCAGCAAGGCGCAAAAATCCTCGTCGATGGCCGCAATACCGTCGTCGCCGGCAAAGAAGGCGGCAACTACGTCGGCCCGACCATCATCGACTTTGTGACCACCGACATGCGCATCGCCAAAGAAGAAGTCTTCGGTCCCGTGATCTCCATCATCCGCGCAAAAAGCATGGACGAGGCCATCGCCATCGAGAATGCCAATCCCTACGGCAACGCCGCCGCCGTCTTCACCCAAAGCGGCGGCATCGCCCGCGAAGTCATGGACCGCGCAAGCGCAGGCATGATCGGCGTGAACATCGGCGTGCCCGTGCCACGCGAACCCTTCTCCTTCGGCGGTTGGAACGACAGCCGTTTCGGCGCCAACGACATCACTGGCAAAAGCTCCATCGAGTTCTGGACCCAACTCAAAAAGACCACGATCAAGTGGAATGCAGAGGCGAAGACGAATTGGATGAGTTAATTCAAGAATGATTGGTGAAAGGTGCTATTTTTTTTACTCGGGGTGCCTCGATGATTTTCCATTGATCTTCAAGGGAACCATAAATCTTTTCCCCGAATTATTGAATCCGTCCACATGTTAGTACTGGATGCAAATCTTATGAATGCCACTTAAGTTGGGCTAATGGGGATGTTCGTTAGTAAATGCAGTAATTTATTTTGCTAAAGGCTTCCTTTTTTGGAATCTATCTTCTATCTTTGCTCCATCATCGCACAAAAGAGGCGCAGGGATAGAGAGAAGATGAGCACTAGCAAGAATATTTCTGTACAAGAGACATCCGTGGCAATATGGGCGCACAACGGAGAAGGCAACATCCGCATTACCGGCATGGCAAAGGCTAAGTCTGACGATAGCCGAGCGGCGGACGTGATCAAGAACTGGATGCGAAACCGAACGACGCTAGAATTCCTCGGTACTTGGGAGAAGATCTACAATCCCAATTTCAAAGTAGTCGAATTCGACCACTTTGAAACGGAGGCTAGGTTGCATTCGTTGGTGCTGATTTCAAGTCTAAGGCTTTGCGCCAATCGAGTGCCAACCCGAGGAGAGCTTCGGTAGGTCGATCTACTGCTGAATACGCACATATTCCGCGCCCTCAGATGCAGATTTTCCCTCAAATTCGCTACCTTCGAGGCAAGCCTATCTGGGCGCATTAATTTCTATTTCCAAATTCTCGATTCAAGATGGAAGTCGTCGTGAAAGATCAAGCACAAATCATCAAGGAAAGCCTTGATTATACATTGTTTAGCTGGAGCAAGCAGGGTGGGCTCAACCCCATGAGCATCGAGCGCGCCAAAGGCGTGTACTTGTATGCCCATGATGGCAAGCGCTACATCGATTTCAGCTCACAGCTCATGAACATGAACATCGGGCATGGGCATCCGCGCGTCGCTGCGGCGGTCGCGAAGCAGATGGAAACCTTGAGTTTCGTGCATCCGGGCATGGTTTCGGAGGTGAGGGGCAAGGTCGGCAAGAAGCTGGCGGAAATCTCCCCAGCGGGTTTGCAAAAAACCTTCTTTACGCTCGGCGGTGCCGAGGCTGTCGAGAATGCCATCAAATTGGCGCGGATTTATACAGGACGCCACAAAATCGTAACGCTTTATCAGAGCTACCACGGTGCGACCTATGCCTCCATGGCTGCAGGTGGCGACCCCCGCAAGTTTGCGATGGACAGCCAACAAGCACCCAATTTTATCCATGTTGAGAATCCCTATTTCTACCGTTGCCCATGGGGCACTAGCTCGCCTGAGGAATGCGGGCGCATGGCCTTTGCGCACTTGGAGCGTGTGGTGAAAATGGAGAATCCTGCGAGTATCGCGGCCATCATGCTGGAAGGCGAAAGCGGATCTTCGGGTTGCATCAAATATCCCGTCGGCTACTGGAAAGCAGTGCGAGAGCTTTGCGACCAACATGGCATTTTGCTCATCGACGACGAGGTCATGAGCGGATTTGGACGCACAGGCAAGATGTTTGCGGTGGAGCACCACGGTGTAGCGCCCGACCTATTGTGCATGGCCAAGGGCCTCACCTGCGGTTACGTGCCACTTGGCGGCGTCTTGGTTTCCGACAAAATTGCGGCTGCTTTTGATGAGAAAATGTTACCGCTTGGGCTCACATACAGTGCTCATCCGGTTTCATTGGCTGCCGCGCTAGAGGTCTTGAGCATTTATGAAGACGAGGACCTCGTCGCCAATGCTGCGCATATGGGCCGCTACATCGACGCTAAGGTCGCCAAACTGGCAGAAAAGCATCCGTCAATCGGCGATTGGCGCAATACAGGCCTGCTCGGCTGCCTGGAATTGGTGAAGAATCGGGCCACCAAAGAACCGATTACTCCTTGGAACGCGGCTCCCCATCAAATGGAAGCCACCAATCGCATGGCCGCAAAAATGCGCGAACTCGGAATGTTCACATTCATTCGCTGGAATTGGCTGTTCATTGCCCCTCCACTGTGCATCACGGAAGCAGAGGCCGATGAAGGCATGGACATTATTGATAAAATTTTGGATGTGGCTGATGAATATTATGTTGGATGATTAGCTAATCTTGAGGAATAAAGGTTGCAATTTTCAGGAGCTTGTGAAGTTGGATCGACAAGCACATTGCAGCCGATCTCGCGTAATTATCCATTAGAAAGAATTAATTAAATGTTATGGTGAAGAAAGAAATGGAAACGCTGCTGAATGAACAATTCCACAGGGAAATGTTCTCAGCAATGCAATATTTGGCTGTTTGTTCTTATTTTGAGGACAAGAACCTGGATGGGTTTGCAAATTTTTTCAGGATTCAAGCGCAAGAGGAAATGGCCCACGCCATGAAGCAGTTTGACTACCTGCACCGCATCGATGGCAAGATCACTATGCAATCATTGCCCAAGCCACAGACGGATTTTGGTACCTTGGTCGAGGTTTTTGAATTCACCCTCAGGGCCGAGCAGAACGTCACTGAAAACATCAATCTGTTGATGAAAAAGGCTGTCGAGCTGGGCGATTTCGCAACACAATCCTTTTTGCAATGGTTCGTGACCGAGCAAGTTGAAGAGGAAGATTTGGTGCGCCATATTCTCCAAAAACTGCGCATGATCGGTGACAGCGGCACGGCTTTGTACATGCTCAACGAGGAGCTCAAAAACCGCAAGGCTGAGCCCGTTGCTACTGGCAAAGGCGAATAACGAACGCGTCCCGCTCCATCGGGCGGGATAGGGTGATCGAATCTACGCCTCCGGCGCAGGAAGCAGAAACTGGATTAAAACCCCCGCATTCCCCAAAAGCATGCAAGAAGAATTTGTCACCCTGCAAGAAGATGTCTCGGCTTCGCCGCTCTACAGCGACGACCTGTCGCCTGTTCCCGCCGAAAAACGCACTTGGAACACTTGGCATCTCGCCTTCGTGTGGGTGGGAATGGCGGTCTGCATCCCCACCTATATGATGGCCGCCTTCATGATCAAGGCGGGCATGAGTTGGTACGCTTCGCTCATCGTGATCGGCCTGGCAAACCTTGTGATCACCATTCCCATGGTGCTCAACGGACATGCTGGCGTGAAATACGGCATCCCGTTCCCAGTCTTGGGCCGCTCTGCATTTGGCATTCATGGCATCCACTTGCCGGCGATTCTCAGGGCCATCGTCGCCTGCGGCTGGTTCGGCATCCAAACATGGCTCGGCGGACTCGCTTGCTACGCGATCTGGAATGCGGCAACGGGCGGCGTAGACGCCAATCCCAATGGCCTCAATTTGGGTGAATTCGGCGGGTTTTCGGCCTTTTGGTTGATCAATATGTTTTTTGTCTGGAAGGGCACCGAAAGTATCAAATGGCTGGAGGAGTATAGCGCGCCCATCCTGATCGTGATGGGTCTAGCACTCATCATTTGGGGCACCACCACTGCTGGCGGATTTGGCATCGTGCTCGATCAGAGCAAGCAGTTGGAGCGGGCATCGGTGGAATTCAGTCCAGAACGGGGCATCGTCATTCATCCCATTCGCGATGTGGCCGGTCGCAACAAGGCAGAAGCCTATCAAGTCGATTATGGCTCAGGCGAATTGAGTGCATGGATGCCGATTGCGGCCAATGCAGCAGAAATCGTCCACGATGACTTGCAACTGCGACACCTGATGGCATCCGATTTTTCCAAGGCCAAAGTGGTCTTGCGTGCCCACGGTGAGGGCGACAAGGTGCTGATGTCGAGGCCCGTGGAGGTTTCTATCAAGCCAAACGTTCATGCAGAATCGGACAGCATGCTCTGGACCTACCTTCTGGCTTTCACCGGCATGGTCGGTTTCTGGGCGACCATGTCGCTGAGCATCGCCGACATCACGCGCTACACCAAGACGCAACGCGCCCAGGTGCGTGGCCAATTTCTCGGGTTACCGGGCACCATGATGCTCTACAGCTTTGTCGGCATCTTTGTGACCTGTGCCGCCGTCGTGAATTTCAAAGACGTACTTGTCGCTGACGATGCCCCCTGGGATCCCGTTTCTTTGCTGTCCCGCTTTGAAAATCCCATCGTTGTGATCGTCGCGCAGATCATGATGCTCATCGCCACCCTGAGCACCAACATCGCCGCCAACGTGATCGCTCCCGCAAATGCCTTCAGCAACCTGAGTCCCAAGCGCATCAATTTCAAAACCGGCGGCACCATCACGGGCATCGTCGGTATCGTGATCTGCCCATGGATGCTCATGAATGAAATCACGCCCGCACTCGTTTTCGTGAGTGGATTGCTCGGCCCCGTGCTCGGCATCATGATCGCCGACTACTATGTCGTGCGCAAAAAAGACTTGCAACTTGCAGAGCTCTTCAAATTGCAAGGCGCCTATACCTATTCCAGCGGATTCAATCCGGTTGCACTGTTGGCACTTGGGCTCGGTGTGATCGTGGCCTTGATCGGTTATTTTGTTCCAGCCCTTGATTTCCTGTACAAATTGAGCTGGTTCACTGGATTCGGAGTGGCCTTTTTGGTGTATGTCTTGGCAATGAAAAGGCCATCGGTAACTGCGCATGCAAAGTGAATCGTCCTTGGAGATCAACGCTTTACTGACGCGTTTACAAGCAGAAACGGTGAATCAAGGCGGCATGTTTTGCTGGGTAGAGATTGCCAATCCGCAGCGTTTATCGGCATTTGACTGCCTCTATGATTTACTCGAAAGGATAGCAAAAGCAAGTTTCGAAAAAGCGGATCCACCCCAAAAGTGGCATCATTTCAACCCCAATGACGAATATAAAAAGCTCCAAATCAATCCTTGGCAAGGTGGTTGGGAAATGGTTTGGGAGCGTGGCCTGTTTTGGTGCCAATTTGTTTCACTCTTTTATACCCATCCCGAAATCACGAGGGCTTTTTGGCCGCTATGGGAAGCATTTCAAGTCCTCGTCATGAATAAGGTGGAGCAATCGGGCCTCGTGGCGATGCATGTGGCAGAGGACAACGGCGCCTTGTATACCTTATGCGGTGACCATGGCTCAGAAGACATCCTATTTGAGACGGATGAAAGGCTGTACATTTTGCACTTCGGGATCAGTTCCTGAGTCTAGATTTTTGCTATCTTGAGTAATCAAAACCCGATACGATGAAAACGACGATCACTTTACTTTTTTTGCTGAGCCTTTTGACCTTGGGAATGGTTCATGCCCAGACGGCCGATGCCAATGATCTTTGGATGGCGGCCATTACCCCCGGTGAGCAGCACGCGTTTTTGAAACGGATGGAGGGGGAGTGGAAATGCGTGCAAACCAGCTATATGGAAGAGGGCAAAACGGATGTGATGGAGGGTTCTGCTTCCAAAAGCATGATTTTAGGTGACCGCTATTTGGAGGAAAGCATGAAAGGTACTGCATTGGGGATGCCCTTCGCAGGCAAAAACACCTTTGGTTATGACAACCTCCTCAAAAAATACCGCACCTTTTGGATCGACAACATGGGTACGGGCTTCATGATCGGGGAGGGGCAGCGCAAGGGAAATGTCATCACGATCGTCGCCACATATCCCGACGTGATGGGAGGTGCTGATCAGCGTTACAAAATGATCTATACTGTCCAAAGCGACCAAAAACACAGCATGGAGATGTTTATGGTCATGGAAAACGGAGATGAAGCCAAGCAAATGGACATCGTTTACACCAAGATCAAGTAGAAATAGGAAGGCAATCTAGCGATCGGCGTGATGCCGCTGGCACTGCCGTTCAGTATTCCTCTGCGCATTCATGCAATCGCACAGCGCTACCCAAAAAATCAAACCATCCGCCGATTCAATCGGCGGATGGTTCTCAATATCTTACAAAAAGGCAACCCTAGCGCTAGGCTCAGATCACACTTTTGATCTCAAACTTGCGGCCGTTGATCTGGAATGTGTCTCCAGCTTTGAGGCCGTTCATTTCCTTGGCGATCGGTGAAAACGGCGAAATCGTGAAGTACTCCTTGCCATTCACCGCGATCTTGCCCGTGGGCGCTGCCACGAAAAAGTCGCCGTTCGTGGTGGAAACCACTGCACCGACCTGCACCGTGTCATAGGCTTTGTCGATCCGCACACGCCCGAGAGCGTCCTTGGTCTTCATGGCCTCTGCCAGTTGGCTTGCGCCTTTTTCCTTTTCGATTTCGGCCATTGCACGGCTCGCGTCCATTTCGTCTGCCCCGCTGGATGCCCCCTCTTCGGCGGCCTCCTGGGCGTCGCGCATGGCCGTGGAAACTGCCTCGATCAGGTCATCGACATGGGCGAGGCACTTGTCCAAAATCTCTTTCTTCAGTTCAATTGAAGCCATTCTAACTCTACTGAAATTAATGTAAGCCGCGAAAATACGAAACCTTGGGATTCCTACCGAAAAATTTCGTGTTTCGACTTCGATTTTAAACGCTTGGCCTGAACGACGCTAGGCTTCGATCGCCTGTAGCTGGGTTCGCCGCCGCATTCTCCTCCTCAAAATGCATCCTATCAGTGGTCGCATGGCCGTTTTTCGTAACTTGTGGCCCATGCAATGTGCCTCAAACCGATTGATCATCTCCATGCAGGGCTTTCTAAGTCGCTTTTGTTTCCTATGCCTTGTCCTGTTTGCCGCAGGCGAATTGTCTGCTCAAGTAAAGGTGCCCGATTTTCCATTCAGCAATACTGCCGACCGAGGCTGTCACAACTGCTACGACACCGTCAAAGTGCTTTTCATTCGCAAGATCTACGACATCAGCCTACTGTTGCCAGAGTGGACACCTGTCGTGGATTGGAGCCATACGGAGGCCGTAGAGGGCATTGTCGTGCCTTATGACTCCACTTATACAGGCACACACGTTTCTCAGGAGGACTTTTCGGCCTACCACTATACCCACGACTTTGGGTTCAATGTCTGGCCCGACAGCGCTTACCGCAGGCTGCTTGCACGACGCATCTACACGGGATACGAAATCGACCATCCTACAGGGCATGCCGACACGCTCATCGACCGCAACCTGCATGTGGAGTGGGAGTCGGGCTTGGCGATCGACAGCGACGACAACCCCTGCGCCGAGGCCAATCGTCGGGGGCAGAGTTGTGGCTTCTTCAGTGCCGGGCATGAGCGGCACGACATCATTTGGAATTGGCCGAGCATGGGCGACTGGGTGCATTGCGAGGGCGTATGGGTATGGGACCGCGGGCACCCGCCTGCCCGCACAGAGCTGCATCCGCTGCGCCTGTGTGCGACGCGGCGCGCCATGCGGGCCTACGTGCCACGCACGACCGCTGGCACAGACAGCGTAATGGCCTTCGAAATCGATCTGTTTGCCAGCGGCGACGGCGGTGCGCTGTACAACAACCGTGAAGGGGCGAGCGATTTTGTGCGCAAGACTCCCATGAGCGGCCGTGACTATCAGTTTGAGGTGCCGATCGATCCCGCCAAGTTGCCACGACGCACCGATTCGGGGCCGCAACGTGTGCCGACCCAACTCAAGTGGCGGGTCGAGAACCGCAAAGGCGACACCTATCAAGGACCGATCCAAGTCGAGCGGCTGGAGCAATCCCTGCGCATCACGATCCCATGGCGGCAGCAATCCGACGAGGCTGTCTTGGCCCGCACGGTCTATTGCTGGTGGGAAAACGATCTTGATGAACCGACCGACCCCAAGGGGCCTTGTTACGAGGTTCATTTTGAAAAGATCCATTTCCATCAGCGCAAGGATGTAAGCAGCCGTCCCGAAAAAGTCATTTGGCTGGAGGCAGGCGGCCAATACCTGTGCCTCAATGAATTCATCGATGGCGACGACATTTTTCGCGACGGTGAGGCCAAGACTTACAAAAGAGAATGGAAAGTCGATCGCGCATTCAAGATCTATCCTCCGACCGGGCAAGTATTTCGGGTGCATGTCGGCGGATGGGAAAGCGATGGCATCAGTCGGGTCTATGGGCAACTGCTCAATCCTGACATGCCCTGCGACAAGCCTTCCAAAAAGGCGCTTCACAAACACCTCTGGCCCGCGACGCCCTTCGGCTTGCACGGCTGCCTCGACGACTTGATCGGGGAGGTACACGACTTCTACAAGTCCGACACCCTGCCCGACTTGCTGCGCGTCGTCTCGCACTCCTATGGCGGCGAGAGCGAGATCGAACCTTGCCCGGGGGCAAACACTGAGCAGAACGATGTCTTTACCGTGTGGTACACAATCAGACGGGTAGAGGATTGAGCTTGGCTGTGAAAATTCGCCGATCACTGGACGATGCTCAATGAAGCACAATAATAGGTCAACGGATTGCGTCACTGGAATGCAATCATTGCCTGTTGTCAATTTATTGTGTACAAATGCAAAGGATCGTAAGTTTTATGTTTACGATTAGATTGTCTCAAAAGGTATTTTTGTCATATCACAAAAAAATATCAAAATAATTTTGATATTTTGCGATATGTTATTATATTGCTTCATGATCGTAAGTTTGCATTCGCCGAGTTTCCCCCCAACGCATTGCAGTTCTTCTTATTGATATTCGGCATTGCAATCGATGGTTATTGCTGGTTTTCAAAATTTGCCCGAGAAGATGACAAGACAGATTTTTCTTTTATTACCGACTCAAAAGGGATGTTGAACGTTAATTAGACGGACATTGCCCCAATAATTGAAGAGATCTTGCTGCAAACGCGCAGCGCTACACACCAAATTTAGATACAGCGATTCCTCTAGGAAACTGTGAGGGTTTGCCATTGCCGAAATGCACCATTGCCTTGCAGTGGGATCAGAATTGAATAACAATATTATGATCTGAAAGGCCTTCACTGGGAAAGCAGCATCTGTTGCGCATTTCAGCAAAGGAAGGACATTTATTGAACGAATCCGCTGCAAATACCTTGCACCGGGCTACCTGTCGATTGCACTTCCTAAACATGGAAATGGCCGTCAAGACTCGCTACGAGTTCGTGAATAAGATTGCTGCGCACTTGTGGCCTTGTGCTACTGTAAAGATATGCTTGGAGAATGCCGAAAATCCGATAAAAGAGTAGGCACAAATTTAATTTCCTCAAATATTATGAAAAAAATTGTTCTCAAAAATGTAATTGCATTTGCTGCAGCAGCGATGCTTACATGCGGCCTTGTACAAGGCCAAACCACAGGCCTCAGCGGT
Source organism: Bacteroidota bacterium (assembly GCA_031424495.1). Lineage (GTDB taxonomy): Bacteria > Bacteroidota > Bacteroidia > J057 > JADKCL01 > JADKCL01. The sequence continues at coordinate 14,708 of JANPHP010000509.1, read as the reverse complement.
ACAGGGGCCAATACCCAAAATGCAGGTACTACGGGTACCGAATGTACATTTGTAGGCCCTAGCGCTGGATTCAGCAATTCGACGGGTGCTTCAAATTCCGAATTTGGCTTCAAGGCCGGTTACAACAATGCTACTGGCAGCTACAATACCATTCATGGGTATGAAGCTGGCTTGGGCGTCGCCTCCAATAACTATAGCTATAACACTTTCATGGGCTACAGGTCTGGCAGAGCTACGACGACAGGAACCAAAAATGTCTTCGTGGGAGCTAACACAGGATTGGGCTCGACAACAGCAACTTACGGTACTTTTGTGGGCTACAATAGCGGCGTCGGCAATACCACGGGTCTGCACAATACCTATTTAGGGTACTCTTCTGGTTACACGGGCACGACGGGCAATTACAATACCATTCTGGGGTCGCAGGCAGGTACAAGCAGCACCACAGCGAGCGACAATACCTTTGTCGGTCTGAATGCAGGGTATGCAAATACGACTGGAAACGCAAACACTGCAGTGGGTAACTATGCTGGAGACACCTATGCAACAGGCACCAATAATTCGTTTTTTGGCTATGAGGCTGATGCAAATGGCAATTATACGAACGCCACCGCCCTCGGCAACGGTGCCATCGTGAATGCCAGCAACAAGATCAGGCTCGGCAATACAGCCGTCACTGTGATTGAGGGCCAAGTTGCCTACACATTCCCATCTGACGGCCGCTTCAAATTCAATGTGAATGAAGAAGTCAAAGGACTCGACTTCATCACCAAATTGCGCCCCGTGAATTATCAGTTTGATACCAAATCCTTTGATCAATTCCTCCACAGCGACATGGTGCAAGCACAAGACAGCAATGGCACCATGAGAAACAGCATCGATTACGGCCCATCCACCGCCATGATCCATACTGGTTTCATAGCCCAAGAGGTTGAAAAAGCTGCTGCCGAAGCACGTTATGTCTCGGATATCGTGCACACACCCGACAATGAGCATGACAATTACAGCGTCTCCTATGCTGGCTTTGTGGTGCCGCTGGTCAAAGCGGTGCAAGAACAGCAGGTGATGATTGCACAATTGACGGAGGAAGTCAAGCAGTTGAAGGCAGCTGGCAACACTAGCCTTCCAGTTGATCCTGCCTTGGACAAAGCTCAGGCCCAAGTGATCCAAACAGAGCTGCGCTCCGATGCGAATACTGTCCTGTATCAAAATGAGCCCAATCCTGTGAGCGGCAAGACTGCCATTCGCTTTTTCTTGCCTGCCAATGCCACCAACGCAATGCTGGTCTTCCACAATGAGTTTGGCACTGAAATCCAAAAGATTGAACTCACCACGACCGGATTCGGCCGCGTGGAGGCAGCGACCGAGCAACTCGCATCTGGCATCTATACCTACAGCCTGATCGTCAATGGCAAAGTGATCGACACCAAAAAGATGGTGAAGAGCAACTAAAGCACCTTTTAAAGTGGCCCTCCTGCTCACAGTCGTGGGCAGGAGGGCTTTGCTATTGCTCGGAACCGCAATCGTCCCTCAAAGCTGAGCAGTGCGAGCATGCGCGATCGGATTTCCTCTTGCATTCCCCTACATTTTTCTCAATTTCACGGGCCAAAATGCCACCGATGCTGATTGAGTCGCTGTTTTTGCCGTTTGGGGATGGGGAGCAATTGCACATTCGCCGCTTCTGTACCGATGCGGCCCATCCTGCTTTGTTGCTGATTCACGGCTCGATCGAGAATGGCAAGATTTTCTATTCCGACTCGGGTAAGGGTTTTGCGCCCTGGATGGCGCAGCAAGGGTTTGATGTCTATGTGCCCGACTTGCGGGGCCGTGGGCAGAGCAGGCCCTTGATTCACAGGGGCTCTGATTGGGGACAGGCCGAGGCGCTGGCCGACGAATACCCTGCATTGTTTCAATTTGTGATGGCCCACAAGGGCAGCTCGCGTGTGTATGTGGGCGCGCATTCTTGGGCGGGGGTGAATGTATTGGCTTTCCTCTCACGCACCGAACTAAAAATGGACATTCCCGCGATGGTCTTTTTTGGTTCCAAGCGCCATATCTCGGTGCGGGGTTGGTACTACTTCTGGATGATCAGGATGGGCTGGTGGCGTGTAGGCCGTCGCTCGGTGCGCCGCCATGGCTTTTTGAATGCGATTCGTTACCGCATGGGTAGCGACAACATCACCACGCGGGACTATCTGGAGACGGATGCATGGATCAAACCTCGGGCGGAATGGAAGCATTGGGCAGACGGTTTTGATTTCCGTGCGGCGTTTGCAAGTCTGCAATTGCCGCCGACCTTGTACGTCTCTGGCAAACTGGACCGCGTCTTGGGCAACCCCATCGATGTGGCCCTGCTCGCAGCGGAAACGGGCGCTCATCAGCACAAGGAGCTGATGTTGCTGAGCAAGGAGGAAGGCTACCTACATGACTATGGGCACATCGACATGCTCACGCACCCCGATGCGCCACGCGATCATTTTCCCAAGGTGCTGGCATGGATGCGCAAAGTCAGTGGAAAAGCGTAATTTTCGATTCTCGGGTTGTAAGTAGCCAGGTGTTAGGGATGAGAAATTATAGAGGAATCAGCTTGTTGTTGCTTGTGGGAATGGTTTTTTGCCAATGGGTCGCTGCGCAATCCGTTGTGCGGGGGGCCTACCTCCAAAATGGACGGCACGATGCCATGACCGTCAAGTGGCGCACCGATTCCCTGACCAATGCCCGTGTGTGGTATGGCAACTCGCCTACCCACCTCACTGATGTGGTCACGGATAGCACGCTTTCTTTTGACCAAACCGTGCGTATCTCGGGCCTCGCGCCAGCCACCACCTATTATTATGCAGTCGGTGACACCAACCGGCAGATGGAGGGCGGCGACAGCAGCCATCGCTTCACCACCAATCCGGTGCCGGGTTCGACACCGCCAATCAAGATCTGGGCCATCGGAGACTTCGGCCGCGACAACCCGCAAGAGCGCTGGGTGCGTGACGCTTATTCGCAATATGTCAAAGCCAACCGCGCAGCCGATGTATGGCTTTGGCTCGGCGACAATGCCTACGACAGTGGCACCGATGCGCAATATCAGACCAAGGTCTTTGACATCTACGATTCGATCTTTGCATTTCAACCCTTTTGGCCCACACCCGGCAACCACGATTATCAGTCAGTGAATCAAAACGGCTTGCCACCGACGCATTTTGGACCCTATTACCGCATCGTCGAGGTGCCCACGCAGGGCGAGACCGGCGGATTGGCATCGGGCGGCGAGATGTTTTATTCATTTGATTATGGCAATGTGCATTTTGTGTCCCTCAACAGTGAGTTAGGCACCTGGGTCACGCTGCCCAACTCGCCCATGGCGCAGTGGCTCGTGGACGACTTGCAAGGCAGCTCGCAGCCTTGGAAAATCGTCTATTTCCATCAGCCACCCCATAGCAAGGGCTCCCACGACAGCGACAATTTCTGGGAGGTGACCATGGCCTCGATGCGCATCAACTTTGCGCCCTTGTTTGAAGACAATGGCGTGGACCTTGTGCTCAGCGGACACAGCCACGTCTATGAGCGCAGCCGCCTCATGTATGGGTTTTACGACTATTCGCCCATGTACAATTCCAGCTTTGAGGTGGACCATGGGAGCGGTAGCCTGATCCACGGCGTGCCCTACCAAAAGTCGGTGAACGGCCCCAATCCCAATCGTGGGACGGTGTATGCGGTCGTCGGCAACAGCGGCAGCATCACGGGATTCCCGCAATTGAACCATCCGCTTATGTATTATGGTTGGGGATGCGACACCTGCGTGGGTTCACTCATCGTGGACGTTCACAACGATACCTTGATGGGCACATATTATGCATCGACGGGGCAGGTGATGGATGAGTTTGCGATCTTGAAGGATCTCACGGTGGCGGTGACTCCATCCCAAGCAGCTTTGGAGCCACACTTCAAAGCTTGGCCCAATCCATTTTCCCAACAACTGGAGATCGAGTTTGTACTTCCCACGACGGAGCAAGTCACGGTGCAATTGCTCGATTTGCGCGGCGATCTATTGGCAACCCAACGGTTGGGGCGTGTCGCAGCAGGAACCCATCAGCTCGACATGAGCACCGCCGCGCAGCGGCTGGCGAGCGGCACCTATCTATTGCGTTTTGAGGTGGGCACGCGTGTGTTGTATGAGAAACTCGTGAAGGTGAATCCATGAGGTTGGCTGTCAATTATAGCCTCAGAGAGCGCAGAGACCGCAAAGTCAACACCCTTCTCTGCACCCTCCGGCGATGCTATCTCATCGCTGTCTGCGGTTGCATAATAGCCATCATGCTTATAAGCTCCTGCCTAGTCGCCTGCACGCAAACAGCACCATCAGCGCCAACGCCTCCAAGTGCACCGATCACCTACACAAACGAACAGGAAAAGCCCGCGCCGCCGATCGACCGCAATATGCAAAAGCTGATTGACGCCTATCCGGAGTGGCTCGAGCGGGCAGATGGCAATTTTATCGTCAGGAAAGATGGTACGCGCATGGTTTGGGACGATGGCAAGGGCAAGAAGAATTTTGAAGCCTTGGAGGCCGATCCCGACTTGGAAGACATGTTTGCCTTTGCCTATCCGATGGACAGCGTGGTTTTCAAGCCCGATTTTGATCCGGGGCGCATCCGCAACGAAGCCTTTTTCAAGAAAATGTATGGGTCCACACAGGCGCTCGCCGCTGCGCAGCTCGTAACCGTGCCCTGGCTCAAGGGCGCTGGCACGCTGCGCATCACCCGTGTGAATGGTGTGGACCTGGCCCTGGGCAAGGTCGTCGCCGACTTGCAAGCCATGCCCGCATTCCACAAATATTTGACCACACCCGGCGGTACCTTCAATTGGCGGATGATTGCGGGCACCGACCGCCTCAGCGCCCACAGCTTCGGCATGGCCGTCGACATCAATGTCGGTTTTTCAGACTATTGGCGCTGGGCGCCGGAGTTCAAGGCCGGCAAGGACCTGAAATACCACAATCAGATTCCGATGGAGATCGTGAAGGTCTTCGAGCGCCACGGCTTCATCTGGGGCGGCAAGTGGTACCATTACGACACGATGCATTTTGAGTATCGGCCGGAACTACTCTGAGGCGAAGCAGAATTTTCAGAATCTTTAGATCGGCGTAGCCAATTCATTGAATTGGTTGGGATGTTGAATTCTAGGTCCTTGTATTGTAGGCACGCCATGCTTGGCGTGCCTACGATACAACGGCGCATGATGCGCCGATCAACGCCGACTAAAACCCCAAAATGCAGCCGCCAAAATTGGCGGCGGACGACCATGTTGTAGAGACGTTATTAATCGCGTCTCTACAACAATCCCCAATAGGCGCATGATGCGCCGATCAACAGTGGCGAAAACCCCCAATGATCTGGCAACCCCACAATGGCATGCCTACGAGATCAAATCCAATAATCACCCACCACAACCATATTTTTCACAGCACGCACGTGCTGTGTGAATGCGGCAGCGCGACCAAAACCCTTGTGAGATGCCATCCATTCCCAAAACTTGCGCTGGATGCTGTCCAATTGTCTGTCTTCGTCATTGCAGCGACGCGTCTTCAATTTCCTGCGTTTCTGAGCATTCTACCGCATGGCGCTTCGATTTGTTCATCTTATATTTACATTGCGTTTATAATCTTATTACATTAAGTGATCGGAATGAAGAAGTTTCAGTTGGCAGCAGTTTTGTGGATCATGGGCAGTCTATGCTGCTCGGCAATGGCGCAGCAGTGGCCTGGTTATACCTTGTACAGTGTGAGCAATAGCAACAATGCCTACCTGATCGATACTGCAAGCAATGTTTACCACACGTGGACATTTACCAATGCGGGGACCGGCTACTCAAGCTATTTGGAGCGCGGCGGCACGATTGTGCGTACGGTCAAGGTCAACAATGGCGCTTACAACGGCGGCGGTCTCACGGGACGCTGCCAAAAAGTCGACTGGAATGGCACGGTGACCTGGGACTGGACCCACTCCTCATCCACCTACATGCTGCACCACGACCACCACGTGTTGCCCAATGGCAATGTGCTTTTCATCAGCTACGAAAATAAAACTGCCCAAGAAGTCTCAGCAGCCGGTTGCACGCAGTCGATCATCGTGCAGTCTGAAAAAATCATCGAGGTGCAGCCCACGGGCGCCACGACGGGGACCATCGTCTGGGAATGGCATCTTTGGGATCACCTGGTACAAAACGTCGATGCCAACAAAGCCAATTACCAGACCTCGATCTCAGCCCATCCCGAGCTGATCAACATCAACTATGGCATCCAAAAGGATTGGATCCACATGAATGGCATCGATTACAACGAGGCCTTGGATCAGATCGTCTTCAGCTCCCACAACCTGAGCGAAATCTACATCATCGACCACAGCACGACCACAGCCGAGGCTGCCGGGCATACGGGCGGCCTTGCAGGCAAGGGCGGCGACCTGCTTTACCGCTGGGGCAATCCGCAAGTCTACGCAGCAGGAAATTCCAGCAACAAAATCTTGAAAGTTGTACACGACGCCCATTGGATCCCCGTCGGCTCGCCCAATGCGGGCCGCATCGTGGGTTTCAACAACGACGGCATCTCGACCCAGCAGAGCTGTGTCGACTTTGTGGACCCGCCGCTCAATGTTTACAATTATGACTTGAACCCCGGCCCAGCCTACCTGCCGAGCTCCTACACGAGCCGCATCAATGCCAATGGGCATGCCAGCAACATGAGCAACTCTGAGCAGTATCCCAACGGCAACACCATGATCTGCATGGCCACCTTGGGCACGATCTATGAGATCGACCCCAATGGCGCCGTGCTCTGGACCAAAAACATCAGCGGCGGATTTGTGCCACAAGCACACCGCTACTCGGAGTGCTACGTGAGCGGCGGCACCGAGCCTACGGCCCTCGTGAGCGCATCCACCGACAGCATCTGCGCGGGCGATCCTGTCACGCTCGATGTCACGCCGGGCGGCGGCAGCAACTATACCTACAGCTGGACCTCAATCCCTACTGGATTCACCTCGACCCTGCAAAATCCCATGGTGACACCGAGCGTCTCGACGAGCTACGTCGTCACAGTAGCCAGCGGCGGATGCAGCACCTCGGCCAGCGTCAGCGTCACGGTGGTCTCACCGGTCACACCCCAGATCACGCAGAGCAGTGACACGCTGTATTCCACGACGGCGACGAGCTACCAGTGGTATTTGAATGGCAGCATTATCCCGGGTGCAACGGGCAATTTCTACGTGCCGACGCAGAGCGGCGACTATACCGTCGTCGTCGGCAATGCAGCCGGTTGCGAATCTGCTGCATCCGCGCCGATCACGGTCACCATCACGGCCATCGACCTTGGCCTTGGTGCCGGATGGGCGATCTATCCCAACCCGACCAAGGGCATATTGCGCATCGCGTCGCCCAATTTGGGTGCCTCTTTTGACATCTCGGTATGCGATGCCAGCGGCAAGCGTGTCGCCATTGCCCAAAATGCCAACTCCATCGACCTGGGCAGCTTGCAAAATGGCATGTATTTCGTGAGCATCCGCCAGGATGGGCTGCTCATCACCACCCAAAAGGTCGCCTTGATCCACTAATCATCGATGCAATTCCCCATGAAAAATATGATCCGTTTCCTGTTGGCACTCATGGTGATCACGAGCCTCGCTACGGGTGTGGTGATGGCCAAAAAGGTCAAGTTTATGGTCAATATGTCGGGCCTCGTCAAAAACTCCTTTGGCATCCACATCACAGGTGATTTCCAGACGATCGCGGGCTATGCCGGAGGGGACTGGAACTCGGCCTCGACGCCCATGGTGCAAGAGCCCGGAGATACCAACCTCTACAGCTTGGTCGTCGACCTGCCGGCCATGAGCAAGTTTGAGTACAAGTTTGTGAATGGCGTGCAGTTTTATGAGGTGGAATTTGTGCCGATCGAGTCGCGCGTAGGCTACAATTTCAACGACAGCCGCTGGATCTTCATCGATTCGTTGGCACCCGATACCATGGTTGTAGGACCATTGCGCTTTGCGGGCAATGCGCCGATGGGCATGTACTGCTCACGCTTTGTGGTGGACATGCAGGGCCTCAACATCCCAGCGACAGGCGTGCATGTTGCTGGCAATTTCCAAAATTGGGACCCTGCATCGATGCGCCTTTACAGCTTTGGTGGATCGGTCTATGAGTACATCGGTTACGTGGACTCGACAGCGGGCAGCATTGAATTCAAATACATCAACGGGAATGCTTGGGGTACGGATGAAAGCGTGCCAGCCACCTGTGCCACCAACAACAACCGTGACCAATTGATGGCCAAGGACACCTTGCTGCCGACAGTATGTTTTGCCAGCTGCGTTGCTTGTCCAGCCGTGGCGGTGGCCGAGCCAAGGTTGGTCGGCATGCAGATTTTCCCCAATCCGACGCAGGGTGACGCCACCGTGAGGGTGGCCGGCATCGCTGGAGAGTGGACACTGCGCGTGCTCGACCTGCAAGGGCGCATCCTACACACTGTTATGGGCAGTGGCGATGGTGAGGTGCAACTTGCGCGCGCCACGCTCGATGCTGGGCTCTACTGTGTGCGCGTGACGGGTGTGCAAGGCAATTCCATTAATCAGAAATTGCTGGTCCAATGAAATGCTTGCATATGAGTGCCTTGCAGGCTTGCAAGGCACTCTTGTGGATAGGATTGTTGTTTCCTTTGGGCCTCAGGGCCCAAAGTACGTTCTACAATACAGGCCAGATCCAGCGCATCGAGCTGCACTTCAGCCAGCCCAATTGGGACTACCAATTGGACACCGCCAAGCTCGGCGCCGAGACGCCATTGATGGCCGATTGGCTCAAGATCAATGGCATACAATACGACAGCGTGGGCGTGCGCTACAAGGGCAATAGCTCTTATGACTCCACCAAAATCAAAAACCCACTCAACATCAGCCTCGACGAATACAAAAATCAGGCGCACGAGGGATATGCCACCATCAAGCTCGGCAATGCCTATGCAGACCCCTCACTGATCAGGGAGGTCTTGGCTTATGACATCTTGGGCGACTACATGCATTGCCCCAAGGCCAACTTTGCCCAGCTCTACATCAATGGCAACTACATCGGGCTCTATTCTAATCCTGAATCGATCAACAAGGAATTTTGCTCCAACCATTTTTATTCCTCCTCGGGCACATTCTTCAAATGCAACCCATTAGACATACCCAGTCCGCTCATCAAAAGCAACCTGAAAACGCTCACGGGCGACAGCACGGCCTATTTCCCTCGGTATGAATTGAAGTCGAATGCAGGGTGGAATGATTTGGTCAGCCTTTGTGACGTCGTCACCACCAACAGCGCCGCGCTCAGCAGCAAAATGGACATGGACGGCGCGATTTGGATGCTGGCCTTCAACGATGTCATGGTCAATCTGGATAGCTACTCGGGTGTGTTTACACAAAACTATTACCTCTACCACGACGCCACCGACCATTTCAACCCCATCGTCTGGGACCTGAACATGAGTTTTGGCGGATTTCCATTTTTGGGCATCGGTACCTCGGGCACAGCCACGCTCACCGTCCCCAATATGGAGCAAATGCCCATCGACATCCACGCGACAGACCCCAATTGGCCGCTGATCAATGCTGTGATGGGCAGTCCGCGCTACAAGCGCATGTACCTCGCCCACCTGCGCACCATCGCAGACGAGGTGATCGCAAGCGGGGACTACCTCGCCCGCGCAAGCGCTTTCCAGAGCCTCGTGGACACAGCCGTCGCCAGCGACAACAACAAGTTTTATACCTACACGCAGTTCCAAAACAGCCTCACGGCTGGCGCCCCCAACGGCAGCTATACCGTGCCCGGTATCAGCAGCCTCATGATCGCGCGCCTCGCTTATTTGCAAGGAAGGCCCGAGTTTGGCTATGCCCAGCCGATCATCGGCAGCGCATTGCCTAGCCCGCTCACGCCCGCCCTCAACAGCACCGTCACGGTGACGGCACAGGTCAGCGGCGCTGATAGCGTCTTTTTGGGCTACCGCCTCGACCAGAGCCTCAAGTTTGTGCGCGCGCAGATGTATGACGACGGCGCCCACGGCGACGCAGGCGCAGCCGACGGACTCTATGGCGCAAGCTTCACACTGAGCGCTGCCGCCGCGCAATATTATGTCTATGCCGAGAACGCCAACATCGGCGCATTTTCCCCAGCCCGCGCCGAGCATGAATACCATGTCGTGCAGGCGGCGCTCTCGCTGCCACAGCCGGGCGACCTGGTCGTGAATGAATTCCTCGCTGTGAACCAGACTGGCATGACCGACGAGGCTGGCCAACTTGAAGACTGGATCGAGCTGTACAATACCACCAATGGCACATTGGCACTCACAGGACTGTACCTGACCGATGATGTCCTCAATCGCAGTAAATATGCATTCCCAGCCGGCACAGTAATTCCTGCCCGCGGCTTTTTGATGCTCTGGGCGGATGAAGACAGCAGCACCGCGAACTACCTGCACTGCAATTTCAAGCTCAGCAGCCAAGGAGAGGAGATTTTGCTCGGTGACGGCGGCAGCCTCACCCTCGACAGCATCGTCTATGGCCCACAGACAGCGGACATGTCGCTGGGCCGCTGCCCAGACGGCACCGGCGCACTCGGCCTGCGCACCGCGCCGAGCTTCAATGCCTACAATTGCACCGTGGCCGTGGACCCGACCACCGCCCATGCCTTGCAATTGTCCGCATTCCCCAACCCAACAACCGAACGATTGGAAATCAGTGCCTCCTCGCCTTACAAGGGGGATCTGGAGGTTACAAATGCCCTTGGGATAAGAATTCTCAAGGAAAAGTGGACAGGATCGGCTAACTTGGACGTGCAGGATTGGGCATGCGGCATCTATATGCTGCGTCTGGGGAACGCCACACGCAAAATTATAGTGCTACATTGAGAAATTGGAAATGGAAAAAAACGTAGTGATACAAACCCAAAAGGTATTTCCATGGCGCCGTATGGTCGCCATGATGCCCCTGCTATTGTTGCTGCTCGCTTTTGCTTGCGAAAAGGAGCCCGGCAAGGGTGGACTTGCCAGCATCCAAGGCAAGGTCTACGGCTATGACATCAACGCTGTGGGCGTCGTGCATGACAGTGGCTATGCGGGTGGCTTCAAAGTTTACCTGTCTTATGGCGAAAACGATTGGGTCGATGCCAGCGAGACGACCTCCCCGACGGGCGACTATTGTTTCAAAGGATTGCAGAAAGGCGTCTACCGCCTGGCGATCTACTCAGAATGCGATACCTGCCTGTTCAATCAAGTGTATTTTGAGCAATTTGCCGAGATCACTGAAACGCGGCAGCAGGCAGTGGTGCCAGACTTTGTGATCTATAAATGACGATTGTGAGCACTCTGGACCATCACTTGCCATCACAACAGGAGCTCTCGCTAGAGCCTCCCGCCTTGTGGGCGCTCGAGCCTGTCTCCCTCAAGGGGCTCGACAAGGTGAAGCTGATGAACCGTGTGGATTCCAAATATGTCTTTCACCTGCGCGAGCTCGATGGGCTGCTCAGTGAGATCGCGCCGCACTATGCCGTGCTGGAGATCGACGGCAAGCGGCTCTTCGATTATGTCTCGCTTTACTTCGACACCGAGAGTTACCTTCTCTACAGGCACCACCACAGTGGCAAGCCCAACCGTGTGAAGTTGCGGTTCAGGCAATATGTAGATACTGGCGACGTCTTTTTTGAGCTGAAGAAAAAGATCAAGGGCAACCGCACCGACAAGTACCGCGTGCGGCTCGCCGAGATCAGCAATACCATCGCAGCCGAGGGCCAACAATTGCTCCAAAAGCACAATGTGGACGGCTGCGACATGCTCGGCAAGACCTGGGTCAACTACAAGCGCATCACCCTTGCCGCGCATGAAAGCGAGGAGCGCGTCACCCTCGACCTCGCGATGGAGTTTATCGACGACAATGGGAAACTGCAATTTCCCCAGGTCGTGATCGCCGAGATCAAGCAAGCGCGCATGTCGCGCAACAGTCCCATGCTCAAGGCGCTGCAGGCGCGCCGTATCGCGCCCCTGCGCATCAGCAAATATTCCTTGGCGGTGGCCATGCTCGTGCCCAGCATGAAAAGCAATGCCTTCAAAGCCAAGATCAACCAAGTGAGAAAAATTATCAATTCATAAATGGATACCACTGAAATATCGGATTCGCTCAGTGCAGCCGGTGAAATGCTGAAAGCAACTGGACCACTCGGCGAAGTCGGGGGACTGGCAGAATTTTTGATTCGATTTCTCTTCAATCTGGCAGTGATTTTTGTGATCGTGCGGGTGATTTATTACCGCAACCACAAAAACAAGGACTTCGTGTTCACGTTTTTCTTGTTCAACATCATCAACTTCCTCATCTGCTTCCTGCTCAGCACCGCCAAGCTCAAGATGGGCTTTGCATTTGGCCTGTTTGCGATCTATTCCATCCTGCGCTACCGCACGGTGACGATTCCGATCAAGGAAATGGGCTTCTTTTTTGTGAGCGTCACGCTCGGCATCATCAACGCCCTCGCCTCGCTCGACAATTTTTACATCGAGCTCCTCGTCGCCAATGCCTTGCTCATGGGCATGACCTATCTCCTCGACGGCGGTTTCATGACCCTCAAGCATGAGAATTTCAAGGAGATCGTTTATGAGCGCATCGACCTCATCCATCCCGACCGGCGAAAAGAGATGATCGACGACATTCGAGCGCGCACCGGCCTCGACGTGCACCGCATCGAGTTTGTGCGCATCGACTTCCTGCGCGACGTCGCCAAGATCAATGCATTCTACTTTTCCGACAAAAATGAGTCGCCATCCATCGGCTCCTCGATCGCAGACGGCGGTGGCGATGACTAAGTGGCTCATCCATATCTGCACGATTTGTTTGTGCCTGCTGCCCCATTGTTTGTGGGCGCAGACCAGCGATTTTCAGGCCCGTGGTGGCGTGCAAGTCAAGCAAGATCTGCCCAAGGGATTTGACCTGTCGCTCACCTACCAAGTGCGTTTGGACCACAATGTGCAAGCATTTTCCGGGAGTTATTGCTCAGCAGATGTCGGTTACAAGCTGCACAAGCACCTGACCGCCCTCGGTGAATTTCGCTATGCCACATCCATGGATTGGGATAAATTCCGGTTTGGGGCAGGCTTGGTCTGGAAAGACAAGCTCATGAAAAAGACCGACTATTCGGTGAAGCTGCGCTATCAGCGCGAGCATTATTTGCAGAGTTGGCCAGAGATCGGGCAGTATCCCGATCGCAACAACATCCGTCTCAAGCTAGAGATCGAGCGCAAGCTAGCCAAGCGCCTCTACCTGCACCTGAGCGCCGAGCCGCAATGGCGCATCGCCGGTCGCCAAAGTTTCCAGCGCATCCGCAATATCGTGGGCCTCGATTGGGAATTCATCAAGCGGCACCACATCGACCTCTGTTATTATTACCAGCCCGAATTTCAGGGTATCCTGCAGAATAGCAATCATATGGTTGTGGCGACGTATTCTGTGGAGTTGCCGAAGTGGTGGAAGGGGAAGTGAGATTTGGGGTAGGGGGATGACAGCGCTGTGTAGGACTGCTTTCATCGACCATGTTCGGCAATCACCCCTAGAGCAAAACCATCGCTCCTGCAACAGCCCAATGGCAGCTTGCAGGGGCCTTCACTGAATTTTTGATTGGCGTGTTGGAGGCTTGTGGTATTCGGCCTAATTTTGTGTATGTACTATCGCCGCAAAGTCGCACTCGCATTGATTCAAGCCTTCGGAGGGAAGCTGGGGAAGTTGGACTTTCAGAAGCTATTGTTTCTACTCTCAAAGACCCAATCCAAGCCTGCCTACGATTTTGTGCCCTATATGTATGGCTGTTATTCGTTTCAGGCAAACGCAGATATGCAGACGATGATGGTCTATGACCAAATCAAAGAACATTTTAAGAGCACGGCTGAGCGGGCAGACGCTTGGATCAAGGCCGATGATATTGATTATATTTCTCAACTCACTGGCACTGATCATCAAGCCATTTTGCAGTTGATAGCGAAGTTTGGCGACTTCACCACCGACAAATTGATTGGGCATACATACCGTAACTTTCCTTATTATGCGATTCATAGCCGCATTGCAGACAAGGTATTGTCGCCTGAAGAGTTGCATAAGGTGAATGCCGCAAAGCCATTTAGTTTGAATACAGGGCTGTATTCTATTGGCTACGAAGGCAAAAACTTGGAACAATATATCAACACACTGATTGCACACGATATCAGGCTGCTTTGTGACGTGCGGAAAAATTCCAAGAGCATGAAGTATGGATTTTCCAAAAACCAACTGCAGTATGCATGCAAAGCGGTCGGTATTGAATTCCTTCATCTTCCCAGCCTCGGCATCGATTCCGACAAACGCGCAACCTTGAATACACAAGCGGACTACGATTTGCTTTTTGACGAGTATCGATCCACAACGCTTCGTGCGCAGCAAAATGACATCGCATCCTTGGCTACATTGGTGGAAACGTACAAACGGGTAGCCATTACCTGTTTCGAAGCCAACATCCATCAATGTCACCGCAAGCATTTGGCCGATGCAGTCGTGGCCCTGCCCGGTTGGTGCCATAACTAGGAACATATATTAAAACCAATTCTATACAAACCATGACACGAGAGAATATACTTATAACAGTAAAAACCTATCCGACACCATCATAAAAAAAAGGCG
>JANPHP010000508.1:0-10004 GCA_031424495.1 Bacteroidota bacterium | reverse complement strand
GGTGCACAGCCCATACAAGCCTACAGGTATTCATCCAGCATCCAAGTGAAGCACTAGTATTTAATTCAAAGCAATTCAACAATGGCAAAGAGCAAGGAAAGCAAAAACTTCCAACCCACGATCAGCAACAAAAAAGCGACCTTCGAATTTGCCGTTCTTGAGCAATATGAGGCTGGTATCGTTCTGACTGGAACCGAAATCAAATCGGTGCGTGAGGGCAAAGTCCAGTTTACAGATGCCTATTGCCTTTTCAAAGCCGATGGACTTTACCTCATGGAAATGCATATAAGTCCTTATGATTTTGGGAGCGTAAACAATGCTGATCCGCGTCGCGAACGAAAGCTGTTGTTGAAGAAACGAGAAATGTCCAAGCTCAAGGAAAAATCGGAGGAAAAAGGCCTTACGATTATTCCGATGAAGTTGTTTTTCAGCGAGCGCAATTTTGCAAAAGTGCAAATCGCCTTAGCAAAGGGGAAAAAGCTTTTCGACAAGCGGGCCGATATAAAAGACAAGGACACGGACCGGATCGTGAAACGAGAGCTTTCCGACCTAGAATAGTTTGCACAAAGCCGACTACCGTCGCGCAAAAAATCTCTAGGCTATCATGCCGCCTTAAATTTGTTGCCAGGGGCAATCGAAATAGTTCCCTGAAGCTCCATTCCGAGTAAGATTCCCCTCAAGGTCATTGCATCAATGGCTGCGGCATGAGAAAGTGAATCAAGATCCATAGCTTGTGTTCCAAGTAGGTCGTAAATGCACTTTTCAGGCCCGCTCATGGAGCCGGTGGCCCGAGGCTTTACCTCTGAAGGCAATTGAGACCGGTACTGAAGGAGATATTGCAATCCATCCAATACATCTTGCGGTCCACATGCTATTTTGGCAATATGGTCCCGTATGAGTCGATTGCAACCAACAGAGGTGCTTACTCCAATATGGCCTGGCACGGCAAAAACTTCACGATTTTGTTCAAATGCCATCTTGGCTGTGATCAATGCACCACCCTTTTCTGTGGCCTCTACTACCACGACGGCATCACACAATCCACTAATGACACGATTTCTCGCAGGAAAATTGAATGCCTCGGGCTGTGTGCCTGATGGAAACTCTGAAAGCAGTGCTCCACCACAACCGACAATCTCATTTGCTTTATATGTGTGTTCCCGAGGATAAACTTGTTCCAATCCATGCCCCAAAACCGCGATGGTTCGACCACCTGAGGCGACAGTAGCACTGTGTGCTTCGATATCGATCCCAAATGCCAACCCACTTACTACTACGATCCCCAGTCTCGTAAAATAAGTTGCAAATTCATGGGCGATTCTTCGACCGTATGCACTTGGATTGCGAGTTCCAACAATCCCGATATGAGGAACATCAGGAGCGGCTAGATCACCTTTGCAGTAAAATACCATTGGTGAGTCTGCTATCTCTCTTAGTTTCCGAGGATACCGTTCGTCGTCCCAAGTTACAATTTTGATGCTGTGCTTGAGAGCAAACTCAATTTCTTGCTCAGCTTTGCGCATGCTCTGCTGTGACCTAATCGCGGCAGCTGCTTGTTCGCCGACATAACCTACTTTGCAAAGGCTTTGTCGAGTGGCACGAAATACATCCCTCGCGCCTCCAAATCGTTCTAGCAGGCTCTTACATGTTTTCGGGCCTATTTTGTCAATCATCGTGAGTGCTACGATGCATTGCAATTCGTCTAATGATTTTTCTATTTGGGCTTCCATCTTGCTCTCTTTTCCGTCAACCCAAATTTGCTACTTTTTTTTTGATTTACCTCATTCCATTATCATTTTTTTTATCATGAGGATTCTGAATTATTCTTTGACAAATGTTGCCTTTATGCCATAGCGTTGGTCACTGCTGTTTTGGATCCAGCATACCAGAGCCTTTCCCTCGGGATTTACGGCAATGACGGGGGAAAGCTGATTTTCATCTGCGTCTCCGAGACGGTAGCCTCCAAAATCAAATTTCTTGGTGCCATCAGGATGGATTTTTTGATAAAAAACGTTCTTCTTCCCGTTCGCAACCGATTGGTTCCAAGTGAGGAATAGGTAACCTTTTTTGTTACTGGCGATTTCGCAATCGTTCCACTCTTCCATGCTTTCTCCGATGCTGATGCCTTCGCTTTGCCATTGCGGATCACCGCCAATATTATATTTCTGGCAAAGTAGCTGCACCCCCATGTTCTGCCGGTCGCGCTCATCGAGCCAAGCGATCCAAAAGTTCCCAGCAGCGTCGCCGACCATTGACGGCTTGGATTGCCGACCAGGGTAGTTGCAAGCGTGCAGCCCACCGTAATCCCAAAGTTTCTGGCCAGAGGGCGTGATACATTGCATGAATAGCTTTTCCAAGCCATCGCCATGCCGCCCATCTTGCCACACGATATAAAGATCTTCCTCAAAATTGCGTACGATTTCTGGTTGCCGTTGATTGAGGTTGGACGCGGCGAGTAGTCTGCCGCCATACTCCCATTCATACATCCCAAACTCATTAAGATGTTGCACATAGATGTTGGAAGCGGCACCGCGTGAATCCATCCATGTGACAAATGCTCCACCTGTGCCATCCTCGGCGAGGCTGGCAGAAGTCTGCAAACCAGCAAACTTGGCAAATGGCTTGCCGCCAAGCTGCCACATGGGCTCCCCATCGTGCCCCAATCGCTGGATGTAAAGATCAAAACCTGTCTCAGCGACCGAGCGCGCGTCCACCCAGCAGAGCACAATCCCCTCCTTGCCGTCGGTTACGGCGCGAATGCTACTCTGGTCTGCCGGGGCATCGCAAGCCACGACCCCATCGTCTGCCCACAATACTTTGCCCCAAGCATTCACACGTTGCGCGTAGACATTGTCGTCACGGCCATTGCGACGATCGATCCAAGCGACGATGATACCGCCTACGCCGTCCTCGATCAAAAGCGGCCTATTTTGCTCTCCTGGCGCAATACAGATAGGGATTCCTCCATTCCGCCAAAGGCTGCTCCCATCGGCGGCAATCTTTTGAATATAGATATCTGAATTGCGATCACCATTCCTATAGTCTTCCCAAACAAGATAAAACTCCCCGGTCTTTGCGGCAAGCACGCGCAAACCAGTCACGCGTGCAAACGCCTGCGAGTGCTCAGCCGCGAGTTTTATCCCGCTCATGGCCGCCATTTGCCGACCGGCACCATTGATGCGCTGCACATACACGTAAGCTCCGGTTTGGTCACGCCGATCAGTCCAGGAGCACCATAGACCGCCATTTTCATCGGGGAGAATAGAGGGCTCGGTCTGGTCATTGCTGGCTGTGCAAACGAGCTTTCCACCTTCGTCCCAGGCAGGCTCTCCCAAATTGTCGAGCTTTTGCACCGCAATGCGATAGTTGTTTCCCTCTCTTTGCAGCCAAGAAAACACCTGATAGCCGTAGCTACTGGAGCTGATCACAACGGGGTTGCGTTCATCAAATTCAGTTTTTACAATCGGCACTCCATTAATCCCCCATTCGAGCAAGCCGTCTTTGAGTCTGATCATCTGGGCATACAAATCCCAGTTTCCATGACGCCGATCTTCCCAACATAGCAACGCCTTGCTACCCTTTTTTACAATCTTGGGATTGAGTTGTTCATCTTGCGAGAAGCATGTCGCGAAATGAAAGCCGACTTCTCCACTGGCATTGAGCCTGCCGCGGTAGATATCGGTGCCATGGGTCTCTCCGCTGTATTTTTGATAGACAAACAATACGCCACCGTAGCCATCAGGTACCATGGCAGGGTTTTGATGGTTCTCTTCGACGCCCGCAAAAACATCCAAACCGCCAGCTTTCCAGAAAAAGCTGGCTTCAGGATCTAATTTCTGCGCGTACAGATTCCAGTAAAGCCCATTGCGAAAGTCTTCCCAAATCAAGTACAAATAGTGGTTTTCATCGGTGGCAATTGCGACATTCTTTTGAATGTTTGGCGCTGTTGCGATCGGCATGCCGGCAGCAATCCAGCGCGCCTTGCCGCCGAGGTCCACATATTGTGCATAGATGTCGGAATCATCATACCCACGCCGATAATCCTCCCAGACGATATAAAATCCCTTGTTGAGATCTGAAAGGATCTGTGGCTTGCGTTGTGGGCCGTTGATTTCGCAAATGCGCAATCCATCTTTGCCCCATAGCGGCTCCCCGCGCAGGTTGATGCGTTGCCCGTAGAGGATTGGCAAGTCAGAACCTTTGCGATAATCCTCCCAAACCACCACGACGCCCCCATAGCCATCTTCGACCATGCTGAAATCTGTCTGATTGGCTGGAAAAGGGCACATCGGCACACCATCCTTTTCCCAAAGGCAGGTGCCAGCCTGATCCATTTTCTGGATGTAAATGTTGTAATAGGGGACGCCTTGGCGCGCACTGCGCCAGCCGACAATCACGTCGCTTGCCCCAGACCTCGCCACTTTGGACATGCTATTGACCGACTGAAATGAGGTCACATTGGCTCCCAAAATATCAAAAGTGCCCTTTGTCTGCCCCAGCAGGGTTAGCGGCATCAAACACCAAATCCAAATCCAATTCTTCATCCAGGCTATCTGTAGGCAAATGCTAAATTGCGGCCAAAATTAAGGATATCTGCATCCACTGTATAGCTCAATTAATGCCCGACTGTGGAAAATTGAACCGCTTTTGCAAGAATTTGAGCAGGAAAATGCCCAATCCGCCGTAAGCGAGGCCGATAATCGCTCCCGCCAAGACATCGCTCGGGTAGTGCACCCCAAGATAAACGCGGCTGTAGGATACAAGCAATGCTATGGTTGATAGGGCTAGCAGCCACCATTTTGACGATTTTTGAAGCAGCACCCCTGCAAAAAGTGCCAATCCAAAAAAATTTGCGGCATGTGAAGAAGCAAACCCATATTCTCCACCGCGATGACCATTGACCAAATGCAAAACCATCTGGAGATCCGGCTCATGACATGGCCTTGGTCGCCCCACCAACGGTTTCAACAGGCTAGAAGTGGTCTGATCAGCGGCTAAAATCACCAATGCTGTCACCATCAAAACAGGAATGGCACCGCGCCAACCGAGTCGCCGCACAAAAACGACCAACAGCAAAATGTAAAGTGGGATCCAAGTCAATTTATTGCTCACGAACGCCATCACGTCATCGCCAAGCGTGCTGTGGGCTCCGTTGATCAAGAGCAGCAATGCACGATCCTGTGCAAGCAACCAATCCATCAATGCGTCAGGAGTAATCTTGCAAACTGACCCAAAATCAACAAGGCCGCAAATCCCATCGCAAAATAACCCAATTGAGGACTCGAAATCCGTTGCCAGCGATACAGTTGATTATGGATGCGCGGATAGACAACTACCAATACCAAAACAGCTCCGAGGGACCCGATTATGCTTCCTACAAGGATGTCCCCGGGGAAATGCGCTCCGATAAAAACGCGCGTGAGCGCAAGAAAGGCTGTGAGCAAACCTACCAACCAAGGCAGCCACTTCTTATAGGAATACATCGCCCAAGCAAAAAACACGCCCCCAGCCGACGAACTCGTCGCGTGGCCAGATGGAAAGCTATTGTTCTTTGGTGCATTGGGATCATAAATCCTGATCCCGGGCATGTCCTTGAATACCTCAACAGGCCGATTCCAGTCATCAAACAAAATGCGTTTGCCAAATTGCGTGACGACAGCCGTCACGAATACAGCGACAATAAAACTGATTACCAATGCTGGATCACGGCGCCAGAAAAACAAGATAACCAATGCTGGAAGTATCAATCCATCGCCAAGGTGTGTGAAAAAATTCAAGGAGGCCCAATCCACCGTGTCGCTATGGAATTGATTCATCCAAATGAATGCGCCATTGTAGCCTTTGGTAGCCAGCACGGCTCCCAAAAAAATCCAAAATACAACCAATACCGCAAAGAAAGGCCATTCACGCCGCCCCGTCTCTGCCAAATGCAAGCTTCCAGTTTCCATCACGGCAAAATTAGCCCAACTCTCTAAAAATCCGAATCATCAAACCAATAATAAACCCGCCACTCCTCGCCTGCCGCTGCTCGCCGCAAGCGCAGCCTCGCCCTGCCAGTTCCAGAATAGACAGAAGTCTCATTCTCCACGATCGTCAGATTGAAGCTCCGCACGACATTGGCGGTATCGCCCACGACAGTGTTCTCCAAGTAAAAATTCCAGTCGAGCGTGATCTGCCGCACATTCCGAAATAGATTGTAAGCAATGGCCATTTCCTGCCCCTTGTCCCAGTTTTGCTCAGCTGCCGCATCAAAATCGTAATACACAAAGGTGAAGTCGTTGGTAAACAACTTGCCATAGAGGCTAGTGTCGCGCAACTCGTACGCATTTTTGAAGAATGTGAAAAAGCCGTCGATCTCTGTGCGGTCGCCGAGGACATTTTGATCTTCGAGCCCTGCGGGATCAAATGTGGGCGCAAAGGGATTGCATGCCGCAAAAAGCAACGTCGCAAAAACAAATGCTAGCCATCCCCTATTGCACATATTTCAGTTTTAAACGGCTCCAACTGGAGTCAATATGGGTTTCATAATCGGTCCACCGAGCAACTTCCCACTCATTGTAGGCATTCACTTTGCACAAAAACTCGAGCTGCCCGATGAATCGCACAGTGAGCGAGGTATCGGTATGGTTCATGACCAAGTCATATTCCCCAATGTACCGCAAGGAGTCGCTCGAAAATGCCTGCAAATCCACTTGCGACAATGTGATGTGGTTGCCGCTACTCAGCCCGAGGTTGGATTTCAAATTGGAAAACCACGACTGTTCATCCTGCCAAGACCAGCTGTTCCAGATCAACTCATTTCCCGTATAGGACTGGGTCGACGGCTGATACCTGAGGCCATCGGTGCGAAAACAACGCAAATAGTTCTGAACATTTTGCTGATTCACAGCACGTTGTAGATTGGCAAGCAAGATGTTATGATCTGTAGGGCTCACCCAGTCAGATGAGCTTGTACTCGGCGGCTCGACCTCACGTGTTTTGAAACACGCGGTCAGCAAGAGCAAGCACATCCACATCCAGTACTTTTGCATACGTCCGATCTGAAACGAAAACTTCCGAGCGGCTATCATGCATCCGCTCGGAAGTCTAAAGTTAATCCTTTTCTAGGAATTAGCGCACGCGACTCGTCATCGGGTGACGCAAATTGCTAGCCTTCACGTAGTCTACTTGCACCGAGCCGATTACCAGGCCGCTCTCGACACGGATCGGGATGCGATTTTCATCATCGGAGATCCAAATGAACATGTCGCCTTTGTGGGTGAAAATGCCGCCCTCCATCAGTAAAGGCTCCAATTTCACGGTTTTGTATTTGATCCCTCCGACCTCAATGACCTCGCGGCCCATGAAAGCCACATCCAGATCGTGCACTTTGTGGTCGATAAAGTTTTGGAAGTGTGATACATCACCAACTTTGGCGCTTGAATAATCCTGGGTGCGTGCAAAGTAGAATGCAGACATCACATCTTGGATATAGGCAGGGACGTCGTGAACCACAGGGCCAGGCACCGTCGTGGACCGCTCCGATGCCTTGTGTTTGGCCTGATCAAATTCGACCTCGATATAGTGCTTGAAACTCCCCTCCTCGATGCGACGCTTGAATTTCTGTGGAACGAGCGTCTCGGTATCGACAAAAGTCTCGTAGCGGTCATTCACCTTGAAAAACGGGCTGAAAAGCTTGGAGGAAATCCCGACTCCGACCATATGAAAGCATTGCCGGCCATTCATCTCCACCAACTGCGGCTTCACTTCTAGCCGTGCCACACCGGCTGTCACGGCGCCGTAGTGTACGCGATATTCGACCACTTCGCCCGCCTGAAAGGCGTTGTTGCTCACCTTGCGCACAGGCGGTTGACCGTCGCTCACGCTCGTGAGCAGCATCAAGCCCAAGAACGAGCCCAAGGAAACCTTAGCAAACCATCCTAATCTTTTCATAACAATACGTGTTTGACAAAGCTGCAACAAAAAACCTGCCAAAACCACTGGATAATTTGATCGGTTGTGCACAGTCACTGCTACCTCGACGGCCAGAAATAGAAACCACTAAGTCAAACTATCATCCATGAAAACCGCCTCTATTTCCTCAATGGGCGTATTGCTGCTCGATCAGCTGCTTGCGGTGGATCGCCGCATAGTAGCCGTCTGCTGCCAAAAGCTCTTGGTGCGTGCCACGCTCCACGATGCGACCAGCATCTAGGACAATGATCAAATCAGCGTCCTGTATCGTGGACACACGATGGCTCACGATGATCACCGCCATTTCTGGACGATCGATGCGTGCCTGACGCAGATTTCCCAAGATCAGCTCCTCGGTTTTAGTATCGATGGCCGAAAGCGAATCATCCAAAATCAGTACTTTGGGCTGTCTCACCCAAGCGCGCGCCAATGCAAGACGCTGCTTCTGACCGCCCGAAAGGGTCACGCCACGCTCGCCGATCATCGTTTTGAATCCTTCTGGAAAATCTATCACATTTTGGTACACCCCCGCTTCGCGTGCCGCCCATTCGATCTCGGCCTCGGTAGCGCCCGGCTTTCCAAAGGCTACGTTCTCCCCGATCGTCTCAGAAAATAGAAATACATCTTGCGGCGCATAACCAATGGCGTCTCTCAAATTGTCCTTGCTATAATCCAAAATCGAGCGTCCGTCGATCTTGATATGGCCGCTATCGGGGTCATAGAGCCTTGGAAGCATGTTGCACAAGGTCGATTTTCCTGAACCAGTTGGTCCGATGATGCCTAGCTTTTGTCCGGGTTCCAATACGAAACTCACATCCTCCAAAGCCACCAAACCTGTACCTGGATATCGGAAATTCACATGCTCAAATTCAATCTTGGCAGCGGCAACCTTTTCTGTGGATGTCGGGAATTGTACCTCGGAGCGCTCATCGAGCAGGTCGTTGATACGTGCCTGACTCGCTGCGGCACGCTGCGTGAGACTCGTCACCCAACCGATCGCAATGATTGGGAAGGTGAGCATATTCACATAAATAATGAACTCCGCGATATTGCCGACCGACAGCGACCCTGCGATCACCTTTTCTGCACCGATCCAAACCAAAAAGGCCGTACTGAGGCCAATGAGCAACATCACGACAGGAAAAAACACGGCATTCAAACGTATCAGCCGCATCGATCGCGCCTGATACTCACGGCTCTCGTCGCCGAAACGCTGCAAGAAATCCTGCTCACGCGTATACGCCTTCGTTACACGTATGCCCGAATAGATTTCTTGTGTAAATGCCGTCAGCTTGGACATCTGCTTTTGGATCGCGTCGCTGCGTTTCAAAACACGACTTTCGACCAAATAGATCATCAAGCTCAAAAATGGTAGGGGCAGTACGGTATACAACGTCAATTCAGGATTGACCATGACCATCGTAGTGACCACGATCACCGCGAGCGAAATCGTATTGATGGTGTACATAATGCCAGGCCCCAAATACATCCGCACCCGACCGATGTCTTCTGAGATGCGGGCCATGAGGTCACCTGTGCGGTTTCTGCGGTAAAATGCCAGTGAAAGCTCCTGGTAATGCGCATACATATCGTTGCGCAAGTCAAACTCGACCTTGCGGGACATCACAATCAGCGTCTGCCGCGTGAAAAAGAGAAATACCCCTCTGATCAGTGCCAATGCGATGGTGAGCACACTGAACACGATCAGACTCGTGGAGATCAGACCCGCAATCGCTGATTTGGCATGAAAACCTTCGTGCAAGGCATTGATCTTGATCAAATCACCCACCAAATCGATTGCGCTGCGCACGACCTGCGGCGGATACACCCCAAACACATTGGAAATGAGCACACATAATAGACCTACAAAAAGCAGCTTTTTATAGCGCCAGATGTAGTGGTTGAGGCGTTTGAGGGATTTCACGAATTTCTCAATAGCGATAAATTGCTTGGCAGATGCACCAAACGTAAGACTTCAACCATGTCGCTGCACAATTGTTCAGCGGCTTCAAACCAATTCCTTGGCACGCACCAGAAATTCCTCCTCGGTA
>JANPHP010000507.1:0-5687 GCA_031424495.1 Bacteroidota bacterium | reverse complement strand
CACCACCAGCTTCTCGGTCTCACGATTGCCATCGTAAACCACGTGCAAAAAGTAAACACCCTCTGCCAGTTGCGATGCATCAAAATGCAGCAGGCCATCTTGCTTATGCGGAGCGAACTCGATTTCGCGGCCCACGGCATCCAACAATTGGATCTGTGCATCTTGAAGGTGCTTTCCTCCCAGGGCAAATTCCTGGTCGGCCGGGTTGGGGAAGATCGTAATATTGAGGCTTGGCCTAAACAAGACCGTTTTGGTCGGGAAGAATTGTATGCTGCCCTCAAAGTCGGTTTGCTTGAGCCGGTAATAGGAGATTCCCTCCAAAGGGCTGGCATCCACCAAATTGTAACGGAAAGGGGCGTCAGAATTGCCCTGCCCATCCATAAAGGCATAATCCTCGAAATAAACACCGTCTTGGCTCCGCTCAATCGTGAAGTAATCGTTATTGGATTCGGAATTGGTGGCCCAGCTCAGTTCGACGGTGGTTGCGGTGGGAATTGCGCTGAACGCCAGCAGCTCAATCGGCAACGGCGCGCAGTTGACGCAGCCTGAGGAAGTGACGGTATAGGTGATGATCTCGTCGGCGCGGTTGGCGATTCCAGAAATGCGGATGGTCCCTGGGCCTGGCAGGACGTAATTGTCGGTGAGGGTTGCATTGCTTGCCCCTTGCTGAAAAATCTTCGGCCCTCCGGGGATGTCGACCTTGAGGACATCGCAGGTTTGGCAATTGCCATCGGCACCCGAGGAGCTGCAACCCGGCCGGAGGGCCATCGTCGCGATCACTGTATAGGTGCAGCCTGGAGGGACGACGATGTCAACCGGGGTCATGGTGACGTAGCCTGCCAAGCAATTTCCTGAGACCGCAGGCGAGCAATTGGGACCTCCAAAGGTGGATAGATTGCAGCCACCGAGGCATCCGCAGCCTGCCCCGCTCACCCCCATGGCACCACTAGGGCACTGCGAAAAGACATTTCCGACAATCAAGAGCGCAATCAGCAAGAATATAGAATGCTTCATCGTAAACCGCTATTTAGCTCCACTTCTTCAAAAACGGGCTTCAAGAACTTATGCAAAGGTATTCACTAATTGCTTGAAATATGTTGGCGAAATGTGAACAAGTAGCTAAATCTTGGATTAACTGCATTTTTGTCGCGCTCAAACAGTTTACATTGTTGCGAGGCCGCCACTCGTAGGTTTCATGTGATCTGGCCCATCATCACATCGCCAAGCCTTTGAATGCTGCCTCAAAAATCCGTATCTTGCATACGCAGCTTATAAAAATCGGAAGAATATACGTTGACTTCAACAATGTCGTGGACAAGCATATCGTTCTGCTTTCGAGAGAAGATTTTAGCATTGATTCGAACGGAGAGAAAATTGAACTTTATGATGGGCGGTTTGTGCATATTTATGAAGTTGACCGCAACGATTTGGTCGAACGCTATGATCTCGTAGCAGAGGGGATTGTGGAAAGGAAATCAAACTCGGCGACATACGCCACCACATCAATGGCTTTGCCGAATTGTTTCGGATAGCATAATGAACCAATCTGAGCTGGATACGTTGCAAGAATCAGGAGCCTGAATTGACTTAAATACACTGGAAAAAGGCCTTTCCAAAATATTCATTGAATGGTAGTTTTGATAATTGGTCACCAACTAAATAAGAACTAATATGCTGACAGAAGTAGAAATTGAAAAGTCAATCCGATCCATTTTGCTAGTCGGTTGTGACCTTGGTTCTTCCTTTTCTATGATTACGATCACCATCAGTGCTTTTAAGGGTGTCGAGCCTGGACGAAACTCTGAGTTGTATCTCTGCACACAACAACTTCTGAAATTGTTGCTGGATCAGAAATTGATTCGGATTCTTGATCAGTATGCAGAGGGATGGCCAGAAGTAGAAGGCAATACCGATGCACTGCTAGCGTGGACGAACGAGCGGTGGTCAAAACATGATTTTGAACATGTTGATCAAGGTGAAGTCTTTTTTTACGAAACGACCGAAGCTGGTTGCCGATATTGGATCGATCAGGTGGGCGACCCTCGCTTTGT
Source organism: Bacteroidota bacterium (assembly GCA_031424495.1). GTDB lineage: Bacteria > Bacteroidota > Bacteroidia > J057 > JADKCL01 > JADKCL01. The sequence continues at coordinate 3,636 of JANPHP010000507.1, read as the reverse complement.
GATGTATCAGGTCGAAGGCAAGCATTTCTGGTACATCGCACGTAAGGATCTATGAGTAGCCATAAAGAATGCTTATCTTGTAGCAACCAAATCCCGTAAGCCCTCAAATGATTTCACCGAAAATACTCCCAATATTTGCTCTCCTGTTGCTTGTGTTGATTTCGCTCGTCGCAGGATGCAGACTGAGTGAGCGCGAACCAGATAGACTCATCACAGAACTCTTGTCCTCGCCAGATAGCTTGGAGCCGATTCTTGCACAACATCACATTTCAAAATTTTACCACGATTCGGTTTTGACTAGCTTGGTTCTTGATCAACAGATCGGTTTTTTTAGGGAAATCGGTGATGGGTATTCAACTCGGAAGTCATTCATCCAGAATCCATTCAATCCTGAGGAGGAAGATTTTGAGATTATCGTCACAAGCGAGGATGGCTCAAGATGGCTTGAATTCAGATTTCAATGGTATCAAGATCAGTACCATCTTGTGGACATTGAACCGAGGCTTGCCCATATGATTGGAGCGTCACCTGAATAGCAGAGTGGTTTTTCCAGAGCTTTGCAACTTTTGTTACAATTATCGTTTGGATTCAATGGAAGCGCAATTTATTCTGAACATCGAAAAAAACTCATTTGGGATTCCATGCGATTGGATCGATAGGGCTTTCCATGCCTCCGTGCCCAGCAATGCTGTCTACAAGGGGACCAAAGTCTACCTGTTGATGCAATACAATGCCGAGGAAGATATTTCTGAATTTGAAGACGAGCGTATTGTGCTTTATGAACCAGGCCTTGCAGTGGCAAATACGCTAGTTTTTTTGAATATTGTCCCACAAAAACGAACCAGCATTGGCGCGTATGACTGTTACACAGGGTGGCACCCGCTCAATGTCGTCGACGATATTGGTAGCCTTTGCATTCAATTGATCGATCGAGAGACCCAGCGGAAGTTCCAAGGTCGAATTATTACCAGGCGGGGGCTTACTCAGTTGACCGCTGCGGAGCTGAATTGCGGAGCAGATTCACTCCAATTTTTTGCGCTTCAGGGATTTATCTGTGTTGATATTCTGACCGATGATATTGTCTCGGCAGTATTTGCGCGGCTAGGTACAATGTCTAACGAACACCTTGCAATGACATTGGTTATGATTTCTATTTTGGAGCCTTAGTGCTTTGGTAATCAGGCCTGCTGATTCAGTCATTCCCCTCCGCCAGAGGCGTCGATTCGATAGCCCTGTGGCCGGAGGCCACGGGCTCAGTGATCATGCTTCAGCAAGAACTCTGGGCTGATGGCTTTGAAGCTGACGCGGCCCATGAGGTCGCGCGTCTCGGTGAGCGGGCGGATCACGACGCCTTCGCGCTCGACGTTGTAGAGCGTGGAGCGGCCGGTGCCGAGCGCTACGAGCTGCGGAATGTCGTTGATGAGCGTGTAGGCGCGGTCCAAGACCGGCACGGATTGCAGTTCCATTTCCTGCATTGCAGCTTCAAATTCGGCGAAGTTGAGGAAACGGTAGGCTGTGATGTCGAAGAGGTTGAAGAAAAAGACGGTTTGCCCCCGCAATTTGTAGAGGTTGCCTTGGATGCCTTCGCCCACAATTTCGCCTTGCAATGCGTGGTTACCGCCGCGCGCGCGCAGCTTTTCCTCGATTTGCAGGCTGCGAGCGACCTTCCACAGGCTGTTCTCTGCGGATTCAAACAGCTCCAGGTTGCGCGAGCAGACGCCAAATTCGCCGTCTTGCAGGTAGTAGGTGACCGAGCTACCGTCGAGTTTCTCGGTGACGTAACATTGCGTGCCGGCATATTTGTCGAGCATGTCTTGCAGCACTTGCACGCGGGTCTCGTCGGTCTTGGGGATGAAACTCGGAAAGCCGCCCTTCATGATGCCCGACAAATCAGCCGGAATCGGTGGCTCGTATTTCTCGACGCCAATGACCTCCGTGACATCGGCCCCCTCAATGAGCTCCACGCCCCCGGGCAGGATGCTCAGCGGGAAACAAATCCCTTGCGAAATCTCGCCGCGTAGCCTGATCGTTCGGATGCGCATGCCGCGTGCCTTGAGAAATTCAAACTCTGGACGGTCGGGCAAAAGGCTGTCGATCTCACAATACACGGCAAGGTCGCCGACCTGGAATTCGCCTTTTTTCACGACGAGCTGCCAACCGAGCACGGTGGCTTTCTCGATGGCGTCGGCGCCCGCAATAGGAGCGAGGGCTTTGATGCGTTGGATGGATGCTAGTGTGCGCATGTCTGAATCTTCAATTGGATGGTGGTGCTGCTGCGAACCGATTCGGTGATGGTTTGCCGCAAGCGGGTGCAAGGATCGGGCTATTTCGGGTAATTTTGTGCATCGGGGCGAATGAATGGTCGATTTTTGAGGGTGAATGGCGGAGAATGCAGGTCGGCAATGCGAGCGGCACCTGCGCGTCGTTCGGAATCAGTTGGCCTGCACGCAGCAGATACTTTTCGGATGAGCAGCGAGACTAAGGCGAATGCAATTTCAAGGTTCAGGGTGAATGCAGTGGTTTTCAAATTCCCCTACATTCCAAAAAAGTCCTATCTTCATGGCCAATTGATCCCAAAACGCTAGAAAATGGCTGATTTTATCAACGCTACCGATCCTGACCTCGAAATCGCACAGGCTGCGACCCTGCGCCACATCAACGAGATTGCAACCAAGATGGGCATCCCCGTCGACGAACTTGAATTGTATGGAAAATACAAGGCCAAGTTGCCGCTGCACCTCATCAACGAGGCCAAGGTCAAGAAAAACAACCTGATCCTCGTGACCGCGATCACACCCACGCCCGCCGGCGAAGGCAAGACCACGACCTCGATCGGCCTCACGGAGGGACTCAACAAGATCGGCAAGCAGGCGACCGTCGTCTTGCGCGAACCATCGCTTGGCCCCGTTTTCGGCGTCAAGGGCGGGGCAGCTGGCGGCGGCTATTCGCAGGTGGTCCCGATGGAAGACATCAACCTGCACTTCACAGGCGATTTCTCTGCAATCGAGAAGGCCAACAATTTGCTGGCGGCCCTGATCGACAACAATATACAGGATGCTGAGCGTTCGCTGGACATCGATCCGCGGTCGGTTGCCTGGAAACGGGTCATGGACATGAACGACCGCGCGCTGCGCAATATCGTGATCGGCCTCGGCGGCAAGGCCGGCGGCATGCCCCGCGAAGACGGCTTCAACATCACCGCTGCTTCTGAAATCATGGCCATCCTCTGCCTGAGCAAGGACCTCGATGACCTCAAGCAAAAGATGGGCAATATCTATGTCGGCGACACATTTGAGCGCAAGGCGATCTATGCCCGCGACCTCAATGCACAAGGCGCCATGGCGGTGCTGCTCAAAGACGCCATCAAACCCAACCTCGTGCAAACGCTGGAAGGCAATCCTGCGATCATCCACGGTGGGCCTTTCGCAAACATCGCGCAGGGCACCAACTCGGTGATTGCGACCAAGATGGGCCTCACGATGAGCAATTATGTGGTGACCGAGGCTGGCTTCGGGGCAGACCTGGGCGCTGAGAAATTCCTGAACATCAAATGCGGCTATTCGGGCCTCTCGCCCAAGGCAATTGTGCTCGTGGCGACGATCCGCGCGCTCAAATACCACGGCGGCAAGCCACTTG
>JANPHP010000506.1:0-23204 GCA_031424495.1 Bacteroidota bacterium | reverse complement strand
CGATGAGGGGGTCGCTGAATGCATCCACGTGACCCGAGGCTTTCCAGACTTTGGGGTGCATGAGAATGGCAGCGTCGAGGCCCACGATGTTTTCATGCATCTGCACCATGGCGCGCCACCAAGCGTCCTTGATGTTGTTTTTGAGCTCCACGCCCATCGGGCCATAGTCATAGACAGCACTCAGGCCATCATAGATTTCAGACGATGGGTAAATGAAGCCATATTCTTTGGCATGGGACGAGACCTTCTGGAAAACTTCGGCGTAACTCATGCCGCAAAAATAGAAATCGGAATCGATTTGACCATGTGTTTTTCACCGTGATCTCTCCTGAAGAGCTCCAATCAGTCTATACGATCGTGATCGGGGACATTTTTTTTAAGTGTTTAAAAAAAGGCACGCAATTAATCTATCTTTACACTTGGATTGTATCGAAGGGATAGGCGATTTGAACGCTAGGTGCGATCCATTCTTAGGGACATGGTGTTTATTTTTGCGGTTTAGTCTAAAGTCAATGCGCTCTTGAGAGTGCAATATTTTCATTTTTTGCGATCATTGACGGGTCGCTCTCTATTGCTATTGCTATGCATTATGAAACTGGACAAGATTGATTACAACATTTTGAAGATCCTCCAAGAAAAGGGAAGGATCACCAATGCACAGCTCGCCAATGATGTCGGCTTGTCGCCAGCACCGACGCTTGAGCGCGTGCGCAAATTGGAGACGACGGGTTACATCGCCTCCTATCATGCCCTCGTAAATCCAGATGCGCTGGGTTTGGGGATCACCGTCTTCATCGAGGTAAGACTAAACTACCACAGCCATTTCAAGATCGAGCAATTCATTGACACGATCAAGGAGTTGCCAGAGGTGGTAGAGGCCTACCATATTACAGGAGACGGGGATTTTCTCCTGAAAATGTTTACGCAGAGCATCGCCGACTACCAGAGATTTATCGTTGAGAAGCTGAGTAAGATCGATGGTGTCGGTCATATTCAGTCCAAAGTGGTGCTTGCCCCGATCAAAAAAGAGATGAGCCTGCCGATGACCGATGATATGATCGATCACGCGAAGCGCTGATAGGAGCGACCTGCGATTCAATTCTAGAGAACCATTTACCCGTAATTTTTTGATTGTCGCATTCGCTCCCTTTCAATAGGAGAGCGACATATCCCATGCCTTGCGGCGTAAAGTTTTGGGGACCATGATTCGATATGATGGTGTCGATGGGACACTTTCTACATGTGTTTCAAGGTCGATGTTTAGACATAGGTTTTACCACTTTGCCCATTTGGCGGCAATGTGGTTGTAGAATTCAGGCTTTGTAGCGGAGTGGTCATTAACACATTGCCAGATAGGCAAGGCGGACTAGCGCATCAGGTACATTTTCCCGTATCCGTTGCGGAAAAGGTCCGAAATGCCTTCATCCCTGATCGTCACATTGGATTGGTCGTGAAACCGTGTATTAACCTTGTAGACGTAAACCCCATTGGCTAGCTGATCGCCATACTCGTCGCGCCCATCCCATGCATACTGAGTGATGTTATAGCCAAAATGCACGTCGCCGGCGGCAAGCAGGTCCACAACCTTGACCAAGCGCCCGGTGATCGTATAGATCTCGATATCAAATCGACTGGGTTTTTCGTCCCCCGTGAGGGTGTACGCAAATCGGCAGGCACTGGAAAAAGGATTGGGATAGGGCAAGACCTGGCTGATGGATTTTTGATTGACCACCGTCATTTGGATGACATAGGGTCGCTGACTTGCCACATTGCCTTTGCTGTCATAGCCCTGTACAGCGAGCGTATATTGACCATCCGCAAGTTTGCCCGGTTTGAAAACCAACTTGGTCTTGTTTTCAGGCATTCTGATGGATCCTTTCTCGATGCTGTCGTTGCCTTCAATTGTCACCATCGGGTTGTTGGTGTAAATGGTCTCCGTCCCAAACCAAATCCTGAAGGTCGAGTCGCTCACGCTCACTGGCAAGTAGGAATTGTCGTCGTTGATTTGGATCACGATTTCCGGTTCAGGCGACACGATGTCGTCTGCCATGAGGTGTTTGCCGTCGATCGTCACATCGACCAGTGGCCCGATGGCATCGGTCTTCACCTTGATCGGTTGGAAGTAGAGGTTGTTGAAGTGGTATTGCTCCACCGTCTCCTCGCCAGGATTGAGCTCGATGATCATCGTCATTTCCCCTTGCTCCAAGCCTCGGCCTGCGGTATGGGTCGTGTACTCCAAGGATTTCACCTCCTTTGCAAGAAATGGAGGAAAACGCCTGCGGCCCAGTTCGATCACCGTGCGGTCTGCCTTTTGCAGCGCAAAGCGCACCCAGACGCTGTCTGTCACCACCGAAGTCACATTGCGCGCAAAGGCGCGCACGTGCAAGGGTTGCCCCTCCTCGATCGAGTCGGGTACCATCGCCCCGATCGAATTGTCGATCGCAAGATCGGGCACTGCAGCATGGTAGACCTCCCACTTTTTCAATTGTGGCGCTGTGCCATGCAGATCGTCTCGCACATGCGCCTGCAACCGCAAGCGAGGGTAGGTCTGCGCGTCGATGCTGCTGAGCTGATGTAGGCTGCGTGCATCGAGCTGTGTGCGCAAGAGGTCTTCAGACAGGTCGTTTCGGATGCCATAGACCGAAAGCGTGAGCGTGTCTCCTGTAAACGGATCGCGCGTCGCCCAATCAGCCGTGAGTTGCCCCCAGCTATCGGTTGGGCCGATCACAGTGCTTTTGATCTCGCCCTGCGTGAGCGGGGCAGATAGGGTGCGCTGCAGGTCATGCATCGGGTATTGCCCGGTCACGGCCAGGTTGGGAACGACGATCAAGATGGCGCTACCAGGGATGCCACCCTTGACACCTAGAAACAGCAATCGCTCGCCATCTTGCACTGCCCTTAAGCTTGCGTAGCTACCCCCAACTTGCTCCAATGACATCACGATATCGTCTGCCCAGTTGGGCAACCTTGCATTGCCGCTCGTCGCCATCAGGAAATAGTCCCCATTTTGCATCTGGGCGATGGTCTGTGACACGGTCGTCACCGCTTGCGGTCCCGTAGGGCTATTCGGAGCCACCGAAAAGAGCCAATCGCCGTAGAACGTAGCCCGAACCAAGGGAACCAAGGTTTTGTGGTCGATCGGAACGCAAAAAACACCGTTGCCGGCCTCTCCCTGCGAGCCGTAGGGGCCCAGGAAATAGGATGCCTTGCCAGGAGAACCAAATGATTGGATCAATGCATGCAATACCTCTCTTTTGGTGCCAAAATCCCAACTATGGTTCACCACGTCCAAAATCAGGTCTTCCAGCTTGTTTTCCAGCATCTGTGGCTCCCTGCTCTGTGACCAGCCCGTCACATCGGGAATGTATTTGAAGGAACTCACGATCCATTGCGCTGGATAGAAATTGGACATGCGAACGCGCCAGTAATAAACTTGCTGTGGCGTCATGTCAAACCCGATCGGCCATTGTCCCAATGCTGCTGTGCCGCTGATCGGACTTGAAGTCCTTTTGAGCGGCGAGTCAAAACTAGGCGTCGTGTCGATTTCAAAGGAATAATCGATCGGCGCAGCGAGGTTCATGAGAAATGCCGAGGCTTGTAGGAAAATGGTCTTTTCCCCGACGATGGCATAGGCTGCTGGAAACAAGGGTGTAGCTAGATTCCCAAAAAACAATTGATCCACCTCGGCGACATTGTTGCTGTCCTCAATAATTTCCTGTATCGAGTCGGCGACGTCGAGCTCTACAGTGAAGTGATTGAAACCGGCAGACAACAGTCCGTATGCGTTTGGAAGTGTCAGTGACAGCGTGTCGGTATTCGCAATCGGCTGCTGATACCAAAGGTTATGGACATGGATCAATCCTGATGGGAGGCGCTGCGTGATGCGCACAGCAAACGAATCGGTAAAGCTGCGGCCATCGTTGTGCACGACCAAATTCATATTGAAAGTGGGGTCAAATGCCCTGGGATTGCCATCTGGAAAGTAAATGTCAGCCGATCGCATCCTCAAATCGGGCTTCAGCGGAAACTTCAGCCGCACCGAGGGGTCTCCTTGCAAGTCGAGCTGTTTGAGATTGTTGGCGTAATAAATGTTTTGGCCAGCAAAGTGCTCCGAAGCATAGGAAGCGATCGTCGCCTGAAATATTTCGCCAAGCGAGGCGCCATACTGCTCCTGCATCATGACACGGTAGAGCACCTTTGCATAGTCCTTGAGGGGCGAGAGAAAACCCGATGTGGTATTGCCGAGATAGGCAATGGATCCACGGTCTTTCTCCAAAATCGTGCGCTCCCCATAACTCTGCTGGTACTCATTAAAATTGCCGCCCGAGCAACCCAGCGCTATCATGAACGGGTATTTGTGAAAATTGGTGTAACGGTTGGGCTCCAAAATGTCGAGCTCGAAAAGGTTCACCGCCGAGTGTCCAAAGAAATGCAGCACACCCAGACCAGCATTGATATGCTGCTCTGTCGTGAGAGGGTTGTTGCTGTCAAAGCCATTGTTGCGCTTTTGGTACCAAAAGACATTGCCGTTCATGGGGTCTCCAGTGAGCAATGGCGCCACCAAGTTCACGTTGGCATCAAAGATTCCCTGTTGCTCGGCGAGGATTTTGCCACCGCCCATGAGGAGCGTGTTTTTGTAGGTTGCGCTGTAGGGTTGTTGTTCATAATCCATCACCTTGTTCAGGTAGTCGATTCCTTGGGCGTCGTTGTACAGGCTCACGCGACCCAACCCTGCTGCAGGCACGAAATCGATGCTGTCATAGGATCGATTGGTGACATATTCCCAGTCATTGGCGGGTGTGCCAAACGTCGGCACATAATTTTCTTGATTGTCGAGGCGAGGTGAATTGCGACCTTTGCCCCAGAGCATGAAGTGTTTGGGTTTGATCGTCCACGCGTCAAGTGCGTAGCGACAGAAATTCTTGATCGCCCAAGGCGTCAGGCTCCCATACCCAAATTCGTCATAAATCTCGTCGACATACACGACTTTGGTGCTCAGTTGATTGTAGTTGTTGGTGGCGCGGTAGTCGGCATAGCGCTGGGCCGAATTTGCAAACTTGCGATGGGTCACGATGACAAACTCAGCACCTGCACCGATGTCGGACAGGTTGTGTAGCGCAGGCATTGCGATCAAATCAGGGGCTGCAATAGCCTTGTCGCTGAAGAAATACAAGTCTCGCAGCGACGGATGGCCCGGCACAAGAAACTTGAGCGAGTCGCCATCGATGAGGGCAGAGATGCGCTCCTTGCGGGCCAAGTCATAGATATAAGCAGTAGAGTCAAATTCGGAATGGTAGAAGCGCAGATAGGTAGTGTCGGTGTGGTTCCAGTTGCGCAACAACATTGATTGCGCGCCGCCAAGATCAAACTGCCGATCATATTCTACAGTGAGCCAAGCAGCACGCTGCTTATCGACCAAATCCGTAGCGGGCCCGAGCGCCTGAATGCCAATAATGGTCAGAGGAGGCAAGGGCAGCATGTAGTCAAATCCAAAGGTGCCGATATTGATGAATGCCGTGGTATCGCGGTGCCTAGAAACTTGCCCGACCTCTATCGAAAAAATATGCTCTGGACAGTAATTCACACCGATGATTCTAGCTTCAATCCGTGTCGGATTGCCTACCGCTGCGTAGCCCGGCGTTGGAATATTCCGCCCCAATGGACCAGAATTGGCGTCATACTCTGTGCTCAACATTCCCTCACCAGTCACATAATCAGGATTGAGCACATAGTTCACATCAAACGATCCGCCTCCGCCTTGAAAAAAAGATTGCCAATACTCATAGATCGTGCGATACCTAAACGAGGCTTCGGGCGTTCGCCCACCGACATTGGTCGTCGCTATCCCGGAATAGGATTGTGTATTGGTCTGATCCCACGTGAGAAAATAGGCAGATGTATCGGTAAATAGGCTGCTGAAACTGTCAGTTTGTTGGGTCGGGTCATGGGCAAATGGGTTGATCGCCTGCCGGTACAATAGGCTGTCGAGCAGGCCGTCATTGCGGCGACCGATGAATTCAAAATAGTGCAAGCCTCCGCCATTCAGGCTGTCTTGTGCAAAGACAGGCACCTCTTGGCCACGGTAAAAAAGTTGCAGCGACTGCCGCGTGAGCGCAGTCAAGTTGGTCACGCCTGCTGCTTGCAAATCAGCAATGTACACGCGGCAGAGCGTGTCGTGAGCGACAGAAAGCTTCACATACTGCTGACCAGGATGGTACCATTCATTGAAATAGGGCATCTGCGCCGTACATGACGTGCCCCGGCCTGCTATTATAAGCAGGAAAAAGGCAAGCAAGGGCAGCAATAATCCTCGTTTGGTTCTCAAAATAGGTAAATGGCTTTCGCCAAGAGTTTGAATTCAGCCACCCCGCAGTTCCGAGTTGGCATATCGTATAAAGGCCGCAAGATGTACCCGATGCATCAACGCATCAGGTACATCTTGCCAAAGCCATTCTTGAACAGGTCAGTAACGCCTTCATCCCTGAGCTTCATCTCTTTGCCATTGAGCTTGACTACCGTTTTGTAGATGTAGACACCATTGGCGAGCGCATCGCCATACTCGTCTCGTCCATCCCAAGCATAGTCGGTGATGTTGTAGCCGATTTTCACATCGTTGGAGGCATGCAAATCGATCACCTTGACCAGCTTTCCAGTGATGGTATAGATCTGGATGTCAAAGGTTTCAGGGGTCTCTGCTCCTGTAAGCGTATAGACAAACCGGGTTGAAGAGGAAAATGGGTTGGGGTAGTTCAGTACATTGCTGAGGGCCACCTCATTGACCACCTTGAAATTGATTTCATAAGGCTCGCGGCCAGATGCATTGCCGTTGAAGTCATAGCCTTGCACACGCAGTGTATAGTCGCCGTCGACCAAGTGGCCTGGCTTGAAATGCAGCTTGCCTTTATTGTCGGGCAGGCTTGCAGCCTCTACTTGCATCTGTGAACTGTTGCCATTGATAAAAATGCGTGGCAAGTTGGCTGGGTTGGGCGTTTTGAGCCCAAAATGAACTTCATAAGCAGTGTCATTGATGGCCATGTGCTCATTTTCATCATTGATCTGGATTAAGATCTCAGGCATCGGCGACACGATATCACCATCCATCACGTGCTTGCCGTCCACCGTCACGTCCAAAATGGGGTTGATGCCATCTGGAGCTACATAAAACTGGTAGGAAAACAAGTTGTTGAAGTGGTACTGCTCGGGTTGATCATTGAGCGGATTGAGCTCGATGATCAGGGAAAGATTGCCGACCACATCTGGAAAATTGGTACTAAATGTAAATGCATGCTCCATAGACTGCCCTGCAGCCAATGGTGGGAAGCGCTTTTGCCCCACGTCCACGATGCGGCGGTCGGGCAGTTGCACCTGATAGCGCACGAGCAAGCTGTCCATGTTCACATCGCTGATGTTGCGCGCAGCATAGCGGATGTTGATCGACTCTCCCTGCGTGACCGAGTCCCGGTCAAAAGACCAGATTGCGATCGGATCGATTTCTGCATCCGGGGCAGGTGAGTAGAGCACGTGCCAGTGCTCAAGCTGCGGCGCAGTCAAGAAAGCGCTGTCTTTTACCGCAGCCTTGAGCTTGATAAACGGATAGCGGTGTGCATCGATATTGGTCAGGTTGTAGGTGCCTGCCGTGAGATTGCGAAAGTAGAGTGAGTCGTGGATGCCGTCATGCGACACATAAAGCGACACTTTGGTCTCCTCCTCGATAAATGGGTCGACCGTGTTCCAATCCCAAATCAAATCATTCCAAGCGATCGATGGCCCGACAGTGGTAGAGGCGACGGTGCCGGTTGCAAAATTGCTTTGCATCGTTTTGCGCAAGTCGGTCTGCCAAGTTTGATTCAGGTTGTCATACACGTTGGCAGAGGTGAGCATGATGCCTTGGCCGGGATAGTCTTTACGGCCCAGCACCACGAGCGCATTGCCCGGTACGAAATTGTTGAGCAAGCTCGTATCGCAGCCGATCATCGAGAATGCTGCACGCACGTGAGGTGCCCACTGCTCCACGCGTGGATCTTGTTCGCTCACAGCCAAGAAATAATCCCCTTTTTCCAAACTCGCAATGGCAGTCACCACCGAGCTCTGCCCATCGGGCATCGATGCATAAGTCCAGTCGCCGTTGATGGTTCCCGTGATCGATGGCTTCAGGTCCTTGGCGCGAATCGGCGTGTACATGATGCCATACAAAGAGTTGGTCGATGGATAGTTGCTCGAGTAGGCGCCGTTGGCGAGGCGATAGACGGCGTGTGCACCCAAAATCGAGTAGGCATGCAGATCGGTAGACCATTTGTCAAACTCCCACTCTTGGTTAGTTTGATCCATATTGATCTGATAGGTCTGATCGGTAAAAAACTGTGGTGGCCGCGACTGTGCCCAGCCCCGCTTGTTGGTGATGTATTTAAACGAGGCCTTGGCCCAAGAATCGGGGTATGCATCCACCAACCGCACACGCCAGTAATATACAGTGCTGTCTGCCAGCGTAAATGGCACCTGCCACGAGCTGTAAATCGCTGTGCCTGTGATGATCGGTGAGGTTGTATACCGTGGCGAGTTAAACGTGGGCAATGTGTCGATTTCAAAAAGATAACGCACCGAGCTCAACTGCGACATGATCAGCGCTGAGGCCGACAAAGTGACTTGCGGCGATTCGATCACAGCAAAATCATAGGGGAATAGGATCGCAGGTGTATTTCCCGGAATCACGACTGAGTGCGTGACGCGGTTGTTGTCTTCGCGGTATTCATCCAGCAACGCTGTACTGTCGACAAAGACATCAAAGACATTCAGGCCAGCCATCTGGGCACCGATATCATTGGTGATCAGAATCGAAAGCGTATCCGTATTCAAGATCGGACCAAATTTGCGGCTAGGGTAGTTCCTCCAGGTGCCAGAGGGCAATTGCTGGCGAATGCTCAAGTAGAACGAGTCGGTGGTGACCAAGCCATAGTTGTGCGTGACCACATTCATCGTAAAAAAGCTGTCAGCAGCCGAGAAATTGCTGGGATCGAAGTAGATACTAGCCTCGGTAATCTCCAAATCGGGTTTTTGTGGGGAATACAAGATCACCGATGGGTCGCCCTGCAGGTTCATCTGCTTCGCATGGTTCAGGTATACCTGATCGGTCCAGGTGGCAGTAAAAGTGCCTATTGAACTGCGCACTTGATCGCCGATGGCCTTCCCAAAATTGGTCTGGCACTTATCAGGATACAAGACGTCGCCAAAATTGCCGAGCGGTGTGAGGTAGCCTGCAGTAGAGTTGGCGAGGTAGCCGATCGATCCGCGACCTTCTGCCAAAATAAACCGTTCACCAAAGCTCTTGGCATCGCTCGTAAAGTTGCCACCATAGCAACCAAAGGCAATCATCATCGGATACTTCCCAAAATTGGTGTAGAGCGTCGGCTCTTGAATGTCGACGTCATAAATGTTGTTGGATGAGTGACCGAAGAAGTGCAAGACATTCACGCCAGCGTTGAAGCGATCGGTCGCGGTCATCGAGGCATTGGTGAGTTCTCCCGTGTTGAATTGCTGATAATAGTTCACATTTCCACCCATGGGAGCAGCCTCCCAATAGGTTTGGAAATTCAGAAGGTAGTTGAAAATGGGTCGCTGCTCGGTCGTGTCATTGCCACCGCCCAAAAACACAGCCTCTTTCATCCAAGGATTCCAAGGCGTATGCTCATATTCAATGACTTTAGATAGATAGACAAAGCCGTCGGCATTGTTGTACACGTTTACGCGACCGATCGAGGCGAGCGGCACCGCCTGCACCTGTGTCGGATCAAAATCGGAGACGAAGTCGTAGTCGTCGGCGGGGTAGCCATAGGTGGGCACCAGGTTGTCGACTTGGTGACGGGTTTCATATTTGCCTTTGCCCCAGAGCAGGAAAAACTTGGGCTTGGTTGTCCAGTTGTCGAGGGCATATTTGCAGAATCGCTTGATCGCTTGCGGGGTAACCGTGCCCCAACCAAACTCATCATAAATCTCGTCGGTATACACGACCTTGGCGGTTTGCGGATTGACCGTGCAGGTGTCGCGATAGTTTTTATAAGCCTCAGCTGAGGCCGCCACGTCGCGGTGCGCGATGATCACAAAAGAGGCTCCACTGGCAGGATCTGAATGGTTTGCAAGGCGTGGAGTCTCTACAATAGGCGTCATGGCAGCGCCGTCGGTCGCGACGTAAATCTCGCGTGCCTGTGTGCTACCGGGCACCACAATTTGGGCGATCGAGCCACCCGCACTGCCTACAGAGCGCGTATGCGTGCTGAGGTCATAAGCCACGGCGGAACTGGATGCCGCCGTATTTGTAAACCTGAAATAGGCATTGGAAGCCTTGTTCCACTTCGTCATGAGGATGCCCGACTGCCCATCCATGTCGAAAAGGCGATCGTAGACCAATGAGGTGTAGATGACATTGCAATTGTCGGTGTTGCCATTTTGGTCGCCCAGGGGCTCCAGCATCACACTTATTGAGTTGCCGATTGCATTGTTGTAGGGGAGTGAGCGTGTTTTGACGTAGATGCCGGTGATGGTGTCTCGCACCACGGTATTGCCATCGATGGCCATGTGTAAGATGTGGCGCCAGCTAGACCGTCCATACAGACGCTGCGAAAAGTCGCTGGGATTGCCGACGTTGGCGGGATATTTTGTGGGAACCGTAACGAAAAAGGGCGCACCATAATTGATTGCCTGACCTACATATCCCTCAGCGGTGATGAAGTAAGAGTTCAGGATGTGAAAGATATCGTATTGGCTACCACCGCCATGGTTCCACTCAGCACCAGGGGTGTCGGGGTGATACTCGACATAGCTGCGGTACCTGAAGTGGTTCTCAGCAGTGTAGCTGCCATAGTTCAGGTCGGTGAAATCGGTGTAGCGCAGGCCTGGCTGACTGCCGATGGTCAAGAAATAGGCCGATGTATCGGAATAGTTGCTGAGATACTGATTGGGCTGCAGGCTAGGGGCGCTCATTCGGGTATAGGGGTCGCGGTACATGATGGAGTCTACACCACCATCATTGCGCTTGCCATAAAACTCGATGTAGTCCAGATTGCCAGACGTAGTCTTCACATAGATGTATTGCTGCTGACCACGGTACACAAGCTGCAGATTTGCGAGGTTGCCGGGAGAAAGTGAGAGGCCAGATTGGGCGAGGGCAGCTGCATCGACACGATAGAGGCCATCTTGCGAGACAAGCAGCTTGGCATAGGGCTGCGAGGCGCTATACCAGCTATTGCCATACTCAAACGATTGCGAAAAACCTGTGGCGACAGCACAGCAAAGCAATAGTGTCAGGATAGAATTCTTGAACATAAGCAGCTCCCAGTAAATGGATTTCCTAACATGAACCAATAAAAATACACATCTTTTAGCCAATCAACCAAACAAACATGTGCCTATCGGCGCTTGGCGAAGCTGTATTTGAGCGAAAAGACGTGTGAATACAATGTCTGTGAAAAATTGCCCACGTTGGAGAGGGCGTAGTCCACACTGAAATTTTTGATTTTGAAGCCGGCTCCCACGGATGGGAAGACTGAAAAAACGTCCTTGCCACTTGAATTGGGCACTTGCTGCAGATTTTTGAAACCGCCTCTGATGAAGGCAATTTTTTTGTAGGAGAGCTCCACACCCATGTGGGGATCCAAACTCACAGGGCCGAGGTTCAAAATCACGTTGCGCTTCCCGTCAAAGTGTACGTCGTTGTCGAGGGCCACCAAGATCTCAAAGGGCCTGTCTTTCAAAAAGGTATAGCCACCACCCATTTTTGCCGCAGGCAAGGTGATCTCCAGTGAGTTTTCAGGAATGATGTTTCCAGTCTCTACAAAAGTCTGCTGAAAAGTTTCGGTGTTGAATGACCATGCATTGAAAGTCGAGGTCACGTCGCTCAGCATCAGACCCAGCGCCAGCGGACCCTTGTTCCAGCGAGCGCCGATGTCCATGCCAAAACCCCAAGCGGTTGCAAACTTGCCTACGCTGCGGTTCACGACCTTCACATTGGCACCCACATCGAGGCCGCCGAGGGCGTCAAAATGCTGGGCGACACTCACAATGGCGGCAAGATCGGCAACCGAGAAGGTCTCGACAGCACTGAAGTCGATATTGCCATTGGGATCCACGAGATTGAGCGTATTGGGAATGTCATCCACGCCGAGCCTGATCACCGAGGCTCCAAAGCGGCGGTTTTCACCAATCGGCATCGTGAAGCCGACGTAGTCATACTTGGCGATGCCAGCAAAATATTCTGAGTGCATGAGGGCGAGCTCAGGTGCATTGGGTGCCAAGGCGAGCCCTCCCGGATTCCAATAACCTGCCGTTGCATCGTCGACGATGCCTGTCATGGCATTGCCCATCGCCGCAGCACGCGCACCCACACCGATCTTGAGAAATTCATTTGAATATTTGCGCACGCTTTGCGCCATCAAAATGCAAGGCATAAATGCCAACAGGAGCAGCAGAGCTTTCCGAAATGATCCGATCATGCGATTCGATTAGACATTATAAGATGTGTAAAGATACATCTGCGACGTTGGTAATTCAAGGCAAAAATTCATGCATAGAATTCGTAAATGTGTGCATTGCCATATTCCCCCGCGTCTGCGTCACGACAATATTGCAATTAGATGCCTACTCTTTGGCGCGAATCTCGGTGAAGAACTGCTCAAAATAGGTTCCTATCCTCACCTCGAAATCACACATCAACTGGTCAAAACGAGGATCATCCAAAAACGCACTCTGCTCGATGCCGACACGGCGTAACAATCGGCGCAGAATGTAAATGAGGTGATCGTTTTCCGTGTAGTGGTACAAATATTTGTTCTCGACAAATTTTTGCAAGAAGGCTTCATAGTTCGGCATGGGGTGCGCCGAGACGGCCTCAGTTCCCTTGCGCAATTCTTCAAAAGGCGCTAGCCGCTCAAAATGCAAATAGTAGTCTGGCAATATTTGTGGATCGTGATGGATCAGCACTTTGTCCAGCAGTAGCTCAAGTAAAAT
The DNA here is from genome assembly GCA_031424495.1 of Bacteroidota bacterium. Lineage (GTDB taxonomy): Bacteria > Bacteroidota > Bacteroidia > J057 > JADKCL01 > JADKCL01. Next base: position 10,208 of record JANPHP010000506.1, on the reverse strand, counting down.
ATGGGCAATGAAATACTTGCGTGGCAGGTCTTGCTCGGGAAAAGCATGCTCCAAAATGCGGGACAGGGCATGCGTTTCTTGGCTGAACAATTCCGAGGAATGAAAGACCCGATCAGCATGAAAATGGCGCTCCAAACCCAACAAAAATTGTGGATCGACTCCTGCGCGCACATCGGCAGCGAGGTGATCCACATGCCCAGCTTTGATGCGCAATCCTGAATTGTAAATCGATAGCAAGTCTGGCGTCGCGGCCCCCACGACAAAACTGCTGCTGTGATGCATTCTGTCAAGGTAAAAATGGGCGAGAAAATTCATGTGCCTAGATGCTGGGCTGATTCAAAATTGAGGGCTGCAAGTTAATCAATTTTTTGGGGCAATTGCCGCACCGAGTGCACGTTTTCCATTCGTGGCGGCGATCATGCAGGCTAGGGACGGCCAAGGCATCACCGCTCAAAAATGCTGATTTCCAATGTCCTTGTTCACAATCGCAGCAAAACGGCGCGAATGTTAACTGAAAATTTTTGTGATTGGCGAGCGGACTGCTTATTTTGGGACGTTGCAACCCAAAATTTATCCTTGCAACACGATATGCTCATGGCTGGAAATACTGGAAAAAACACCGCGTCGGGTGCCGTCACGGCGAGTAGACACCCCAAGGGTCTGTGGGTGTTGTTTCTCACAGAAATGTGGGAACGCTTTGGCTATTACCTCATGTTGGGGATTTTTTCCCTCTTCATGCTCGACAGTTGGGAGAATGGCGGGATGGGTTTTGCCGGCGCCCAGAAATCTGACATCTATGGCACCTACATCGGCTTGGTCTACCTCACGCCCTTCATCGGGGGCTTGTTGGCCGACCGTCTGCTCGGCTATCGCCTCTCGATCATCATCGGGGGCTTGCTCATGTCGGCAGGCTATTTTGGCTTGTCGCTGCATACCAATACTACATTTTATGTCTCCCTGCTGCTGATCATCGTGGGCAATGGCTTTTTCAAGCCCAATATCTCCACCCTCGTCGGCAACCTCTACAACAACGACCTCTACCGCGCCAACAAAGACGCTGGCTTCAACATCTTCTACATGGGCATCAACGTTGGTGCCTTCATTTGCAACTTCGTCGCCGCCTACATGCGTATCAACTACGGCTGGGGCCACGCATTTGCCGCAGCTGGCGTGGGCATGCTCGTGGGCCTTGTGATCTTCGTGACCTTTACCAAACACGTGAAGGAAGCAGACGTGATCAAACCCACCAAACCTGGTGACATGGCACTCTGGAAAATCTTTGCCATCGTGCTGCTGCCCATGTTTGCCTTTGGCGTGATCGGCTACTTTTTCAAAGGCGTCACAAGCCCCGCCAATCCCGATGGCCACCTCATCAGCTCGGACACGACGGATGCATTCCTCTTTGGCTGTATCCCCGTCATCGGCTTTTTCTTATACATGCTCTTCACGGCGAGTGCCGAAGACAAGCGCCCCATCGGCGCGCTGCTCTCGGTTTATGCCTGTATCGTGATTTTCTGGGCGGTTTTTCACCAAAACGGCGACGCCCTCACCGTCTGGGCAGAGGACTATTCAGACCGCGCAATGCCTACTTGGGTCTCTGGCCCGATGAAGACCGGCGGCCTCGCACAGACCGCCAACTACCACGAGTCCATTTATGACAAGTGGGATGATGCACGGTTCAAGGCTTACACGGGCACATTGAGTGCAAGGCACGACTCGCTCGAAAAGATCGCAGAGGCCACCGCACCTAGCGATGGCAAAACAGCCTTGAAGGAGGCCTCCAAGGCCGTAGGCACAGAGCTGAAGGTAAGGGAGGACTCGCGAAAATATTTCGCAAACCTGCCGGATGCCAAGCGCCCTGAAAAAGGGAGCGACCTGCTCTTGATCAGTACTGAGCTTTTTCAATCCATCAACCCCTTCTGGGTCGTGTTACTCACGCCGCTCGTGGTCGGGTTCTTCGGATTTTTGCGCACACGTGGCAAGGAGCCTAGCACGCCGACCAAGATTTTCATCGGCCTCATCATCACTGCCCTCAGTACGCTGGTGATGTATGCCGCTGTGAAATCTACCGACCTCGTGCACGACAAAGCCAGTAGCATGTGGCTTGTCGGAGCCTACGCCGTGATCACCGTCGGCGAATTGTGCCTCTCGCCCATGGGCCTCTCGCTCGTGAGCAAGCTGAGCCCGCCGCGCATCACCGCGCTCATGATGGGCGGATTTTTCCTCTCTACCGCCGTTGGCAACAAGCTCGCCGGCACCCTCTCAGGTCTCTGGGATGGCTTTGAAGACAAAGGCAACTTCTTCCTCATGAACTGTGGACTCACGCTCGTCGCAGCAACGATTTTGTTTGTGATGCTGCGCTTCCTGAACAGTGTGATGAAGGAAAAGAATATTCACTGATGAATGCGATGCCGAATGCCACTTTCTCGACGAAAGTGGCATTCGGCTTTTTTGGATAGGTGGGATTAGCGGATTGACAAAAACTTTTCGCAGTTTTGAAGCCCTGACCCTTAGAATTTTCACCAAAGCCTACGGGCCGTTGAATGCAATGAAAGAAACTCAAACTGCCACAGAGCAGCTCAATGAAATCCGCAACTTCAAGGGCAAGTACCCCAAGCAACTCTGGTTGCTAGCCTTGTCTGAAATGTGGGAGCGGTTTTGCTTCTACGGCATGCGCGGCATGCTCACCGTCTTCATGGTGGAGCGCCTGCTCATGTCCAAGTCAGACGCCAATCTTCAGTATGGCGCCATCCAAGCATTTGTCTACACGATGGCATTTGTGGGTGGACTCTTTGCTGACAAAATTCTTGGTTTCAGAAAGTCGATCTTCTGGGGTGGTTTGCTGATGATCATCGGTAGCTTCACCATTGCATTTGCACCCGAGGATTTGTTTTACATCGGCACAAGTATCTCGATCGTGGGTACGGGTTTTTTCAAGCCCAACATTTCGAGCATGGTCGGTACACTCTATCACGACGGTGATTCCCGTCGCGATGCCGGTTTTGGCCTGTTTTATTCAGGTATCAATATCGGGGCGCTGCTCGGCGGGGTCTTGTGCATCAAAATGGCCAACATGTACAGTTGGAACCTTGCCTTTTCTTTGGCAGGCATTGTGATGATCATTTCCTTGTTCATTTTCCTCTTTACGCAACGCACCCTCGGGCCCATCGGGCTTTCCCCATTGAAAGACAAGCCGGGCATGACGCCGGGCAAACGCTCCATGATCGAGGTCTTTGTCTATTTGGGCTCGCTCATCGTGATTCCATTCATCCTCATATTGGTTGCGAATTCTGCCTACACGAATTTGTTCATGTACATTGTGGGGCCCGCTACCCTGCTGTACCTGTTGTTTGAGATGACGCGCAGCACGCCAGACGAGCGTAAAAAGCTTCTGGCAGCATTGGTTTTCATCCTTTTCTCGATCGTGTTTTGGGCATTTTTCGAGCAAAGCGGCGGTTCGCTCAGCCTCTTTGCCCGCTATCACCTCGACCACAAGTTGCTCGGCGTCGGCATCGACTCCAATGAGGTCAACAATTCCAGCAACTCCTTGTTTGTGATTGCATTCAGCCCATTGCTGGGTCTGCTCTGGGTTTGGTTGAGCAAACGCGGCTGGGAACCCAATACCGTTGTGAAGTTTGGCCTTGGCTTTTTGTTCTTGGCTGCTGCATTCTACGTGTTTTACACCATGAGAATGTTTGCCTCAGCTGATGGCATCACTTCGCTCAACATCTTCACCCTTGCCTATCTTGTGATCACAGTGGGTGAGCTTTGCCTCTCCCCAATCGGTCTCTCGATCATGACCAAATTGTCGCCTGCCCGATTGGTGGGGGTCATGATGGGCATGTGGTTTTTGGCGAGTGCTTATGGGCAGTATGGTGCGGGCATCCTCGGCGCAAGAATGGCCTCTACCGGCGAATACAAAATCGCAACGGTGACTCCGCCTCCAACAATCGACCCCATGGTCGACAATGTGAGGGTCGTCACTTGGTCTGATACCGCCAAGGTCAAAGCGACCTTTGAGAAAATGGATGTCGGGTTCACGACGACTGAGGCCGATACCTCAAGCTTCAAGTGGGCTGGGACGGCAACTGAAAAAACCAAGACAAATGCGAACGGCAGGATCATTGCTTGGATGGCATCTGACGTGGCCAATGATGGAAACGAGAGCTTTTCTTTGCCAGCTGATCTGGCCAAGCGCAGCGATGTGAAAGTCGTGATCGAGCCGGTCTCCATCGAGCGCATGCAATGTTATACCGACGGCTACCGCATGCTTGCGATCTACGCATTGATCTGCGGTGCGCTGCTCATCGGCATCTCGCCCCTTGTGCGCAAGCTCATGGGCGACGTGAAATAAGGAATGATTTTTCAATGACTTCCAACCTTTATGCGCAGGATTTTTGGTTCTTGGCAAGGCGCAAAATTGGTTCGTAGCAGCGCTACGGACCAATTTTGCAACGCAGTCAGGGGCCAAAAAGACAAGTATAATGTTGGAAGTTATTGAAATTTGATTCCTATGCCTTTTGCGGCATTCCAGATTCGGCGAGGCGCAGCTTTCAAAGGCGTCTCGCCGAATTGCTTTTACAGAATTGGTGCGGCTGCGCAGCCACGCCTGATTTTCATTATCTTTGCTTGCTTATCGGCCCGGCATGTGCCTGGCCTGCGATACGACATTTGATGCACCCGATGTACACCCGATTCCGTAGCTTTTCGCTCAGCCTGCTGCTCATGCTGGGCGCCGCCGACCTGTCTGCCCAAAGCACATCCTTCAGTCCATTCAAGATCACGCTGTTTGAAGATGCCGCACAGATCGCATCCAAGGGCATCGTGAACTTCACCGCCCAAAAGGCCGACATCCCCATGGCGATGACCCTGGCCACCGAGTCGATCAATCTCGTCTCGGGCGCGCCCGATGTGAAGCTGCGCTACTTCAAGGTCAGGATAGACTCGGTGCCCGGCAGCCAAAATGTCGGCAGCTGGGCCGAGGTGCTCCAAGCCAATATGGGCAAACGCCTCACCATCGTGTACAGCGCTGGCATGGAGCTCGACGAGGTGACCGGTGAGGCCCGCGTCATCAACATGGAAAAGGGCATGCTGCTGCTGCATGGCGGCGAAGACAGCGAATATTTCATTCCATTTGCCGAGATCAAGCAGGTCATCGTGCAAGGGCAGGGCAATTTCAAAAGCGCGATCAAGGTGCCGAGCACCGTCTTGGAAATCGGGATCGACAAGGATCAGCCCTTCGTGCCCATGCAGATGTACAGCCTGCACAAGGGTGTACATTGGACGCTTGTGGGGCGCATCCACCTCATCAGCCCAGAAAAAGCTGCATTGCAACTCACGGCTGTGATCCAAAATGACCTCGTGGACCTCAACGACATCGACCTGGAGCTGTCTCCCTCAGAAATTTTGAGCGATGGCCACCAAAATGGTGAAGTGCTCGAGGCTGGCAAACTCAGCTTGCGCAAAGGCGAGCGACTCACGATGAGCCTCCTGGAAACCGAGATGGAATGCAGTGCTGCATTCCAATGCGATATCCCTTGGGGCGATCGCCTATCCGACGGCAGGCTCCACCGCTTTCCGGTCGAGAACATCATTCGCTTCAATGCGACGTCGATGCCGGGCATCACCTGCAAGAGCTACCACGTGATCGACGAAAACAATCGTCAGCTCGCACAGATCGGCGTGACCCAAGGCAGCACCAAACAGATGGAGCTGCACATGGGCGAGGAAAAACTGGTGCATGTGAATGTGCTGGAAACCGAAGTCAAGCGCAGCTCCAAGGTCGAAACTATCGGCGAGATGACCTTCAGGCGCGTGAGCATCGAAGGCAAGATCACCTGCTTCAATGCCGGCACCAAATTCATCCAAATCCAAGTCGGCCGCGAGGTCAAGGGCGAAGTCGTAGAGTCAGACAAGGCCAAGATCGACGAGATTTCGGATGAGCCCGGCCTGAAAAAGATGATCTGGCGACTGTCGCTCGACAAGGGCGCCAAGCGCGAAGTGGTCTACAAGTATGACGCCTTCATCCCCGTACAAGAAAAATGAAGCGCTACACGGGCATCGGGCTCATGTCTGGCACATCGCTCGATGGCATCGATCTCGCGTATTGTGAGTTTTGGGAAGGCGAGCATGGTTGGCGCTTTGAGCTGCTGGGCGCCGAGACCATCGCCTACGATGAGCAGTGGTACGCGCGCCTGCGTTGCCTAGACGAGCAAGATGCGCTTGCTTATGCCCGCACCCACGTGTACTACGGGCACTTGCTCGGGCGCACGCTGCGAAGCTTCATCGACCGCAACGAGCTCAAACCCGATTTCGTGGCGAGCCACGGGCAGACCATTTTTCATCAGCCCGACAAAAATTTCACCGCACAGATCGGCGACGGCGAGACCATGGTTTCTTATTTGCCATGCCCGCTCGTCACCAATTTCCGCAACAAAGACGTGGCCATGGGCGGGCAAGGCGCGCCGCTTGTGCCCTTTGGTGAGCGGCATCTTTTTCCAGACCGTCAGCTATTCCTCAACCTCGGCGGCATCGCCAACTTGAATTTTGCTGGGCAGGCATTTGATGTCGTGCCCTGCAATATGGGCCTCAATGGCTTGGCCAATCAGCTCGATCCGGCGCAGGCTTTGGACCTCGACGGCGCTGCGGCGCGGTCGGGGCAGATGGATTATGCCTTGTACGACGCGCTTGAAAACCTTCCTTTTTACCAGCAGAGCGGCCCCAAGAGCTTGGGCACCGAGTGGTTTACCGCTCAGATCCTGCCGCTCTTGGCCGAGAGCGAATCACCGGTCGAGGACAAGCTCAAGACCTTTGTGCTGCACATCGTGAGCCGCATCACGGTCGCCTTGCGCGACCTGAATGCCCGCAACCTGCCGATCGTGGTCACAGGCGGCGGGGCTCACAATCGTTACCTGATCGAGGAGCTTCAGAAGTCGCTTGCGGGGCTGGGTATCAAACTCGATACCTTGCCCCTTGCCGTCGTGGACTTCAAGGAGGCGATCATATTTGCCTTTTTGGGCCTGCAGACCCTGCTGGGCCGGCCCAATGCCTTGGCTACCGTGACGGGTGCCAAGCTTGATGTTTGCGGTGGTAGCATCCACCTGCCGTCGGGCGGGTGGGGCAGCATGGGATTGATTTGAGCGGATGCGGGGTCGTTTGGTGTTGGGGAATGCGGGACACGAGATTTCGGGAACGCAAAGGATGTCGAACGCATAGCGCGTAGCATCGTTTTGAATGCATTTGCCGGAGGTTGCCGCCTTTTCTGGTCGCTTTTTGGGCTATTCTGGATTTCTCACATTCCACCCAAACAAAAAACGCATTACCTTGCCAGTCCACTGATTGTATTGCATGACATCTGCTATAAGACTCGGCGATTACCCTTGGATGAGCATCGGCCTCATCGCGATCTACTTTGTGATATTGGGGATATTCTCCTACTTCACCTCCCGCAAGGCCGATGAGCAATCCTTTTTTCGGGCCAACCAATCGGTGCCTTGGTATGTCGTAGCCTACGGTATGATCGGCGCCTCGATCTCGGGGGTGACCTTTATTTCCGTGCCGGGTTGGGTAGGGACGCAGGGATTTGCCTATATGGTCATGGTGATCGGGTATTTGTGGGGGTATTTTGTGATCGCCTTTTTGCTCATGCCCCTGTATTACCGGCTGAACCTGACCTCGATCTACAAGTATTTGGAGCAGCGATTCGGGTTCTGGAGTTACAAGACTGGGTCGGCCTATTTCCTCTTGTCCCGCATTTTGGGAAGTTCGATCAGGCTTTTTTTGGTGGTGTTGGTCTTGCATGAATTTGTGTTGGCGGAATTGAATGTGCCTTTTGCGGTGTCAGTGGCCTTGGCGATTCTTATGATATGGGTATTCACGTTCAAGGGCGGAATGAAGACTGTGATCTGGACGGACTTGCTGCAAACGACGTTTTTGCTCACAGCAGCCGGTTTCACAGTCTGGTTTGTAGCCAAAGATTTGAACATCGAAGGCCTCGGCGGTATCTGGGATGCGGTGGCATCGAGTAAATATTCCAATGTGATCATCTCTGACTGGGCGCATCCCAAGCATTGGCTTAAACAATTGTTGGGCGGCATGTTCATTTCCATGGCCATGACCGGCTTGGACCAAGACATGATGCAAAAAAACCTCACCTGCAAGACTTTGGGCGATTCGCAGAAAAACATGCTCAGCTTCAGTTTTGTGCTGGTGTTTGTGAATCTGCTGTTTCTCGCGCTCGGCGCCCTGCTCTTTTTGTATGGCAGCGCCAAAGGCATCGTGATCGAAGCCGATGCCGCCAAGGGCGTCCCGCTCACGTTTTTGGACCCGAGCACCAATAGCATGGTTCCGGGCACGACCGATCGCTTGTTCCCATTTTTGGTATTCAACTATCTGCCGATCGGTATCGGGGTTGTTTTCATCCTGGGGCTTTTTGCGGCGGCTTATGCGAGCGCAGACTCGGCCATGACTGCGCTCACGACCTCATTTTGCATCGATTTTCTCGATTTTGAGAAGCGCGACGATCAGCTCGTCAAGAATAGGACACGTCGTCTGGTCCATGTCGCAATGTCGGTCGTGACTTTTGCCGTGATCATGCTCGTGAAGGTATTCAATGACAAGGCCATCATCGACGCAATCTTTCAGGTCGCCACCTATACTTATGGTCCATTGTTGGGGCTGTTTGCATTCGGGCTATTCACCAAGCTCTCTGTGCGAGACAAATTTGTGCCCTTGATCTGCCTCATCGCGCCTTTGCTTTGCTGGCTGTTCAATACTTACTCAGAGGGTTGGTTTGGCTTGGCCCCGAATTGGTTGGGTTTTGCGACATTGCCCGTGAATGGCCTCTTGACCTTTTTGGGAATGCTTGCTATTGCGAATGGACGCAAGGTTGAAAGCTTGGCCAAGGCGTAACCTTTGGGCGTGCATCTGCGTTTGTAGGGATGGTCAGAAGATCAGCACGGCAACTGTCGTGCATAGGTTCTTACAATTCTGCCCAAACACATGATTTTCAAAACATCCACAAATTGCTTAATTTCGCCTCCCTGCCTTGGAAGTACGGATTTGGATGCGGCGCTTGAACATTTTCCACAGCAGTTTGTTGATGTTTCTGTACCAATTTGTTCAACAGCGGACGCCTCAAAATGATCGAAGAAGGAAAACTCCTTGCCCAAGTTCAATACCCCGAAGACCTTCGGAAGTTAAAACCCGAAGACCTCTATCAGTTTTGCCATGAACTGCGGGACTACCTCATCGAGCATGGGTCGCACTACGGCGGTCACTTTGGCGCAAGCCTCGGCGTCGTAGAGCTCACAACGGCCATCCATTATGTGTTCAATACGCCTTATGATCAATTGATCTGGGACGTGGGTCACCAAGCTTATGGGCACAAGATCATCACGGGCCGCCGCGATGAATTTTTCTCCAACCGCAAATACAAAGGCATTTCGGGTTTCCCGAAGCGCTCTGAGTCAGAATATGACACCTTTGGTGTCGGTCACAGCTCGACCTCGATCTCGGCAGGTGTAGGCATGGCCATCGGCAGCCGCTACAAAGGCGAGACCGACCGCAATGTGATCGCGGTCATCGGCGACGGTGCCATGACTGGCGGCATGGCCTTTGAGGCCCTGAACCACGCCGGCTGGGAAAATGCAAACGTGCTCGTCGTGCTCAACGACAACTGCATGAGCATCGACCAAAACGTGGGCGCGCTCAAGGAATACCTCACCGACGTGACCACCTCGCGCACCTACAACAAGATCCGCGACGAGGTCTGGAAGCTGCTCGGCAAAATGAGCAAGTTTGGCCCGAGCGCCCAAAAGGTCGCTTCCAAGGTCGAGGACCTCTTCACCGCACAATTTGGCCGCAAGGGCGAATTGTTTGAGTCTTTCAACTTCCGCTATTTCGGCCCCATCGATGGCCACGACGTGAATCACCTCGTGCGCATCATGGACGACCTCAAGAAGATTCCGGGTCCCAAGATCCTGCACTGCGTCACGGTCAAGGGCAAGGGATTCGAGCTCGCAGAGCTCGATCAAACCAAATGGCATGCACAAGCCGGCGGATTTGACCGCTTCACGGGTGTGTCGCTTGTGCCCAAGGTGCTCACGCCGCAGCCGCCCAAGTACCAAGATGTCTTCGGGCATACGATGGTCGAGCTTGCCAAGCTCAATCCTAAGGTCATGGGCATCACGCCTGCGATGCCCTCGGGT
>JANPHP010000505.1:0-21042 GCA_031424495.1 Bacteroidota bacterium | reverse complement strand
CTTTTACTGGCAGCACACCCGCGGCAATGGCGAACTTTTTGACGCGGAGGTAAGCCTCAACCGCATTCAGATCGGTGACCAGGTCTTCATACAAGCACTCGTGCGCGACATCACCGAGCGCCTCAAAACCGAAAATGCGCTGCTGGAATCCGAGCACAACAATAAAGCCCTGCTCGACGGCATCCCCGACTTGATCTTGCGCATCACCGAGACGGGCATGATCATCGACTATAAGCAAAGCGATCAGCAAAGCCAGTTGCTCATCGCCGAGGGGGCTGTCGGCAAGTCGATCGCCGATACGCTGCCATCTATACTGGCGCGCGAGGTCTTGGAACATGCGCGGCTCGCCATCTCACAAGATCGCGGCCTGCAATTTGAATCTGAGCTCAAGCTCCATGGCGAAGACATGGACTATGAGACCCGCATTGTGCGCAGCGGGCAGGCAGAGGTGCTCGCACTCATCCGGGATGTGACCGAGCGCAAGCGCACGGAAAAAGAGCTGATCAAACGCAATTTTGAACTCGACAGTTTTGTCTACCGTGCATCACATGACCTCAAAGCCCCTCTCAATTCCTTGATGGGGCTTATCGGTCTGGTCGAAGGCGAGACCCAAGAAGCGGCGGTACTCAACTACATTAAAATGATGAACAAGAGCGTGGTCAAGCTCGATTCATTCATCAGGGACCTCGCCGATTTTTCACGAAATGCCCGTCTCGAACTCGCCCAAGAACAGATTCACTGGGAGCTTTTGTTGCAAGAGACCTTGGAAAACCTGCAGTTTGCCGATGGTGCCGACCGCATCCAGAAGCATATCGTCATTACTTGTGAGGGCGAGTTCTTTTCCGACCCCGTGCGCATCGGCATCATATTCAACAACCTCGTTTCCAACGCGATCAAATATCAAAACCTGCGAAAGCCTGATTCCAAGGTCGACATCAGCATAGCGCGACAAGGAACGAATGCTGTGATCACGATCGCAGACAATGGTATTGGCATCTCCAAGGAATACCATTCCCGCGTGTACAACCTATTTTTCAGGGCCAGTATTCAGTCCTATGGTTCTGGCATGGGTATGTACATCGTGAAGCATGCCATCGAGCGCATCAAGGGCACGATCGATTTGGACTCGGTAGAAGGCGAAGGCACTACTTGGGTGGTCACACTGCCCGACCTGGGCCCGCCGCTCTTGGCTTAGGGCTAATCCGCTCTCGGGCTTGTGCCTCGCTGCCTTGAATCATTGGCAGCCGGTCGGCTGCCCGATCACATTCAATAATTCATTTCAGGATGGTCAGCAACCAATGGCAATGTATTGTCGGCGGGAGCCACTGTGGGATCGCAATGATAACCGTAGGTCTCATGATTGGCTGCAAGCCGCATCAGGTCTTGGTAATAGGCATGGGCATGCATTCTAAAATGGAAAAATACCTCATGGTATACCGTCACGGCAGGCAGGTCCAAGATAGCAATCTGCGCATACAGGTAATCTGCATCGCCATTGTCGCCAGAGTAGACGATCGAGCGATTGCCGTCGGTAAAGTAATAGGCAAATGTCTGCATGCCTTGGACATGCCTGCCAAACGTGTCGATAAAGCCGACGCCTTCAAGCTCCGCAATCGGCCTGAAATCTACACGCGTATCAACCTTGCCGAGGGAATAGGACAACATGCCTGTGAGCAAGTCTTGCATTGCTGCATTGGGCACAAAAAGTCTGATGCGGCCCTTTTGCAACACGATGTCATGGTACAGAATGAAGGTGGAGAGGCTACCGACATGATCGTCGTGGAGGTGGGTGATGAGTAGCGCATCGATTTTGTATGCCAAGTCCAGCTGTATCAACCTTGGGAAGACCGTGTGCCCACAATCCACGAGGATGCGCATTTCCTTCAGCACCACGATTGCCGCCGAGTTGCCATAAGCCGTGTCAAAAGCGCCACCTGTGCCTATGAATCTTATCGAGAGTGAATCTTCCATCGTCTATTCCTATCCTTTGTTCAAAATACGGGTGTTGTGCAGGAAGTCACAAACGCAAATCCCGCGATATGGCATGAATATCAATCTTTTTTCACATTATTTTCGGTCACAAATTCGCATGACCTTGTAAAATCTCAACGTCGACTTTCTCGCTCACTATCAATCTGTTGCAATAATAGATTGGGCCACGAATGGGGCTTGAACTCCTAATCGAGAGCGAAAAAAATATTTTGGGGCGTGGAAATGATACATTAGCTTTGAATCAGAACCTAAAGGAACAGGTTCGTTATACGTCGCAGTGGGAAAAATCACCCTAGATTCCAGATAGATGGAGCTGTGAATTGAAATGCGTTGCGCTTTTGGTCTTGGTTGTCGAAAGGAACCACTTCCAGAACTGAGCTTGATGGGTCTCTCACACGAAACCCATGAATCCCGAAGGGGGGCAATGCATATCGGTCTTTGAGCATGTGACGTAACATAGTGAGAGTATAAGATTATCTCCTTTTTATCCAAAGTCCACCGATCGGTGGACGCGTTTCTCTGTTGATTGGTGCCGGGAGTCCCTGCTAGGGGACTCCGGCATTATTTTTTTAGGGAAGGACTACAGGTGGCATCGATGGGAAATAAGGGTCAGCAACCAACGCACGAAAAAAATACATTTGAGCATCCGCACGAATCCTTGGAAGACGAGGGCGCACTGCGCATCGCTGCCGCAGAGCAGCGATTGCTCGCAATCAGGCAGCGGCTCCAATCGATCGCCGATGAGCTGATCGAATTGAGGGAGCTTTTGCAGGAAGAACAAGACGATCAAAAACCTTCTCAAATCGTCTGATCACCAGCCGAATTCACCTGTGTCATCGCAGCCTGAGCGAGCTCCACGATGCGGCTCACCTCTTGCCCCGGATTGAGAAAATAGTTGCGCGCCCAAAGGCGATAGATTTGCCATCCTCTGCGCCCGAGCAGGCCGGGTCGATAGACCTCTCGCTCTTTAGCAGTGCGGCCAGAAAAATAGTTGCTGCCTTCGCACTCGATTCCCACCAAGTAGCGGCCATCGGGTGACTTCACGGCCAGGTCCAGCATGAAGTTGTGGTCACCCAATTCGCGCTCAACCTGCCACCCGAGTTGCTGCAAGTCTGCAGCCAAGCGCCCCGCCAAGTCGGGAATACGCTTTGCAACCGAGGCTTTGGCTCCCGACTTGTCATCGGCTGCGAGCGTGCGCAGCTGCGCGAGTATCGTGCGCACTGCTCCCGATTCGCCTTGGCTCAACGCCCTCGCATACTGCAAGTAGCGTTTGAGTAGCAGCGGACCTTCATGCTTTGCGCCCTCAACCTGCAACTCCTCAGGATCGATGCTACAGACGATGATCTTCTTTTTCTTGGCACGGGTGATGGCTACATTGAGTCGATTGCCGCCACCCTTTTGGTTCAGCAGTCCAAAATTTGCAACGAGCTTGCCTGCTTTGTTGCGTGCATAGCCCACAGAGAAGATGATCACGTCACGCTCATCACCTTGCACATTCTCAATATTCTTGACAAAAATGCCTTGGCGCTCCTCCCCTTCTTCACGCTCCATGGCGCGGTGTAGCAAGGCTACGCCTTCTTTGTCACCTGCCAATCCCAGCTCCAGCAACCGCAACTCCAGCAATTCCAAGATAAGCTCCTTTTGCTGAAAGTTGAATGTGACCACACCGATCGTCGGGTTGTCTGGCCTGCGCACCAAACCTTCCACCAAGCGCACGACCTCTTTGGCCTCGGCTTCATTGCGGTTGTTTTCCCAGAGGCCATCGACTTTGATGAAACTGATCGGCGGCAGGCTGATCTCCTCGTGCACGGCAGGCGGCACCATGTTGAGCCGCCCTTCGTAAAAAGCAAAGTTGCTGAAGTTGATCAGCTCTTTTTCTGTTGAGCGATAATGCCAGTTGAGCTTGCATTGTGGCAATACATTCCTGCTCAGGTCCAGAATGCTCTCGACCTCCAGTGGCATTTGGTCCTCGATCGTTTCGCCCTCGACCTCCTCGACCTTCACGTTGTAAAGGTCAAAGGGCGGCAATTGCTGGTCGTCGCCAGCGATCACGCATTGCGCGCCGCGCAGCATCACAGGCAGCGCACGCTCCACATAACACTGCGAAGCCTCATCAAAAATCACCAAGTCAAAATAGTCCTTGACCATCGGGAAGATGGCGGCGACAGATTCTGGTGATGCAAGCCAACAGGGCATCAATCGGCTGAGCCCTTCTTCCCAAAAACTCTGCACAAGTTTGCGCACCGGCCACAGCTGCCGTTGCTTGCGCACTTGGTGCCCGATGTCGCGGTAGGTCACGGGATTATTTACACGATTGTATTCGATTTTCTCGACGATGGCATCCTTGAGCTTGCGCTGTATGAGTCCTGAGACCGTGGTCGCGCGCTCATGCACCAATTGCCGGTAGGTTTTGGTGCGCTCGGGCATTTGGCGGCTTGTGGTTTCGAGCAATTCTGGATGCGCAGCCTCGGTGAGCGACAGCCAAGCAAGCAGCAACCCATTGTGGGCCTGCTGCAGCAGCTCGTCTTTGTGCCGATCTCCGAGAAATCCGATATGGCCATAGAGGTGGTCCAACGCCTGTTTTTGTTCGCCGACCAATCCATCAAGCAAAGTATCAAGCTGTACCAAGTCATCAAAACTTTTGACAAAGCTCTCCCGCAATTGGGTCGCATAGTCTTTTGCTGGCTGCGGATAGATGAGGCCCTGCAACAGGCGATCGATCTGCGCCGGATGCAACCAAGCTCCCCATGCCTTGGCGGTAGCCGCATGCGCACGCAAAATTTCTTGCAAGCGCAATACATCACCCTTCACATCCGCCCAGTATCCCTCGTCGAATTTTCCATCGCGGATGCGTGGCTTGAAAGCGTCCCAAGCCTGCTGCTCCTGCCAATCTGCGACCAAATCGGTATCGGTGAGTTTTTGCACTTGCCAGGCGACGAGTTCCGCAGGGTCATTGACGATGGGGATGTCTTTGAAATAATGGTATTGCTTGAGTTCGGCGGTGGCGGCTTGCAACTTGGCGATCACCGCCATTTCTTCTTTGATCAATTTGAGGTTGCCCTCATCAAGTGTGCGGCTTCTTTTGGCCAAGATATCCTTGAGGTAAGACGAGGCCTTGCGCCAATCGCCCGACAGCAGGCGACTCCATTGGTGCTGCTGTGCCTCGTAGGCAGCGCAATGTTTTTGCAGTTCGTCCAGGGCGTTGAAGGGGAAGCCTTCCAAGGCTTTGAATTCCGCAATCTTTTGGATGAGCTTGCCAGCCGTGCCCAATTGCTCCACCAAAAACGGCGGCTTGAGCTGATCGGTGACGGCTGCGGCCAAGTCAGTCTTGGCACCAGATCGCAGTACCTTTTCCTGCATTTGCTCAAAAGCGGCTAGGAATGGTGTAATTTGATCGGCATGGTCGATGCTGCTGCCGGGCTCCTTGAGCGCGGCCCATAGGTCATGCAGCTTGTCGATTTCGGTGGGCAGTGCGCTGAGGCGCTCTGCAAAGCCGCTTTTGTCGGCAAAGCCTAGACGATGGAGGGGCAGGCGCTCCCGCCACGGGTGCGCTGCGGCAAAAAACTCATCGTAGTCGAGGATGCTGCTGAGCACCTCTCGAAACGAGAGCCACCGATCGTGGTCAAACGCTGCCGCGATCGGCGCCATGTCCAGTTGTTCGGCTTTCGCATCAGCCATCAAATACAACTCATGGGGCGACAAGCCAAACCGACCCGGGGCGATCAAGGTCTGGTAAAGCCGTTCAAAAAACTCATTGAATTCGTCGAGCCGTTTGCTGTCCCGCCCAAAATCCCGCACCCAACTGTCCAGCCCGATATCGCGTCGCTCCTCTTCAAACTTGTCTATGTCGTCGATCTGCTGCCGAATGCGCGCGAAGATCTTGTTGCGGTCGGCGCGGTAGTCGTGTACCAAGGCAGCAAAGCGGCCTAGACCGACCTCGTTCATTCGTTGGAAGACGACGTCGAGCGCGGCGCGCTTTTGTGAGCAGACCAGCACACGTTGCCCGCGCGCAAGGGCATCTGAGATCAGGTTCAAAATCACCTGCGACTTGCCACTACCGGGCGGGCCGTGCAAAACAACCGATTCCCCTGCGCGCACGCGCAGGAGGGCCTCTTCTTGGCTCTGATCCACCGAAGACACAAAAAAAGATTCGTTCTCGGATGGCGTTGGGCCTTGGGCTGTTTTCGGACGAGGCTCAAAAAATCGTTGCAATTCAAAATGCTCTGCCTCTTGCTCCAACACCTCATAGTCTTGGAGCAGTGCGCTGTCGCTCTGCGGAAAAATGCCGACCACTGCCGTTGCCATGAAGCGCAACACGCCGACCTGTAGCTGATCAAGCAGGGCCGCATTCTTGTCCATGAAGCGCTCGACCTTGAATTGGAACAGCTCCGAATTGAAATGCACAGTGATTTGATGGTCGGCCATCTTCTTGTAGAGGCCATTGAGAAACCCTTGCAAGTCGTCGTGGCGCTCGGGGCAATCGTCCCAAAACTCGCGCGGCAATCTCACCTGCATGAATTTCTCGTAGGCGAGAAAAAAAGTCGTGTTGAAACTGAGGTCCTCGTCGGGATTTGCACGCAACACCCAACGCGTTCCACCTTGGAAATCACGCTCCAAGCGCACAGGGAAGAGCACGACCGGGCAGCGGGCGATGCTGCCGTCTAGAAATTTTCCTTCTACAAAAGGGTAGCCGAGAAACAGGTCGTAGGTGCCTGTCTCTTCATTGATGGTGCTGATCTCATGGTAGATATTGTTGAGCCGGCGATCGAGCAGGTTGATCGCCTCGTCGCGGGCGCTCAGGTTTTTGATCAGGGTCACGCTTTGCCCGGCGATGATCTTGCCCAAGATTTCTTCGGCAGATAGACCGTTGATGTGGCTCGCGTCGATGAGGTCGAGGTCCTTGCGCAAAGACAATTTTTGCAGCTTCAAGGAACGGTTGGCTTGACTGAGATTGGTCAAGCGCAACTTGTATTGATGCATCACTGGAAACATAGGGCAATGATAATCATTATTTTTCCTGCGGTGGGTGAGCTTGAGGTGCTTGCGCTGAGGCTAATCCAAAAAACCTGGCCTTATCGTGAATATCGGCTGGGCGCCGCAAAATTAGTGGCTTTGTGGCATTGTTGCGGATTTTTGGCGACCGCTGATTGAGAATTGGCTTCCAGGGATCGTGAAAACTCCAAAAGCTGTCGCAGTCTTACAATGCAAACAATGTAAATCCTCCCAAAAACGATTCCGATTCGTTAACCAATGCAGGCACTTTTGAATTCTTTATCATCAAATACCATTTAAAAATTACATTTCGGAAACCGAAATGGGCTCTGGGCGTAGAAATCATCAGTTGGCGACAGGGCAGCATCCTGTTTCGAAAATGATCGACAGCTCATTAAATTTTTAAGCGACAAGAAGATGGGAGTGCTCTGCAATACGTGTCAAGGTTCAGGAAGGTCAGCAGGAATGGATCTACAGCATGCGTCACATGCAGCCGTGGCTTGCGGTTTTTGTGAAGGGCGCGGTTATCGCAGCGACAACCGCCGCGCAACCCAGCTTTTGCACGATGTCGAGGTCGGCAAAGTGCTGGCCTACGACAGCACGATGGGTGCAGCCAAGGTTTATCTGGAAGAGACTTTGCACCAAGGCGATGATCTACTTGTGATTTCACACGGTGTCGCTGTGACTTTCAAGGTCGATACGATCTTGGTGGCAGGCATGAAACTCTCCATG
Source organism: Bacteroidota bacterium (assembly GCA_031424495.1). Classification (GTDB taxonomy): domain Bacteria; phylum Bacteroidota; class Bacteroidia; order J057; family JADKCL01; genus JADKCL01. The sequence goes on along the minus strand of JANPHP010000505.1, from coordinate 13,326 downwards.
GCGCTGAGCGGCTGGGAAGTGACGCTGCTCGTGCCGCAACCTGTGCCGACAGGCGCTTGGATTATGCGAAAAGAAGATTAGCGATATTGAGTAAGAGGAGGGCGTTTGCGAGAAGCCGTTCACTGGGAGGTGGGCGGCTTCGTTTTTTTTGTTGGGGGATGGTTGAGAGTGAGGAGGAGTGTGAGAGCGAGGGATCGGCTTTAGAGCGAGCAGGAGTGTGAGAGCGAAGGATCGGCTTGAGAGCGAGCAGGAGTGTGAGAGCGAGGGATCGGCTTGGCTTGCGTCCCTAAACTATCAGCAAACAATTGCATTGAAAAGTATGTACATCAGCGAACATGGATTCGCTGATTGGTCAGCGATCGATCAGCGATTTACAAATTGAATTTTTCAATCTTGCTGCTCGCCGGGAGGTGTATCGCGATGTTCGCTGCCGTGGCTTGCTGTTTTTTTGTACTTGGGAAGATTGATTTTATCGGAAACTACAAACGCATCGGGGAATACGGCTTTGACGTTGGGGAGATGCCGCATCGCCTCGTTGCGACTGAGAAAATCACCTACACGGACCCAAAAATGGGGGGCCACCCAGTCTTTGTACACTTCCATTCCCCCGTCACGAAAGGTTTGCACAAAGTCGGCCTTTGCCTCATTGGCGACCTCCATTTTGCTGCCGGCATATATCTGTATCCGAAATCCTTTGCCCTCCACGGTGCTTGAATTCATGCGCTGATGCAAATCTAACAAGGCGGTAAGACGACGGTCAAAATCATAATAGACCCCAACCGAGTCAGGGGAAACACGGGGACGCAAGACCTGTGTCCCCGCGATAGATGGATCAAATTGCGGGGATTCGTAAGGATAGACGACACGGTACTTTTCGATGGGCTCGCTTTCCTTCTGCCCAAAAGCCGCCGTCACCAACAACAAAATAACCGATAGTGCCGCCCCTAATCGCCTAACTAGATCAAAACAATTGATGTTCATGTATTTCACTGAGTTGTCTCGCTGTAAAGATCCTAAAATATGCCACTAGAGGCAGCCTGTAAAATCGGCTGCTTTGCCCTTGCGAAATCAATGCCAAGAATCCCCTGATTGATGATCAACGTTTGGGTCCCTTGCGCTCTTGAATTCTACGTTCGGCACGGCTGAGCGGACGATCTGCAGGTTCTGCAGTTCCGCCACCACTTGTGCCCAGGTTCTTGGTGGCTTCGCGACGCTGCAGCTCCAGATTTTCGTGGCTGGCTTTGACTTTGCTAAAGTCGTCACGACGCACTTTGGTTTCAGCGATTTGCTGCTCGCGCTCGCCACGGTTGATGTCGAGATCAGACTTGAAGATCATCGAAATCACCTGCTCGTTCACGGCACCGAGCGCTTGCTGGAACAATTCGTAGGCCTCAAACTTGTAGACCACCAAGGGGTCCTTCTGTTCGAAGACTGCATTTTGTACTGAGGTGCGCAACTCGTCCATTTCGCGCAGGTGATTTTTCCACTTGTCGTCGATGACAGAGAGCAAAATCGAGCGCTCCAACATGCGTGGGACCTCGTCGCCTTGTGTTTCCAAGGCTTGGGTCAGGTTCACGACGATCTTGATGCGACGGCCGCCATCGGTGAATGGAATCTCCACCATCTCGATGCGCGGATCACGCTCCCTGATGTTCATGAGGCCCTGAAGGGTGACCTCGGCCAAGTGAGTCATTTTGCGCTTGTAGAATGCCTTAGCGGTATCATACAGGCGGTGGGTGAGCGCATCTTGCGACAGCTTGCCCATCTCATGCTCGGAGATCTGTGGATCGACCGACAAGGAGCGGATTGCGGCAAATTGCAAGCCCTCGTGGTCACCCATATCGCTGTATTCGGCGACGAGCTTGTTGCAGACGTCCCACAACATATTGTCGATGTCACTGCGCATGCGATCCCCGAAGAGGGCATTGCGGCGACGGCGGTACACGACTTCACGCTGACTGTTCATGACATCATCATACTCCAAAAGGCGCTTGCGCATGGCGAAGTTGTTTTCCTCTACCTTTTTCTGCGCGTTGGTGATGCTTTTGGTGATCATGGAGTGCTGAATGACTTCTCCCTCCTTGATGCCGATGCGGTCCATGATCTTGCTGATGCGCTCAGATCCAAATAGACGCATGAGGTCATCTTCCAAAGACACATAGAACTGCGAGCTACCACTGTCGCCTTGGCGGCCTGCACGACCGCGCAACTGCCGGTCGATGCGGCGCGATTCATGGCGTTCGGTGCCGATGATGGCGAGACCGCCAGACTGCTTCACGTTGGGCCCGAGCTTGATGTCAGTACCACGGCCAGCCATGTTGGTGGCGATGGTGATGGTGCCCGCCAAGCCAGCCTCTGCGACGACCTTGGCCTCGCTTTGGTGCTGCTTTGCGTTCAAGACGTTGTGCTCGATCTTACGCACCCGCAACATCCGGCTCAAAAGCTCAGATACCTCGACAGAAGTCGTACCGACAAGCACTGGACGACCCGCCAAACGCAGCTTCTCGATTTCGTCGATTACAGCGTTGTACTTTTCGCGCTTGGTCTTGAAGACAAAGTCTTCATCGTCTTTGCGCACGATCGGGCGGTTGGTAGGCACGACGACGACGTCGAGCTTGTAGATTTCATAGAATTCAGATGCCTCTGTCTCGGCAGTACCCGTCATCCCCGCCAACTTGTGGTACATGCGGAAATAGTTTTGCAGAGTTACCGTCGCGAAGGTTTGTGTCGCGGCCTCGACCGTGACGCTTTCCTTGGCTTCGATGGCTTGGTGCAAACCATCTGAATACCTGCGACCTGAGAGCACACGACCTGTCTGCTCGTCCACAATTTTGACCTTGCCCTCATCCACGATATACTCGATGTCGCGCTCAAAGAGGGTGTAGGCTTTGACCAATTGATTGATCGTGTGCAAGCGGTCAGATTTCTCGGCAAATTCACGGGCCAAGGCATCTTTGCGGCGCATAGCTTCTTCCTCGCCGAGGGATTTGTCGGCGTCGATGTCTGCCAAGCGGGTTGCAACCTCTGGCATCACAAACAAGTCGGCATCTTCACCATCGGCGGTGATGAGGTCACGGCCTTTTTCAGTGAGCTCGACTTGATTGTTTTTTTCATCGATGGTGAAGTAGAGCTCATCATCGGCGAGATGCATGTTTTTGCTCTTGTCTTGCATGTAAAAGGCTTCGGTCTTGAGCATTTCTGACTTGATGCCAGGCTCCGAGAGAAATTTGACCAATGCCTTGTAACGTGGTAGACCGCGATGTGCCCTGAAGAGTTTCAGGCCGGCTTCTTTCAGTAGCTCTTTGTCCTTTTCCTTGTCGGATGCGTCGAGTACTTTGCGTGCCTCGGCGATATAAGTGGTGACGAGGCGTTGCTGATTGCGCATCAACTTCTCGACGCGCGGCTTCAAATGGTAAAACTCATGTATCTCACCCTTGGGCACAGGACCGGAGATGATGAGCGGCGTGCGGGCTTCATCGATGAGCACCGAGTCAATCTCATCCACAATCGCGAAGTGGTGCTGACGCTGCACCAAAAACTCGGGATTGGTGGTCATGTTGTCGCGCAGGTAGTCAAAGCCAAACTCGTTGTTGGTGCCATAGGTGACATCGGCGAGGTAGGCTTTGCGGCGCTCGTCTGAGTTGGGCTCGTGAAAGTCGATGCAGTCGACGGTGATTTTGTGAAATTGAAACAGCGGGCCATTCCACTCACAGTCACGTCGAGCGAGGTAATCGTTTACTGTAACCAAGTGTACGCCCATGCCTGTGAGGGCGTTGAGGTATACGGGCAGGGTTGCGACCAGCGTCTTACCCTCACCAGTGGCCATTTCTGAGATTTTGCCAGTGTGGAGCACCACGCCGCCGATGAGCTGCACGTCGTAGTGGACCATGTTCCACTCGATTTCCCCACCGGCCGCGATCCAGGTATTTTTCCAAGTGGCCTTGTCTCCGTCAATGATGACATTGGATTTTTTGGCGGCAATGGACCGGTCCCAATCGGTGGCTGTGACGACGAGCGACTTGTTTTCAGAGAGACGGCGGGCCGTTTCTTTGACGACAGCAAAAGCCTCTGGCAATATTTCCAACAAGACCTGCTCAAGCTGCTCATTGCGCTTTTTGCGCAATTTTTCAGCCTCCTCATAGAGCTTTTCCGAGAGGGAAAGGTCATCTGTGGTTTCGGCCTGCGTTTTCTTGGCGGCCATCTCGTCAGAGATGGTCTTGATGTGTTTTTGAATGCGGTCTCTAAAGGTATCTGACCGGCCACGCAAGTCGTCGTCAGAAATCTTTTGAAGCTTGTTGTACTCGGCGAGAATCTTGCCGACATAAGGCTGCAATTCCTTGATGTCTTTCTCTTTTTTGTTGCCGAATAATCTCTGAAGCAGTTTAAGCATATCGAATGAGTGTAAAAAAATCGCGACAAAGGTAATGAAAAATTGGGAGAATGGGGGTTTGATCGTTTGTCAGGAGGCAAGCAAAAGGTCTCGCAACCTCGACCGCAACCTGACTTTGGACTATGAACCCTTCCCCGCCAAATGCCTGCCAATCACTTGAAGCATGTGAGGCTGCAACGCGGGATTGCAGGCTACAATTTGTTTGCCAAAAAGGTAGTCACTGCCACCTTTGAAGTCAGAAATCATGCCACCAGCCTCCTCAACCATCAAGGCGCCGGCTGCCACATCCCATGGACTAAGGCCCATTTCAAAGAATCCGTCCAACCTTCCGCATGCAATGTAGGCCAAATCGAGTGCTGCGGCACCAAATCTGCGGATGCCATGACAGCTCCCTAAAAATTCTCGGATTGCTGCCAAATAGTCACCCATTACGTCATTTTTGACATGCGGAAAGCCTGTCCCGAGCAAAGCCGCACCCAGATGGCCATGGCTGCTCACCTTGATGGGCAAATCATTGCACCAGACGCCCTGACCCTTGATCGCCGTGAATACCTCCCCGCGAGGCACATCGTGGATGATTCCAAAAATCGTTACGCCTTGGAATTGGAGGGCTACAGAAATGCAATAAGCGGGTACGTCATGCATGAAATTGGTGGTGCCGTCCAGCGGGTCGATGATCCACCTATAGGGGGCATCTGGACGCAAGTCGCCACCCTCTTCACGTATGAATCCTGAATCTGGCAACAAGGCTGCAAAGCCCTGGGTCAATCTGATCTCCGATTCACGATCGACGTAGGATACCAAATCGTTGTAGCCTTTGAACTCGATCTTTTCGTCGCTGAAATTTTTTCGTTCCTCCAAGATGAATCGGGCAGCCTCGGCTACGATGCGTTTCACATTGGTTGCAAAGCTGGGTGTGATCTCAGGGTAGTCCTGCATGTCATCGTTTTTGCGTAAGGGTCGACTACCTCGTCGGGTCGATCGCCCGCCGGGCACAATGCCGATTTGCCAGCAATATAGCCCTCATGACTGAAACCATAGATATTTCCTTTTGAAAATTCGGTACTTGGCTGATGCAGGACATCTTGGAAGCATCGGTGAAGTTGCGTTATTGAGCAGCATCGGAGAAGATCAAGGGCGCCGTGCGGCGCCGGCGCTTCAAAAAACGCATTGCCCAACCCAAGACAACGATGATCCCACTCAGCCAGCAGGCAATGATACCAACCAAGTCACCGTGGCGCACATAAAAGGTCTGGTAATCATACAATGGCACATCGGCATCGATTACCGCCTCGACACCCCAATCCGATACGTGCGAGACCTCGCCTGTCGCTGCGACGATCATCGAGCGGCCATTGTTGGCGCAGCGGGCGATCGTGCGGCGATTCTCGATGGCTCGAATGATGCTCATGCCTGCATGTTGAATGTACCCAGACGACTGTCGCCACCAGCCGTCATTGGTGATCATGGCGATCCAACGCCCGCCCATCTCGGTCTTTTGCCGCGTGTGATCCCCAAATGCTGACTCATAGCAAATCAACACATTGGTGGGGATGCTGTCGACGTCATATAATAATGTGAGCGAATCGGGCCTCCCGAAGTTGAGCAGCCCCTTGGCGGGATCGAGGTTCAGGAATTTCAACCACCGGAGTCCACGCAAAAAAGGCACGCGCTCGACCATCGGCACCAACTTGCCCTTGCGGTACAATTGCGTGCTGCGGCTGATATTGATGATCCACGCGCTGTTGTAGTGGACGGAATAGACCAACTGACGCTTGCCAGCGACCATACGGTAGCTTTCGCGGGCGCTTATGGGGGCAGTAATCGTGTCCTCAAAATTCTTGAAATCCTCTAGGCCAGTGAGAATCTGTACTTGAAACGAATCGACCAATTCCCAAAAAGGCTCTAAGACACGGCCATGCAACATGGTGCGCGGCTCCATCGCACGCAAGATCGCGCGCTCAGGGAGCATGATGATGCGGCCGCTGTCGAGCGGCTGCGACAAAATGAGTTCCTTGTAGAGATCAATTCTTTTTTCGGCAGTCAGTTCGTCGCCGAGGGCAAATGGGTCAATGTTGGGTTGGATCATGCGCACGTGGAGCGTGTCGGTGGATTGCAATGCTGTGCGCTCGGGGTCGGTAAGTGGCGCGGCGAGCAGGAGTGGCAGCAGCGCCCAAGCCAGAGCCGTCACGAGCAGAGCGGCTGCGAGGATTGCCTTGCGGCCTATTTGTCGTAAGCCTACATAAACGAGCCAATTGCAGAGGAGTATGTGTGCAGAGATGCCTAGCACACCAGTGTACTCTGCATATTGAATCATCGCTGGGTGATAGCTCAGGGCATTGCCAAGTGTAAGCCAAGGCCAGCTCAGGTCCCAGTGGTAATGAAAATATTCAAAAGCTAGCCAAAGCGGTAGCAAAGCCAATGCAGCCACTGTAGGTGATAGGTACCTGCGCAGGCGTGCTTGAAATTGGAAGGGAATGGCCATCAACAACGGATTCAAGGCGATTGCAAGCACGCCAGCAACCGCGCTCACGACGCCCTCGACGAGCGTGGACGCCCCCAATGCGACGAGCATTAACCAATAGCAACAGATGAGGTTCCAAATGAAAAATGCAGCATAGGTATGACGGAACAGCTGTGCATTCCCAGAAATCTCAACGGCGGCATATTGTAAAACAGCCTTGCCCCGCAAAGCAGGACGCCAGAGAAATTGCAAACTCAGCACACGCCACAAGACGATGCTCAACCGCTTGAAAGGCAGAAATACTCCTCCCTCCATGACAGTTTCAGGAATCACGCCTTGCTCATACAGCAAAAGCAAAGGTACAAATGCAAAATAGATGCAAAAGTTCAACGGAGAAGGGGGAAAGGATACCCCTAGCAACGCCGCAGAGAGCAAGACCAGTAGGTAGGGCTTACGCTTTGCCTGCGAGAACAACCACAATTTCTCCCTTGATGACGCCATTTTCCAATTGTTGGATCACTTCAAGAACAGTGCCGCGGTAGTAGGTCTCGTGGATCTTGGTGAGTTCGCGAGCGACGACGACTTGTCGATCAGCACCGATAAATTTTTGAAACTCTTCCATGAGTTTGAGAATGCGAAAGGGCGATTCATAAAAGACCATCGTGCGGTGTTCCAGCGCCAACTCCTTGAGCCGAGTTTGCCGCCCTTTCTTTTGGGGCAAAAATCCCTCAAAAACGAATCGGTCACATGGCAAGCCACTTGCCACGAGGGCTGGCACAAATGCCGTAGGGCCAGGCAGCACCTCGATGGAGATTTGCCTGAGCAGCGCCTCGCGTACGAGTAAAAATCCTGGATCAGAGATGCCGGGCGTGCCAGCATCTGACACCATGGCGAGGGTGAGTCCTTCTTGGGCTACCCTGTCGAGCAACAGCTTCACCTTGTGATGCTCATTGTGGGCGTGCAAGGGGGTGAGGGGGCGCTCGATTTCAAGCAGCTTCAGCAATTTGCCTGTCGTGCGGGTGTCTTCAGCAGCCACCAAGTCGGCCTCGCGCAACATGCGCAGAGACCGTAGCGTGATGTCTTCGAGGTTGCCGATGGGCGTCGGGACGATGATGATGCGTGCTGCCATTGAAGAAATTTAGTTTTGGATCGAGCCAGAGGTGACGCTGCCACAAATCGAATCTTGGGTGCGAGGGTCCTTTTTCAAACGAGGCATACAGACGCGCTCCCAGGCCTAGCGCTTACCTTATTGCTGCTCAGGTCAAATATAGCAGGTTAGCGCTGGCTGATCATAATCATTTTTTTCGCTGAGGGCGGTCATGGTTTTGGCTGGTGCAACCTTGCAGCTTTGTGTTATATAATTTGTTCACCCACACATCGACAGCACCGCATTATGAAATCAAATATCAGCATCGGAGAAGGCATCATTCGCATCGTATTGGGAATGATTTTTGGAGCCATTTTTGGATCCTTGTTCACAGGTTGGGTAGCGATGATCGGCATCTTGGCGATCTATCCGATTTCGACAGGATTGGGCGGCTGGGATCCGATCTTTGGGGCAATGCGCAAGTACACCAATGAAGAATCACCCTACGAAGAAGAAACTGGGCATGCGACGCCAACCGTCAGCGCGCCAAGGTCACGTTCAGAAATGAATGCAGCGGCCTGAGATAAGAATTTAATTGCAACGCTTTGGTGAATCCCTGCCAACCTCTCCCCGAGGTGGCGGGGATTCTTTTTTTGCATATACATCTCGTTCACAAGGTGAACATTCAACATGAAATTTAACCTTGTTCAGATTTGCGACTTGGATAAGTGGGCTTTCAAAAGCTATTTTTGAAGCGATCGCCATCAGGAGGTACCAACTCATCCGAATGCTATGAAACGTTTCTTCACGCTATTCACAGGGCTTTTGCTTGCCCAGCAGCTGCTTTCCCAACAGCCAAACGCACTTCAAATCCCCGATACGCTCGGCGGCACCACTTTTTCGCTTACGATCGCGGCGGATTCGACCCAATTTCTAGCGGGAGCCAAGACCAAGACCTATGGCATCAACCAAGCCTATCTCGCGCCCACGCTCATGCTGCGGAATGGTGAGTTCATTCAGCTCAATGTGACCAATGCGCTCGCCGATACCAGCACGATGCATTGGCATGGGATGCACGTGGCCGCAGCCGATGATGGCGGACCGCACACGCCGATCGCCCCCGGCACGACATGGTCGCCCGACTTCACAGTCTTGGATGAGGCCAGCACCTATTGGTACCATCCGCACTTGCATGAGCATACTGCTGAGCAAGTTTACTATGGAGCTGCGGGCATGATCATCGTGCATGACTCCGTCGAAAACGCCCTCGGCCTGCCCCATACCTATGGCGTCGACGACTTCCCGATGATCTTGCAAGACAAATCGTTTGACAGCCTGAGCAACCAGCTCGTTTATGAGGCGATCAGCGACACCATGATGATCAACGGCACGCTCAATCCCTACCTGAATGTGCCGGGGCAAGTGGTGCGGTTTCGGTTTCTGAATGCCTCCAATCAGCGCGTCTACAACATTGGCTTTCCCAGCGGCGTCTCGTTCATGATCGCTGGCGACGGCGGCTTGCTGGAGCAGCCCCTGCCCATCACGCGCATCTTGCTCGCGCCAGGCGAGCGTGTCGAAGTCCTCATCAATTTTGCGGGCTTCACCAATAACCTTCCCCTCGTTTCATTCTCCTCCGAAATGGGTCAAGGCATCTCCGGTGGCCCAAGCGGCCCAGGCGGCGGACCCGGCAACGCGTTGGACGGCAACGATTTCAGACTTTGTGAATTTAGGGTAGGCCCACCGACGGCCAATCCCGTCACCACAATTCCTGCCCAGCTGCGCGCCTACCAAATTCCAAATCCGCAAAATGCAGCTCGCACGAGGGTCAAGAACTTCACGATGGCGATTTCAGGCTTTCCTTATTATATCAATGGCCTGACTTATGACATGGGCTACATCAATGACACCATGCAGCTCGGTGATATCGAGATCTGGGAGGTGTACAACAATACCGACGTGGCCCACCCCCTGCACATCCATGATGTGCAATTTCATGTGATCGAGTTCAATGGCGGCTTTGTGCCCGGCCACCTGAGGGGCCGCAAAGATGTATTGCTCACACAGCCCGGCGACACGATCAAATTTGTGACGCGCTTTGAAGACTTCGCAGACGAGCACACACCTTATATGTATCACTGTCACAACCTTTTTCATGAAGACGGTGGCATGATGGGGCAATTCATCGTGATGGACAGCGTGCTCAGCGGCGAGCAGGGCTCTGTCGTCGAGCGCACCAACCTTAGATTTTACCCCAATCCCACAAATTGGAAAATCTCTTTGGATGACATGAATGACGAAGCCGAGCGTGTGACAGCAGTGGAAATCTGGGATGCACAGGGGAGAATGCTGGCAACCATGGACATGGAACCATCACGCAGGCTGCACGAGATCGATCTGCGGGCTTATCCTGTGGGAATTTATGTGTTCAAAATGCATCACAAAAGCGGCGAGCAGAGTGCGCGACGCATTGTAAAGCAATAGACCGGGCCTTGCCAATGCAGCCCCAAGTGTCCAATCTTTGCACAGCAAACTCAGGTTGTGGACACCTAAAGCTGGCAAGGCACGTATATTTGCCCAAATGCAGTTCATCAATCTCGTCTTCAAGCAACGCATTGCCCTGCTAATAGGCCTTTGCCTCGGGGCTTTGAGCTTGCATGGACAAATCGATACCAAAGGCGTGCATGCACAGCTCGCCAAAATCACACAGTCGGCCGGCATGCGCAATGGTCAGTTTGGCTTTGCGCTGTATGATGTGGAGTCGGGCAAGCTGCTTGAAAAAGAGCGTCTGGATGAAACACTCTTGCCAGCAAGTACCATGAAGACGGTGACCTCGGCCGCCGCCTTCGGGATATTGGGGCCCGACTACAAATTCAAGACCCTGCTGGAGCACGACGGCAAGATCGAGGGCGGAGTCTTGAAGGGCAATGTGATCCTGCATGGCGGCGGCGACCCGACACTAGGGTCTGACCGTTACGAATGGGGCACCGACATGAAGAGCTTGCTCAAAATCTGGGTGAATAAACTGAAGGAAAAAGGTGTGCGACGCATCGAGGGAAATATTGTCGGCGACGCCAGTCTTTTTGAGGATGCATTGGTCCCGATCAATTGGGTTTGGGGCGACATCGGCAACTACTACGGTGCTGGTGCTTGCGGCCTCAGCTTCAATGAAAATAGCTACACGGTCTATTTCTTGCCGGGCAAGAGCGTAGGGTCGCGGGCGGAGTTTATTCGCTCAGATCCTCCCATGCCCGACATCAAATTTGTGAATGAGATGCGCACAGGGAGCAGCAGCTCGGGCGACAACGGCTTTGTCTATGGCGCGCCTTATACTTTTGCGCGCACCCTCAAAGGCACAGTGCCCATGGGGGACACGTTCACGATCAAGGGATCGATACCTGATCCAGCGCTGTTTGCTGCGCAAGCATTGCGCAATGCCTTGCTAGCAGACTCCATTTCAGTTACTGGCAAAGCCACGACCGTGCGCCACATGTTATTGGAGGGGGAGGCATCACCGATCGGGCGCACCATCCTGTACACGCATCAGTCACCTTCGCTCAAGGACGTGATCTATTGGCTCAACAAAAAGAGCATCAACCTTTATGCCGAGCACTTGGTCAAGACGATCGGCGTCGTGCTAGCAAACGATGGTTCGACGGCGGGTGGTACCAAGGCGATCAGAGAATATTGGGCTGGCAAAGGCATCAATGTCACCGGCTTGCAAATGGACGATGGCAGTGGCTTGAGTCGGTACAATGGCATTACCCCCAACCAACTTGCGAGCATCTTGCGGACAAATATCACCGAACCATGGTTTGCAGACTTTTTCAAGTCTTTGCCGATCGCAGGGGATGCTAACTGCCCGGGGTCGCTCAAGTCCATGTGCCGAGGCACAGCCGCCGAGCTCAAGGTATGGGCCAAAAGCGGCTACATCAGCCGTGTGCGCACGTATGCCGGCTACGTGGAAACGCGCAGCGGCAAGCGCCTCTGCTTTGCAATGATGGCCAACAATTTCACTTGCTCCAATGCCGTGGCCAAGGATTTCCTAGAAGCCTTGATGGTGGCCATGGCGGAGATTCCGTGATGATGGATTGTGTTCAAGGACTTGGGTAGGAGCATTTAATGTAAGCCAAAGGTCGGAGCATTTAACCATGATCGAGCGGCAGAAGTGGCCCCTGTAACCAAACCGAAGGTGAGCCATCAAACACGAGGGTTTAGCTTAACAAAACGAACAAAGCACTATCCAAATCGGTTTCAATTGTATCTGTGGGTTGATCTTTGCTTCATTGGTTTCTGATTTTTTCAATAGCAGTTATCTTTGCCCAGACAAATTCGGGTTATAGCGCAGCCCAGTAGCGCACGTCGTCCGGGACGACAAAGCCGCAGGTTCGAATCCTGATTCCCCGACTATCGGCGCAAGCCGATCCCTCGCTCTCACACTGCGGGTCAACCTAAAAAGTTGGGGAGTAGTGGATAAGATCGCCAGATTTCGCACGCCGGGGAGTACCTGATCTATCCTGGGAACATCACCTCGCAGCTAAGCATCGACGAGGTGGCCCTTTCCAAGGGCGAACTGTATACGATCATCACCAACAAGCGGACCGGGGCGAAGAACAAGCGCTGCCTGGTGGCGATCATCAACGGCACCGATGCCCGCGTCATCCAAGAGGTTCTGGAGAAGATCGCCTTGGCAAGACGCAAGGAAGTGAAGGAGGTGAGCATGGACATGGCCCGCAACATGGCCTTGGCGGTCGAGAGGAGCTTCCCCAACGCCACCAAGGTGATCGACCGGTTCCACGTCGTAAGGCTGGTCTGCGACGCGATGCAGCATGTCAGGGTGAAGCTCAGATGGAAGGCCATCGAGGACGAGAACACGGCCGTCAAGCACGCCAAGGACAAGGGCGTGAGATACCGGCCGGAGGTGCTTTCGAACGGTGACACCGTCAAGGAGCTCCTCGCCCGCAGCAGGTACCTGCTGTACAGGACCCCCGAGGACTGGACAGCCAACCAGGCCAAGCGCGCCGCCATACTCTTCGAAAAGTTCCCTGCCATCAAGCACGCCTACCATCTCACCCTGAGCTTCAGGGCCATCTACAGATGCACCAACAAGCAGGTCGCAGAACACCAATTCAACACCTGGAGGCAAGGCGTGGCAAACGCTAAAATCGACGAGTTCAACTCCGTCGTAAACTCCCTTGACTATCACCTCGAAGGCATACTCAACTTCTTCGACAACAGAAGCACAAACGCATACGCTGAATCATTCAACTCCAAGATCAAGGCATTCAGGGCCAATCTCAGGGGCGTAACTGATGTCAAATTCTTCCTCTTCAGACTCGAAAAATTATTCGCTTGACAGAACTACCCCCCAGAAAATGTGGTTGATCC
>JANPHP010000504.1:0-61467 GCA_031424495.1 Bacteroidota bacterium | reverse complement strand
AGGCAACCCAAGCGGCGGCCACTCGCTCGACCGCATCGGTGCCTGCAGCGACGACCCTTGCAATGCTGGCGCTCCTAACTGATCGCTGAGTCATTGACCCCAAAAATGACAACGGGCTGCACCACAAGTGCAGCCCGTTGTATTGAGGGGCTAGGCTAGCAGTTGAGAAAAGGAATTCGCTATTTTCACAGCGTGATTGAAGGATGCTTTTCACGAAACGATACCTTAGAGGAATGAAAACGATATTCAAGATGAGGATCAAGCTGCAGTTGGCTTTCCTATTGTTGCTCCTCGTTGCAACACTTTCACCAGCCCAGAAATTCATAGGTACGGGCGGTGTCATCCCTATCGATGGTAAACCAGGCATCTTTACCATTAAGGTTGTGGGCCTGCCGACTGCCACCAGTTCTACATTTGGATTGGAAAAAGTTTGCATCAACCTGGTTCACACTTGGGACAATGATTTGAGCATTTACCTGGTCGCCCCAGATGGCACGGTTACTGACCTGGCCCGCCGCAATGGCGAGGGAGAAGACAACTATACCAATTGCTGCTTCATCGATACCGCTGACGAAAGCGTCAACGATGCAGTGGCCCCTTTTACTGGCCCGCTAAGGCCCGAAACGAGGCTCGGCGCCAACAACAATGGCCAAAATCCCAATGGCGCATGGAAGCTTGTCGTTGTCGATACCTACCCATTTGAGGAAAATGGCCGCATGATCAGCTGGAACCTTACATTTGGCAAATCACCCACGACCCCATTTGCTTTTGAAGGATCGAAATTGCCCATTGTGGTCATCAAAAGCCAAGGCTTACCGATCTTGGATGAGCCCAAGGCCATTGTGAAGATGCGCCTGATCGACAATGGCAAGGGTGAAATGAATCACGCAAATGATACAACCGAAGCCTGGAGCGGTTTTGTGGGCATAGAGTTACGTGGCCGCAGCTCGCAGCGACACTCCAAACTTTCTTTTGGCTTGGAGACGATGGACTCTGCCGGGCAAAAGGGCAAGCTTACCAAACTCCTCGACCTCCCCAAAGAAAAAGACTTCGTCCTCACGGCCAACTATTCTGATAAATCCCTCTTGCGCAACTACATGGCTTACGCCCTTTATGGAGAAATGGGAAATTACAGCCCACGGGTGCGGTTTGTGGATGTGGTCATTGATGGGGAATACCGTGGCGTGTACCTGCTCGGCGAGAAGATCCAGCGCGGTAAGGATCGCGTCGACGTCTCGCGACTGGACAAAGATGACAATGCTGGAGATAGCCTCACGGGCGGCTATATCATCAAAACAGACTGGGACCAAGGCGCGAACAATGGAAACTGGTTTTCAAAGTATTACCCGATCAAGGGCGAGGGCTTGCAAGAATATCGCTACCACTATCCTGAAGCAGACGACATCACCGATGCTCAAAAGCAATATATCCAGACGTTTGTAGACAGTTTTGAGGTTGCTATCGATTCTGGGTGGACTGATACCGTGCGTGGTTATCGCCATTTCATCGATGTCGCGAGTTTTGTAGATGTGATGATCATGGTCGAGTTGGGCAGGAATGTAGACGGCTATTGGTTGAGTTCTTATTACCACAAAGACAAGAATAGCAAAGGTGGCAAACTCAAGGCCGGCCCCATCTGGGACTATGACCTTGCATTTGGCAACTTTGAATTTTACCAAGGCTTTGCCCCCAATGGTTGGCATTGGGAGACCTATGGCAAGACCTCGGTCCACATCCCTCGATTTTGGCATTTTTTGGCCCAAGACCCTTATTTTCAAGATGTCATGAAATGTCGTTGGCTTGAGCTGCGGAAAAATGTCCTTAGCCTGCCACACATCAATGCGCTCATCGATGCGGCGGTTACCAAGATTGATGATTCACAAGCCCACAACTTTGAAGCCTGGCCCATTTTGGGCGGCTATGTTTGGCCCAATGCCAAGCCTTACGAGGAAACTTATGCAGGCGAAGTGAGGCGTTTGAAAGAGTGGTTCTTGTTGCGCATGGCTTGGATGGATGCCTATATGCCCGGCAAATGCCGCTGAGGTGCGCGCCCGAGAAGAGGCCCGCAAGGTGGCGATGAACTGAAAATCACATACACAAGGCATGGGGGGAGTGAATTTTTCGTAAGTTCACGCCGCTAAGAACCACCCATGCGTTTACAGATTCACTATCTGGTGTTGTTGATGGTGGTTGCATTGCTGTCATGGGGCTGCAACCATCCTCCCAAAACCGATCCTCAAGGGGTACCTACTGACTCCTTGGTCTATGAGGCATTGCCCAAGCCATGTGGGGTGCCCGAACTCGTCGATGTGAGGGGTGAATCCAATCATTCCATCGGTGTATTTGAGGTCATGAATGACTCTACCCACCTGTATTTGACCTATTCTCCGCCTCCAGGTTATACCATCGACGAGATCTCAATCTATTATGGGCGCGAAAAAGATCTCCCATTTGATGATAAAGGGATTCCCGATGCGGCGGCATTTCCGCTTTCCTACAAAAATGTGAATGTAGACCATCCTTGGACAGCGCGCATTGCTTGGATACAGTTGCCCTATTGCCTTTTTGTTTCTTCCAAGGTCAAAATTTCCGATGCAAAAGGTTCTCAAGAGGGATGGGCGGCGAGCATGAAGGATAGTTTGGAATATTACGGGTTGCGCTACTGTCGACAAGCATGCAGGGTTCAGGCCTCGGAATGCACCTTGGATCAGTCTGCCAAGCAGCCTGTCACAATGATGCAGGACCAGTGGACCTCTGATGCTGGAATCCTCGCAAAAAATTTGCTCACCAAAAATTTTGCGACGATGTTTCCCGAGGGTCTCGTGATTGGTTGTGACGAAAAGGCCGTTTTGAATTCTGCCGAGACCGTTTTGCGTGCGATGCCCCAAATGGGGCCTGCGGCACCGCTCCTCAGCAGTCCTAGCCCAGGCACCATGCCCAACAATCGCTTGGCTGGCGAATTGGTTTCTCTCATGCTCATCTTGAAACTGGATCAGGATAGGCCGGAGTTTTCTCCGGGTAGTCCATCGCTTGCACAATTGCAAGTGGCGACTGGCGCTTTTGAAGGTTGGGGTGTGGACGAGGTGGCAAATGAGGCCAATCGGGTATTGGGCGGGTGCACGAGCAGCTACACTGCAGCCCAGATATTTGAAGTGGTGCAAGACATCAATCAGAGCTTCGCACAGGGGCGCTTTAACCGCAGCTTCTTGCGTTGCGCAGTGCAGTGACCATCCTCAAGCCGATATCAACAATGCTGGAAAACGAATCATTGGATCAATTTCTTCACCAAAAACGCATCGATGCCGCTGCTTTCAAGCTGGCTTTTCCGAGCATTTATACAGAATTTGAGCGGGCGCTGCAGCAAGGGGGGAGTATGTACCTCGATGCAGCCAAAAAATTTCAGTGGAATGCGTTGCGATTGGATTTTCCTTGGGGTGTGGATGGTTTGAAGAAAGAATGATACATTTATGAGCATCAAAATCACTTCCGCCTATGCAATTGACATGTATCATCATCGATGACGACCCGCTTTCAGTAAAATTGCTGGAGGGATTGGTCGCACAGACCGATTTTTTGAAGGTCGATAAAACCTTCGAAAATCCGGTGGAGGCCATGCAATACATGCAAGACCACCATGCCGACATCTTGTTTCTCGATATTGAAATGCCTGGCATGAGTGGGTTGGAATTGCTGTCGGCGATGCAAGAGCGGCCCGCGGTGATCTTGGTTTCTGGCAAATCGGAGTACGCATTGGAGGCTTTTCATTTCGATGTCGAGGATTATTTGCTCAAGCCGCCGTCCTACGCCCGCTTTCTCAAAGCGGTAAAAAAGGTCAGGGAGAAGATCAATCAGGAACAAGCCATCCAATTCAAGGGCGATTTTGTCTTCGTAAAGTCAGATACAGCCTTGGTGAAGGTCGATATCAGGCAGGTGCAATGGATCGAGGCGCTTGCAGACTATGTGGCAATTGTGACCAAGGAAAAGAAATATGTCTGCCATTCTACGATGAAAGCGATCGAGGCCAAACTGCCCGTAGATCAGTTTGTGAGGGTACACCGCAGCTACATCGTGCGCATCGATCAGATCGATGCGATCGAAGACAAGACGGTATCGGTTGGCAAGAAGGTGATCCCTGTCGGCGGCACTTACCGCGACGGCTTGATGGGCCGGCTCAACCTCATCTGACCTCCATTGATTGTTTCCAATCCTTGAGATGCGGTGGCTAGGCGGTCGCAAAAGCGCTTGCTTTTGCGTGTGGCTTCCGCATTACGATCAGTTCACCTTTTTTGCTTGTGTGAATGTTATTTCTGAACAATGAGTGCCATTGCTTACATGCTTTCTTCTCGTTTTGGATTCTTTGGGTTGCGTCACTTTTTGTTCTCGATCTCATTTTGAGGACGATGCATGTCTATCTGCGTAGTTTTGTTTAGCTCAGACTTCGAAAAGCAGGTCGTGATTGCTTCAAAAAACAAAAAAAGCACGTCAAATTCTTGCATTAAAATGCGATGCCCAGTATATTTGAAGTGCTTTGGAATAGGAAGATTTTATTGTAATACCTGAGGTGTTTTTGCCTCGATTCATGATCTATTCGATAAGATTTCAGCGATGTGCTCACCTAGGGGCATCTTTGAAGCTTAAAACCACCAACCCACTTCCTAAACTTTTGTGCTGTGGGATCCAACTCGGATCCCACAGCTTTTATTCCCTTCCGATATTCATTGCGGCTCACTATTTTTGCGGATGTCCGTGTCTACTGCTCCTTGCGGTCTAGCGGCCGCACTCAATTGTCACCAATGTCTGCAATTCCATATTCTACTTTTCGTCTCGACAACGGCCTCAAGGTCATTGTCCACGAAGACCCCACGGTGGCCACAGCCGTCTTGGATATTTTGTACCATGTAGGTGCCCGCAACGAAGTTGAGGATAAGACGGGCTTTGCCCACCTCTTTGAACACTTGATGTTTGGAGGCAGCAGCAACATCCCCAATTACGACACGCCTCTTCAAATGGTCGGCGGCGAAAACAATGCATTCACCACGAATGACATTACGAACTATTACCTCACGGTACCCGCCAACCAAATTGAAACTGGGTTTTGGCTGGAAAGCGATCGCATGTTGGAGCTGGACTTTTCCCAGAAAAATCTCGATGTGCAAAAAAGTGTCGTGATCGAGGAGTTCAAACAGCGCTACCTCAACAAGCCCTATGGCGACGCACACCTCATTTTGCGCGGCATCCATTACACCACGCATCCCTATCGCTGGCCCACGATCGGCAAGGAGATTTCCCACATCGAAATCGCCACCTTGGAAGACGTCAAGAATTTTTTCTACGGATACTATGCCCCCAACAACGCCACCATGGTTGTGGCAGGCAATGTAACCGTGGAGCAAGTAAAGCAACTTGCCGAGAAGTGGTTTGGTGGCATCCCCCGCAGGGAGTTGCTGCACAAGCCTCTGCCCGTGGAGCCTGCACAGACGGCGGCACGCCAAGCAACCGTGCACCGCGACGTGCCCTTTCCAGCCGTCTATAAAATGTACCATATTCCTGCCCGCACCGACGACGGCTATTTTGCCGCCGACATGGTGACCGATATCTTGTCGAGTGGCAAGGCTGGCCATCTCTATCAACACATGGTGAAGGACCGGCAAGTGGCCACCTCGGTCAGGGCCTTCAGCTGGGGCTCACACGATGCCGGCACGGTCTCCATCGACGGCACCCTCGCAAAGGGCAAAACCGTTGAAGAGTATGAAGAGGCACTCCAAGAAGTCTTGGATGCCATGCTGCAAGTATCTGAAGAAGAGGTGCAGCGCGTAAAGAATTCGATCGAAAGCCAATATGTGATGGACCGCATTACCTTGCTGAACAAGGCGATGAACCTCGCAATCAGCGATTCGCTTGGTGATCCTGAATTTGCGAATACCTCGATCGACAAGTACCTGAAGCTCACACGCGAGGAAGTGATCGACGCCACACGCAAATATTTCCATAACGACAATTGCTCTACCCTCTACTACCTGCCACAGCATGGAAACTGAAATCCTCTCTCGCCAAGTGCCGCCGACAGCCGCCCCACTTGCGAAAACATATTTTCCCAACGTGCACCATGAGCGACTTGTAAATGGCGTCGATGTATACATGCTGCAATTTGGAGCACAAGAAATCTTGGAATTGGTGGCGATTTTTCCTGCGGGAAAGTGCTTTGAGCCAGCGGGCTCAGTCGCGAATTTCACGGCAAAGATGATGCAAGAGGGCACCCGGCAACACAACAGCCTGGAGTATGCCCGCGCCATCGACAACTTTGGAGCTTTTGTGCAGGTCGAGTCTGGCTATGAGGCCGCCTCGGTGAGCCTCACCACCCTGAGCAAGCACCTTGGAAACACCGTGCCTCTCTGGGCCGAGATGATTTTGGAGCCTTCATTTCCGGAAACGGAAATGGAAAAAATGCGCGAACGTAGCCTGCAGCAACTCGATGTCGAGGAGCAAAAGACTGGCTATATCGCCCGCCGGGAATTTAACCGTCTGCTATTTGGGGCAGCGCATCCTTATGGTGCCCCTGGGGGCAAGGCAGATGTGCAGCAAATAAAATTGGCGGATTTGTGCGCTTTTCATGAGACCTATTTCCACCCCGCAAACGCTACTGTGGTTGCGGTGGGCAGGTTTGATGAGGCCAAGTTGATGGCGCAGCTCAATGCCACGCTCGGCCAAAAGAGCTTCGCGCCCGGCCAATCAAAAGTGGACATGGCGTTGTCACACGGCCGCTGGGCCACGGAGCCAGCCGTCGTCGGCCTGCAATATTTTGAAAAAGCCGACTCGATGCAAGGGACCTTGCGTGTCGGGCATCGCGCATTTCCCCGCAGCCATCCCGATTATTATCCGGTGCAGGTCGTCAATACCATTTATGGCGGCTACTTTGGGTCTAGGTTGATGAAAAACATCCGCGAAGACAAGGGCTATACCTACGGCATCGGCTCTGCTTGGCTCTCGATGAAATACGATGGCCTGTTTGTAATCCAGACGGATGTCGGCAACCAATACATCGAGCCGACGCTGGCTGAGCTAAAAAAAGAAATGGCCAAACTCATCGAGCATGGCGTGACTTCTGCAGAGCTGGATTTGGTGCGCAACTATACTTTGGGTCGCTCGGCAACAGGCCGCGAGACGCCGTCGCAGCTCAACAATCTCATTCAAAATGCGCTGATCAACGGATTCAGCTTTGATGAGATGGACCGCAAGTTTGACATTGTGATGGCGCTCACGCCAGCCGATATCCAGCGATTGACTGCCCAATACCTACGCCCAGACCAATTGCTGGAAGTGGTTTGTGGGAAAATGTAAATCGAGTTTGAGGCCTGATCGGAGAGGTCAGCATAAATGGAAAACGCAGAGATTTTATGAATCTCTGCGTTTTCTAGTTTTGGTGTCGCAGCTTCGCTGCTGATTTTGAATGGCCCATCAGTGGAGGGCCATTTCAGCGGATCATTATTCCTTTTCCCACTCGATGGTCTCATTGCCCCACTCGTCTTTGACCATGGAGCGCTCGACTTGGGCACGGAGTGATTTGGTGTTTTCCACTGCATCCAACCCGCCATCTAGCAATGCCAAGTCGCAAGTAATCAGTGTGGAGCCGTCAAACCAGTAGCAGTAATGGTAAAATTTTTCATCGCCATCAGGTTTGAAGTAGACAAAATTCTTTTCCTTGACAGATGTGACCCAGCCTTGCAAGTCGTCGGTTTCCAGAGAGTACATCTCGCCACGCTCCACGACTTTGACTGTATAGCTGTGGCCATCCTTTTCCTGCAATGTCACCCGTTGCACTTCGCTCTCGGTTGAGGTGCTATGCCAAGTGCCGATGAGGCGGTTATCGATTTTTTCCTTGCCCGTTTCACCAAGTGCATAGTCCAGGCCTATTGGGCAACCCGAAAAAAGCACGAGCATCAATGGGAGCAAAATCACGAGGTATTTTTTCATAAACGTCAAAATATTGGAGGTTTACTTTCTAGAATGCAAAATCTCTACGAGGATACAAGGCAGGTTGTGAACCAAGCTTACTTATCATAAGTGTAAAATCCACGACCGGTCTTGCGACCAAAATGCCCAGCATCCACCTTTTTTTGTTGGACGCGGCTGGGTCTAAATTTTTCATCGTGGAAAAAGGCCTCATACAATGACTTGGTGACTTCATGATTGGTTTCGACACCAATCAGGTCCATCAATTTGAATGGGCCCATCTTGAAACCAACATTTTCCATGAGGCGGTCGATGGTTTCGTGATCGGTAACGCGTTCTTCCAGGGTCTTGAGGCTTTCGAGGTAATAGTGCCTAGCCACACGATTGACGATGAAGCCAGGTTCATCTTGGGCGTGAACGGGTGTTTTGCCCATTTTCTCGGCAAGGGCAAAGGTTACATCACTCACCCAGACCTCGGTCGCGGCACCCGAGATGACCTCGACGAGTTTCATGATGGGCGCAGGATTGAAAAAATGCATGCCGATCAAGCGGCCTGGATGGCTGAGGCCAGCAGCGATGCGTGTGATCGGGATGGTGGAGGTATTGCTGGCGATGATGGCATCGTCGCTGTTGATGGCCTCAATCTGGCGCAGCACCTTTTGCTTCAGTTCGAGATTCTCCAAAATGGCCTCGATGATGAAGTCAGCTTTGAGGTCATTGATCTCGGTGGTGGTTTGCAGGTTGCCAAGGACCGTAGCCTTGGCTGCATTGGTCATTTTGCCGCGCGAAACGGAGTCTGCTAGAAACTTTTCAAAGTATTGCTGGGATTGCTCAAGTGTCTGAGGATAAATATCATACAGCAAAGATTTGTAACCAGCCAAAGCTGCTGCCAAAGCAATGCCACGACCCATTACGCCTGCCCCGATGACAGCCACAGTTTTGATATCGGTGATTGTTTTCATCTCAGTAGGGATTCAAAATCTGAAATTGTTGCAAAAAGCGAAGGTCATTTTGGGAAAATAGGCGCAAATCATTGATGCCGTAACTCAGCATCGCCACCCTTTCAATTCCCATGCCAAGTGCGTAGCCGCTATAAACATTGGAGTCGATGCCGCAATTTTCAAGCACAGCAGGATCGACCATGCCACAACCGAGAATCTCGACCCAGCCTGAATGTTTGCAGACATTGCAGCCACTGCCGCCGCAGATCATGCACGAGACGTCCATCTCCGCGCTGATTTCCGTGAAGGGAAAAAAGCTCGGACGCAGTTTCACCTTGGTTTCAGACCCAAACATCTGCTTGGCAAAATAATCAAGCACCTGCACCATGTCGGGAAATGAGACGTCTTTGTCGACGTAAAGCGCCTCGACTTGGTGGAAAAATGCGTGTGCGCGGGCAGAAACGGTTTCGTTGCGAAAGACCTTGCCGGGCGCAAGAATGCGTATCGGAGGTTGTTGGTTGGTCATGACGCGGATCTGCACGTTGCTCGTGTGGGTGCGCAGGAGCTTGCCGTCTTCAAAGAAGAAGGTGTCTTGCATGTCGCGTGCAGGATGGTCCTCAGGCATGTTGAGGGCCGTGAAGTTGTGCCAATCATCCTCGATTTCAGGGCCATCGGCGATCGTAAAGCCGATTTTTTCAAAGATGGAGATGATGCGATTTTGCACGATGGAGAGCGGATGGCGACTCCCGATAAAGTGCGGATCACCAGGAAGGGTCAAGTCGTCGGGCGCGCTCGTGCTGCGCTTGGCGGGCGCGTCTGCTTGTAGCTCAGCAAAACGCATACTAGCGGCGTTTTTCACATCGTTGAGCAGCTTGCCATATTTGCCCTTCTCGGGGCCAGGTACATTCTTGAAATCCTCAAACAATTGGCTGATGATTCCATTTTTGCCCGTAAACAATCGCTTGAATTCCTCGACGTCGCGGCCTGTATAGGCAGCGATGTCGGCATGGGCAGCATTGATTTTCTCTTCCATTCGATCAATATGAAGCTCAAAAATACGACACTCACCCGAATGGACGGCCAATTCCCGCGATTAGCGGTGAAATAATTCGGTTTTTCTGTACTGGGTGAGGATTATTTGCGCAGCAATTGTCGCAGGGAGAAAAGGTGCAGCATCAAAGCAAAAGGCGCAACAAAGCCCGGTAGCCATACCATCGGCCAATAGGCAATCATGCGATTTTCTGGGGTGAAGACGCCGAGTTGCGGGGTGGATAGGATCGCGGTGACGATGATCGTGAGCAGGAGCGCTAGACCCACAAAATTCCAAGCAATCGCGAGTTTCTTGTTGTTGCGCCCTGCGCCAAATGCAAGCCAAGCGACAATTGGCGCCGAGAGTCCGGCGAGCACATCAAAATTCCATCCCTCAAAGGTCATTTGTTTGGGGCATATCCCATCCTTGTACAACAACCACAAAACGAGCTCGACCAATATTCTGAATGCTTGGAGGTAGATGAGCGTCGCTGGGCGGATATACCGTAGCATCTCTACAAACGATCGGGTGATGGTGAGCACGATGATCGTGACGAGCGGCACGATCAAGGTCAGCATGATGCGCGGCGGCATTTTTTCAAACTCTGCAAAAAAACCTTCGGTACCCAAGACAAACAAGGTGCTGAGCCATGTGAGCATGGCGAAGATCGTGAGGTAAAGCACGCTTGTGTAGTTGGGGTGTCGAATGCCACGCAAGCCCACGACGAGTCCTTGCACGGCGGAACCGAAAAGGAATGCGGTCACCAGCGTGAAAATGACGATGACCAGCGGAGAAAATTGGGGTTCCATGGATGCGCAGTTTAGGAGCCGAATTTACAGAATCTTAAGAATCATTTTGGGTGTTGAATTCTGTGCGCTGAGCATACTTTTCAGCGGGGCGAATGATTTTGGGATTCTGGCTTGCGCCATTTTGAACGTTTTGCTTCTATCAAGCACGCGATCAATTTTCCGTTGCGCCAACCATTTTTGGGAGGAGGTACCGTCCAGATCGCCCCGAGGATGTCAGCCAATGGCTGACCGAGGCGAATCTCAGATGCTTTTTGGGGGCAAACGGAAAATTTTTCAGCAGGTTGTCCGCCAAACATCCGGCACCAGTCGATTCTGGATGTTTGACGGACGCTGCTGAAAATTTTTCCGCCCACCCCCAAAAAGCACCTAGGACCTGCCCCGCCCAGCCACCGGCCAACATCCCCGGGGCGGGCGGAAATATGCATCCTCCCAAAAATGGTCCACGCAACGAAAAATTGAAAGCCCTCATGCAAGAGCTTGCTGAACGCTCTGGCGAACTGCTCTCCGAATCGTGCGACTTGAAAATGCAAGTCTTGATGCTGCAAATGATTTGTATCGAATTGATGGAACTCCTGATCGAGCCTGAAGAACCCGAGTGATCGGGTTTTTCTCTAAAAAATGTCCCGCGCACCGTGGCCAAAGATCACAGGCACTTTTCTGAAAGCAACCTTTCGCGTCAATTATCGAAAGCCAAAAACGGTTAGGAGGACCTTCAGCTTGGAATTGGGTTTTTGGTTCAAATCCGTAGCTTTGGTGGAAATCGAATTGTAAACGAGCGACTTGTAAAAATGAGCGAAGACAAATTGCCAGAAGAAACGATCGATTGGGATGCAATTTTTCTGAAAATTCCGGTCGGAACGAAGGTTTGCGGTAAGATCAAATTTAAACCTCCATTTGGGATATTTATCGAGATTGAATTCCCAGACAAGTTCGCAACACCGATGGCCTTGCTCGAGATCATTTGCATCGGAGAAATCCCCAGCGAGGTTGATACTTTGATCGATAAGCTTCAAATCGGAGATACTATTTGTGCCATGGTGACTTCGATCGACAGGCAGTCGGGGATTCGTTTGACCACCAAGAAAACAGAAATCAAAAAATATGGATTTTCGGAATCGTTTTGGTAACGGGGAATAGCCCTCGACAAATTCCATCAACCCTCAGCTGCCAGCCCGGCGCCAGCTATCCATCCTGTCGTCCAAGCAGCTTGAAAATTGTAGCCGCCGGTCACGGCGTCGATGTCCATGACCTCGCCAGCAAAGAAAACTCCGGGCAACAACTTGCTCTCCATTGTCTTGAAATTGATCTCATCGAGGGCCACGCCGCCACAGGTTACAAACTCATCCTTAAAGGTACTCTTGCCCGTCACTTGGTACGCGCCGTCGACCAGCTCGGTGGCGAGGGCTTGTATTTGCGGCTTGCTCAAATCTGCCCAGTTGGCGTGCTCAGAGATGCGGGCCGCTGTGCAGAGCGCATTCCAGAGGCGGTTGGGTAGGTCGAAGGGGTTTTTCCCTTGGACCTTGCGCCGCGCTTGCGCGAGCTTTTCGTGGCGGAGCTGATCCAGGATCTGCTCCAGCGCGACGGCTTCCAACCAATTGACGTGCAGCTCGAATTTGTAACCCAATTCGGCGAGGGTGCGGGCGCCCCAGGCGCTGAGCTTGAGGATCGCGGGACCGCTCATGCCCCAGTGCGTGATCAGCAGCGGGCCAGTGGTTTCGAGGCTCTTGCGCAGGCGAACGGTCGCCATGGGCACGCTCAGGCCCTGCAGGCCCGCGATGCGCGGATCGTCGATGTGAAAGGTGAAGAGCGACGGCACGGGCGGCGCGATCGTGTGGCCCATTTGCTCGAGCATGCCCCAAATGGTCTTGGTGGCGCCCGGCGCGAGCAGGATGCGGTCGGCCAAGAGTTCTTGATCACGAGGAAGCTCGATTTTCCAGCGGCCCTCGTGGGCTGCGATGCGCACGACCGTGTGCTTAGCGAGCAGCTTGACGCCCGCGCTGCGCGCGGCCTGCATGAGGCAAGCAACGATGGTTTCGGAGTCGTCGGTGACGGGAAACATGCGGCCATCGTCCTCGGTCTTGAGCGCCACGCCGCGGCCCTCAAACCAACCCACGGTATCGCCGCTGCAAAAGCTGTTGAAGGGCCCGATGAGCGCCTTGCTGCCCCGAGGGTAATACTTGACCAATTCGCGGGGATTGAATTCGCTGGGGCAGACATTGCAGCGGCCGCCGCCTGAGATGCGCACTTTTTCGAGGAAGTCGCCGCCGCGCTCCAAGATCGTTACTTGGCAGTCGGGGTTGAGTTCCGCGCAGCGAATGGCCGCAAAGAATCCAGCGGCTCCGCCTCCGACCACGACGATGTGCTTTCCTTTTTTCATCGCGGCAAATTAGAGAAAATCTGTGAGTGGACTCGAATGCAGGTGCAGTCGGCGCATCAATTGGGCTTCACCCAAACGACTTCGGGCTTGCCCCAGATGTTTTTAGCGACGCGGTAGATCACTTTGCAATCGGTGGCTTCGCGGCATACGGGATCGACGGTGTTGGTGCTGAAATAGCACCTGCCGATGCGGTCGCCCTTGGCATCGAAGACTTCGCTGCCGGCATCGGGGGCATTTCGGCTGCAACGGTAGACGGTTGCGCCTTTGTAGAGGCATTGCTCGATTTCGCCGCGCTCATATTGGGTGATGAGGCGCTGCTGCACCTCGGCAGGCGTGGGGCCGGGGAGCGGCTTGATGCCGCCTGTGGGAAATGAATCGGCCTTCTCGACAGCTGGCGGCTGCGGCGGTGTCGGGTTGCCGTTTTTGGGATGGCAGGATGCGAGGAGCAACATGCAAGAAAATGTGAAGAGGGCCAATGCACGCATCATATTAAAGGGGATCAGGATCAGGCGCAAAGATAACCTTTTCAAAACCAGACTAGGTCTGAAAGCCTCAGCGGCTGGAAGGATTTTTGCGGCCATCATTTAGGTAGCCGATCATTTTTTCCAGCCGTTCAAGTTGTGTCTCTTTGCGCTTGGCGGTTATGATCCATTCGAGATATTCCTTGCGGTTGGTGAAGCTCAATTGCAGGAAATAAGCTTTTGCTTCCGGAGAATCATTGAGCGCAGCCTCCATTTCTGGCGGATAGCGCATTTCACGGGTTTCATGGTTCAAGTATTGTGCGAGCAAAGTGTTCCGAGTTTCAGATTTTTGCTCTGTCTTTTCGCTGCTTTCTTTCGTGCCATGCTCGACTGCCCAGGCGGACCAATCGTCGTCGATGGAGATCAGGTTGAGGTGACGCAGGCCGATGCCCGCGATCGATTCCCACCCATGGTCGCGTGAAAGATCGGTCTTGAATTGCCCAGATTTTTTGGGGTAGCAGATCCACAGCATTCCCTTTTCAGACAATGCATTCGCGGCACGCGGCACGGTCTCAACGACCGCGACACGGTTCATGACACAGATGACCATCCAATCAAATCGGCCCTTGAAATCCTCGACAAAGGATTGACCCACAGCACTGAGCAGCTCAGCGACGATAAATCCTTGAGGGGCACCGACCACTGTGACGCTGGCGGAAGGCACATATTTCATTTTGCGTAACAGGGCATCCATGGAAAAAAATAGAATTGGGTGATGTCGGACACTTACATTGCATCAGCATCCAAATTGCCTATTTTCGCATTGAAATCAACGGGAATCTCCATGAAATTTGAACGGCTGTATATTGTTTTGGCACTTTTGATAACGAATTGCCTTTTTGTCACGGGCAGTTATGGCCAATTCAAGAAGGTTTACCACCCCGACAGCCTCGTCCTTCAATCCCCGAGCTTCTTTTCGGTGGGCAAACTCTTCGAGACCGACCTGCCGGGAAGAGAATTGGGCATCGTCGGCACGATGAATACGACAGATACAGCCAATATTCCTCGATCGGCCGTGTTCAACATGCTGTTGAACCTGAACGGCGATCCCCAAGGGCTGCATTTATTCGAAGATACATCCGCATTTCCCTTTTCGCCGCCACGTGCCTACGCGGGTTGCTACGATGGCGGGGGAAATTTCTACATGGGCATCGGCTCCAACAACAAGCAGATCGTGATCAAAAGCGATGCGACCGGGCAAATGCTGTGGGCACATGCTGGCAATCACCATGAGTATTATTCGATGATTTGTGAAGGTGGCTCGGTTACTTTTTTGGGGCAGGATGAAAGTGTGCAAGGCGCGCATGACTTCTCGCTTTCCAATTTTGATGCGGCAGGCGCGGGCGGGGCTGGGACGATGTTTGGCACTTCTGGGTTTGAACTTCCCCAAAAGGTCGCCAAGCTCCACAATCAATACTTGATGGCTGGCAGCTCGTCACAAACCAACGTATTTCATGGAATGGTCGTGAAGGCTGGGGCAAATTTTGAACAAATCTGGGGGAAACTCTATACCGTCACTGGCAAGAACCTTTTATTGTATGGCATCGACGAGCCGCTTGATGGCAGCGGCTACATCGTGAGCGGCCGTGCGCGGGGCGGATCAGACTCACTATTTCTGATGAAAATCGACACGGCTGGAAATCCACTCTGGACCAAAATGTATGGCATCAATGGCGCATCTGAGGCCTATTGCACGGCCTTGGCAGTAGACCCCGTGTCGGGCGGCTACCTGTTGTGCGGCAATTACCGTGGCCCGCAATACTTCAAGCCCTTCATTTTCATGACCGATGTGCAGGGCAATCTGGTCTGGGCGCGCGACTATGCCGATCCGGGATACAACACAGACGAGACCTTGAACGACATCATCTATGTCCAAGCCGACGGAATGTTTTACGCTGCTGGCGACATGGTGGAGATCGATTCCAACCAATTCATCCACAAGATATTGATGGTCAAAATCGCAGCCGACTCAGGCAGCACGCCCTGCGACACCGTCTTGCCGATGGCAGCGCGCAACGCTCAGACGACGATCATCGGTTCCACGGTAGAGGAGCAATTTCAAGCCAATTCGACCTTCCCGATCGGGAACCTGATTTCAGGGGCGATGAATGGCGAGACGCGCTGTTTCGTGATGGTGGGTGTGCCAGAAAATGCGCCTCAGGATGGCGTTTTCAGCATCGTGAATCCGTCGGGGTCAGACTTGCGGCTCAAGGCGCAAGTGCCGGCAGATGGAGCCGACTTGCGGGTGACAACTATGACTGGGCAGGTTGTCTTGAACCTTCACCTGGAAGAGGGTTTACAACAGCCCAATATTGCCCTGCCGCAGCTGAGCAATGGCCTCTACTTGGTGAGCATGGCTGGAAACGGCTGGCGCTATCCCACCTTGCGGTGGGTCGTGCAGCGGTAGAAATCAGGCCACTGCTGAAGCCAAAAATTTTGATGGAATTGGAAAAGCTGGACTCCGGCGGTCACCGCACGGCCTTGCTGCCGCAGGATTGCCGCACGATGAGCTCAGTCTCCAAAAAGACCTTGTCGGTCATATTGGCGTTGTCGCGGTGCTCGATCTTGTGGAGCAAGATCTCGACGGCCTTTTCGCCCATTGCGGCGATCGGCTGCGCGATGGCAGTCACTGGCGGATTCACAAACTTGAACAAGTCGATGTCGTCAAAACAAACCACGCGTACATTATCAGGGATCGACAAGCCCATATCCTTGATGCATTCGAGGGTTGCGACAGCGAGATTGTTATTCACCACAAAGAGGCTGTCGACACTGTAAGGCGGGTTGATGAGCATGGGCACAATTTTGCCGATACCTTCCCGAATCTTGTCGTAGGGTATTTCTCGCACGAGGTCTTGGTCATATGCGATGCCGTTTTTGGCGAGTGCATCCTTATAGCCGCGGGTGCGCTCCGTAATGGAGGTGAGGTGCGATGGCGAAATCGTGAGCTGCCCGATGCGCTTGGCGCCTTGGCTCACCAAGTGGTCCACGACCAATACGCTGCCGCCATAGTTGTCTGACGTGACAAAGGGCGTGTCTTGGTTGGGTACGTAACGGTCGATGAGCACAAGCGGAAAGTTGGCGGCCTGCAGCGCTTGGATGTCGTCGTTGTTGCTGAGCGTGGTCGAGATGATGAGACCGTCGACTTGGCGGTCGCGCAACATCTGGATCAGGTTTTTTTCCTTGACGGCATTTTCATCGGAGCTGCCAAAGAGTACATGGTAACCGGCCTTGCTCGCGGCGTCTTCGACGGCGCGGCACATGCGTGCATAGAATGAGTTGGAAATATCGGCCACGATGAGGCCGATGGTGTTGGAGCGGCCCATGCGCAAGCTGCGCGCCATCATGTTGGGCTTATAGTCTAGCTCCTTGGCTTTGGCCCAAACCCGCTTTTGGGTTTCTTCATTGATGCCGTTGTCGTTGCCTTTGCCATTGAGCACCATTGAAACGAGGGTCTTGGAGACGCCGAGTGCTTTGGCTATATCAGCGAGTGAGGGTTTCTTATCCATAATGAAGGCAAAAATCTGATTCCTTAAGCAAGTCTACTAAATCGATTTAGGAAAAGCAATTCCCCTTGCAAGTATTATTCCAAAATCGCCAATGGCAGACAGCTAAGCAAAAATATTGCCACGAATGCTGTTGTCAAGCGCGCTTGGCCTGTCGATCCTGCAAAAAGCGCAAAATACAGTCCATAAAATCCGCCCCGTACAGCATGAATTTCCGGTCTCCCACGCCGCTCACCTGCCGCATGGCCAATTCACTGGTCGGGTGCTCCTCGGCCATGAGCCTGAGCGTGCGGTCATGAAAGATGACATAAGGCGGCACGCCCTGCTCGTCGGCGATCTGCTTGCGCCGCTTGCGCAGTTCCTCAAACAGCGCATCCACAAACGATGGCTGCGGTTTGGGCGCAGGCCCTTTTTTGATGGCGTCTTTTTGGAAGTCGCGCGGCCGCGCCAGCATCACCTGCCGCCCATTGAACAAGACCTCCTTGCCGATTGGTGTGACTTTGAGCGCATTGCCCTCGTCATAAGCCATCTCAAAAATGCCCATGTTCAGCATTTGCACGATGTATTCGATCCAGTCCTTGCGGGGCACGTCTTGGCCGGCGCCGTAGGTCTTGAGCAGGTGGTAGTTTTTGGCTTTGATTTCCTGATTGTTGCTGCCGCGCAGGATGTCGGCGATCATGTGGCCACCCACGCGCTCCTCGGTGCGCAAGCAGGCCGAGAGCGCCTTTTGCACCAGCACCGTGCCATCGATCATGCGTTGCGGATTTTTGCAATTGTCGCAGTTCTCGCATTGGCCCTCGTAATGCTCGCCAAAATAGCTGAGTAAAATCTGACGGCGGCAAGTCTTGGCATCGGCATATTGCACGATGCGGTCGAGCTTGGTCTGCAAGATTTCTTTTTGGCCGCTGTCGTCGATGAATTTTTGCAGCATGATCACATCGGCATAGCTATAATAGAGGAGTGTCTCGCTCGGCAGGCCGTCGCGGCCCCCGCGACCGATCTCTTGGTAATAACTCTCGATGTTTTTTGGCAGGTTATAATGGATCACCCAGCGCACATTGCTCTTGTCGATGCCCATGCCAAAAGCGATGGTCGCCACCATGATCTCCACGTCGTCTTTGACAAAATCTTCCTGCGCACGTGCACGGTCGGCGGCATTCATGCCCGCGTGGTAAAATCCGGCCTTGATGCCCTTTTGCTTGAGTTTGTTGGAGACCTCCTCGACGCTTTTGCGGCTTAGGCAGTAGACGATGCCCGACTGCCCGGGCCTGGCACGTACCCAGCTCAGGATTTCGTTGACGCGGTCTTGCGCAGGCGCGACCGTGAGGCTCAAATTGGGCCGGTCAAAGGAGGCCAAAAAAGTCGTGGCGTCTTGCAGCTTGAGGTGCTGCTCGATGTCTTTGCGGGTGAGCTTGTCGGCGGTCGCCGTGAGCGCCACCATGGGGATCGTGGGAAAGCGCTGCTTGAGCACGCCCATCTGCTGGTACTCAGGCCTGAAGTCGTGGCCCCACTGCGAGATGCAGTGCGCTTCGTCGATGGCGATGAGACAGACCTTCATGCTCGACAGCAGGTTGAAAAACTCGCTGCTCAGCATTTTCTCGGGCGAGACATAGAGCAGGTCGAGTTCGCCACGCATGGCTTGGCTCTCGACCTCTTGATTTTCAGAGCCGGATGCGCTGCTGTTGATGTAGGCAGCTTTCACGCCGTTGGCTTTGAGGCCCTCGACTTGGTCTTTCATGAGCGCGATGAGGGGCGAGACCACGACGCAGGTGCCGTCCATGATGATCGCCGGGATCTGGAAACACAGTGACTTGCCCCCGCCGGTGGGCATGAGCACGATGGTATCGCGACCCTCGAGGATCATCGAGATGATTTCGGCCTGTTGCGGCCTGAATTCGTCGTAGCCAAAATATGACTTGAGTGCGAGCTTTGCCTTCTCCATTCTTTTATCCAACCCTGATAGCCTGCAATTTAGCCGCTTCTTGCGGCATTGAGCGAATCTTGCCAGCAAAAATTTGGCCAAAGTCGGTTTGTCAGGGTGGGGGCTGTGATTTTTTGGCGGATGCGTTTACTGGCGGATGCAGATTTGTAAATAGTTGATGTGGAGAGGAGCGTGCATGAGCAAAACGAAGCGCAACCGACAATGTGATTTTCCATCCGCTATTATTTTGGGTTGGGGTAGGATCCATCATCCAGACCAATGAATGCGGAGGAGGAAGTGGGCTTGTCAATTATTTTCCGCATCCATACCACATTTGCGAAATCCCTAACAATACGTTAATTTAACAATCTAAATCGAGAAAATAGGGAGTGCCGACAATTCAACACGGGTTAATTCGTTCGACTTTGGGGACACTGGTCTGGGCCTTGAGGGGCTTGGAATACAACATCCCCACGATGCGCAAGGCTGCCGATATGGGCTCGATGCTCTTCTTCATGCCGGCTGGCGTGGAGACCGAGCGCTTTGAGCTGGACCACATCGCCTGCGAATGGATCATTCCCAAAAAGGCCAATCACAATAAAGTTTTTCTCTATTTCCATGGCGGCGGTTATGCCGTCGGCTCCATGCAAACGCACCGCGCCCTCGTGGCCGAGATTGCGCGCCGTGCCGGCTTTTGTGCACTCATTCCCGAGTATCGCCTCGCGCCAGAGTTTCCCTTTCCGGCTGCCATGAACGATGCGCTGCTTTGTTATGAATGGCTGCTCGAAACGGGCCACGACCCCCGCGACATCGTCGTCGGCGGTGACTCAGCCGGCGGCGGACTCGCACTCTCCTGCCTCTTGGCAGCCCGTGAAAAGGGATTGCCCATGCCCGCAGCACAAGTGCTGATCTCGCCTTGGGTCGATCTCACCGTCTCGCGGCCCAGCATCTTTGAGCACATGGAGCGCACGCCCATGTTTTACCTCCGCGAAATGAAAACCTGGGCGCGCAACTATGCTGGCGGCCTGCCCAAGGACCATCCCCTCGTGTCACCCCTCTATGCCGACTTGACAGGTTTGCCGCCGATGCTCCTGCAAATGAGCGACATGGAGGTGCTCACCGACGAGGACACGCTGCTCGCCGAGCGCGCACGCGCGGCGGGTATAGATGTGCAACAGCAGGTGTCACACGGGCTCATGCACGTGTGGCATATTTATTGGCGCTACCTCGAGCAGGCGCGCGACTCCATCAAAGAGATCGTGCACTACATCGGGGAGCACGCAGGGCACTAGCCGTCAACTTATTCCATTCACAAGCCGTATTCCCTGACAAACGAGGAATCCAGTTTTGAGACGCAAATTCAGAAATATAGCCATCGGGGGTGCGCTGTTTGCGGTGCTAATCGTGCTGTTCAAGGGCGTTTTGTTTCGTTGGTGTGTGGTGTATGCATCACTTGGGTCGCACGCGCCTGACCACACCATTCACCCAGAGATTCGCGCTTGGGTCGCCGCCGAGGTCGATGATCTGAGTGCGCTAGACGACGAATTGGCTGTCGTCCACGAGAGCCTGCGATTGACCGCAGCCCGTCTTCAATATAGCAGCGAACCCCCTTCCTCCGATGCGCTCGGTGCATTTCGCAGTCAGCGAACTGATTGGAGTGGCTATAGCTACCTTTTTGTTCAGGTTTGCAACGCCTTGTTTCAGATGAAGGGCATGGACGATCGGTGGCATGCTGAGACCGAGGCGGCGGTATTCAGCCTCAGGGGGATCACATTCTTACCGTGGTTCATTTCCTTGTACCAAGAGCACACCCTCTTTGTGCGTATCCGATCAAAGGGAGGGAGCATCCACCATAGTGTCGATCCAGCATTGTTCGAATTTTTGGGAATTGTTGAGGTTACGCCGGGATGGTTCAAAACCGACTGAGCCAAGGAAGCCTAGCGATGTCCCTGTACCAGCCCTAACAAATGCCATTCACAAGCCGTATTCCCTGACAAACGAGGAATCCAGTTTTGAAACGCAAATTCAGAAATGTAGCGATCGGGTTCGCGCTGTTTGTGGTGCTGATCGTGCTGTTCAAAGGCGTTTTGTTTCGTTGGTTTGTGGTGTATGCATCCTTTGGCCCCCGCAAAGTTTCGGTGACCGCATCCGCAGAGATGAAAGCATGGATCAGTGCGGAAACCGATCGTTATGCCCTCGATGGCGAGCATGACATACTCACAGAAGCGCAAAGACTCACGGCCAAGCGCTTGCAGTTTACCACAGGACCTTGCGCAGCTGATGCTGCGACGGTATTCAAGGAGCGCAAAGCAAATTGTATCGGTTATGCAGCCTTGTGTGCGGCGATCGGCAATACAATTTTTGAAATGCGAGGACTTGATGGGCAATGGGAAACGCATGTGGAAACAGCCCAATTGCGGGTTTTTGGGATGAATGTGAATGCTTGGTTTGCTTCGCCTTTTCTGAAGGACCACGATTTTGTAACGATTCGCGACCAGCACGGAAACATGCACTTCGCGGTGGATCCAACGGTATTTGAATATTTCGGCATCACCAGCGTCTCTTATACTATTTTTAGTGGGGACTGAATGAAAATGCGGTCAAATGCAGAGTGGCTGTCAATCAGGAATTTACAAATTTTGGCAGGACTTCTGCCATTTCGCCAGCCTGTCCTGCCAATGTGCCACAATGGCAAAAAGAGGCTCAAAATTTATTTTTTGGCACATTTTGCGTGGCCTAAATCGTTTAAACCATTATTTTCCACTTGGCAGGCCATCTTTTTTGCGCGTTTCGGGCCTTGCGTTTTTTGGCATGCGCACGATTATTGAAAGGCTTCCATCGAATTATTAGTTTTATTAACCCTTTTATTCCGCATCAAGATGGATGATCTGTTTAAAAAATTCGTGTACACCGGTGTTGGCCTTGTAACCACCACGTTTGAGAAAATGCAAAAGTCAGTCGAGAAATTGGTCGACGAAGACAAAATCTCTCAAGAAGAAGGCAAGAAATTGGTCGACGACCTCTTCAAAAACACCGAGTCCAAGCGCGAAGAGTTTGAGACCAAGATGAAGAAAATCATCGAAGAAGTGTTGGTGCGCATGAACTTGGCTACTCAAACCCAAATGCAAGAAGTTCAAGATCGCCTTGCCGTGATCGAAACACAATTGGGCATCGAGGTTCCTGCAAAGGCCGAAGAGTCCAAATCCAAGAAAAAAGCTCCTAAGAAAGTGGCTGTCGAAGCCTAATTTCCAAGCTGCACCGCCGTGTGCAATTGGTTAGCTTTTATAAAACGACCTCATTCCTTGTGAACGAGGTCGTTTTGCATGTGTTCAAATCCACTTAACTTTCCTAACTTCGGGCCACCGAGCGGAATATGCAGATTACGCGCACCATCAAGAATATCCGGCGCCTCAGGGCGGTGGTCTCCGTGCTTTTCAAGTACGGATTTGAAGAAGTGGTGACACACTCCAAACTGCGTGGATTTGTTTCTCAAAAACGCAGGCTCACTTGGCAACGTCGCGGGCGTCCCGTCTTCGAATACAGCCGCTGGGAGCGCGTGCGCATGGCAGCCGAGGAACTCGGCCCTACCTTTGTAAAGCTGTGCCAAGTGCTCAGCAATCGACCCGACGTCTTGCCCGAGGAGCTCATTACCGAGCTGCAAAAGCTCCAAAGCAATGTGCCGCCCTTTGCAACCGAGGACGCGATCGCAGTGATCGAGCACGAGACCGGCCGCAAAATAGAAGAACTGTTTTCCTACTTTGAAAGTGATGTGCTCGGCTCGGCATCCATCGGGCAGGTGCACCGTGCACGCCTCGTGAGTGGTGAGGAAGTCGTCGTGAAGGTGCAGCGCCCGGGCGTGCGCGAGCAAATCGGGAGCGACCTGCAACTCCTGAAAGACCTCGTGCAGTTTGCGGATGGTTATTTTCAAAATCAAGGGATTTTGAACGCTGGCGACATCGTCGATCAGTTTGAAAAAACCATGGCCAAAGAGCTCCAATACCTCACAGAGGCAAGGGCCATGGATCAGTTTCGCAATTTTTACAAAGACAATAAGACGTTTTACGTCCCCAAGCCTTACCGCGACATCAGCACCGACAGGGTGCTCGTGATTGAGTTTGTGCCCGGTTGCAAGATCACCGACATCGACAAGCTCATCGAGTGGGGGCTCAAGCCGACCGAGATCGCCGACCGCGGTCTCGACATCTACCTCACGCAGATATTTGAATACGGCTATTTTCACGCCGATCCTCACCCCGGCAACGTCTTGGTGCAGGAGAGCGGCCGCATCGTGTTGATCGACTTTGGCATGGTCGGCAAGATGATGCCCAAGGACAAATATGCCTTTGCAGGCGTCTATGTCGCCATGGCCAACCATGACCCCGCCGCGATGGCCAATGCCTTGCGCAGCTTGTCGGTGGAGCATGACATCAAAGACATGCGCATCTTGGAGACAGAGCTCAACGATTTGATCGAGGACTTTGCCTACCTCGATGTCGATGAGAGTTCCATTGCCGAGGTGTCGCAGCGCCTGCAATCGATCATCTACAAAAACAAAATGGCCGTGCCGGCCAGCGTATTCTTGATATTCAGAGCATTTGCGATTTTGGAGGGCATCGGCAAGACGATCCACCCCAAAATCAATATGCTCGACCACGTGAAGCCATTTGGCGCAAAGCTCTTGGCCGAGCAGTTCAGTCCGCAAAATCTGTTGCGGGAGACTGTTTCGCGCGGGCAATCCGTGTGGTCATTCCTTACTGCATTCCCCAACGAGGTCAAGTCCATCTTGCGCAAAATCAGGAAGGGGCAGATCACGATGGAAGTGCGCCATGCAGGCATGGATCGCCTCATGGATACGATTGACAGCGTCGGCAATCGACTCTCATCCTCCCTGATCATCGCCGCC
This sequence comes from Bacteroidota bacterium, assembly GCA_031424495.1. Lineage (GTDB taxonomy): Bacteria > Bacteroidota > Bacteroidia > J057 > JADKCL01 > JADKCL01. Next base: position 37,509 of record JANPHP010000504.1, on the reverse strand, counting down.
ATGCTGGTGTCAGGAGCATTGGTGATGGTAGCCTCACCGGGCTACCGCGAAGAAGGTACAATTCCGCAGGTCAGCGCAGGTCTCTTTGTTCTCGCCAGCATCGTAGGGTTTTTCTTGCTGATCGGCATCTTGCGCAGTGGTCGCAATGAGTGAGTGGTGCATTCACCAGTTCAGCGTTCGTATTCACCTATTTTATTGAAACGGCAGCACCTTCCGCAAGTCCAGCGGCGGCTCACCGATGGTGTGCGGCACGGTCACGCAGGGCACGGTGATGACGTTGCCGCCTTGCTGCAAGGCGGCGCTGAAGACGGCATCTGTGCAATAGTGCACGGAGCCGTTGTAGTCTAGCAGCACAAATTGGTTGCGCATCGCCGGGCTGATGCGCACACGCCCCGTGCCCCAAGGCAATTGGATCACGCCATTGATTTCTCCGACCAACAGATAGATGCGCCAAGCGCTGATCGGTTGCCCATTGCCGTCTAGAAACTGAGTCGTGAGCCAGATAGGGTTGGGGAGCGAGTCGATCGCGTCATAGTTAAACAGGCCAAAGTCGTCGAGCATCACGATCGGAATTGCACCGCCCTCGATCAGTACCGTTTTCACAAATGTGGTGGTCACACTGTCCCACCGGGGAATAATGGGTGGAGGATAGCAACATGTACTGCAGCTATCCAAGTACCTGGACGACAGCTTGGCCAAAATGGGCAGGTGATGTTGCAGCCAAGCGAATGGATCAGAACTTTTCTCGGGATCGTAAGGCAAACCCAATGAACAATCTGAATGGCTAACGTAGTGGTAGAGATTGCTGTCGAGCATCGGTGTCCTTTGGGAATTCTTCGCCACGAAATCTTGCCACGAATCTTCACAAACGGTGCGCAGGTCCTTGGCCCGCAAATCCCGCTCGCCCAGGTATCGCGCTTTGAATTGCTCAGTGACGCCCATTCCGCGCAAGATAAGGGTAGCTTGTTTGCGTCCAGATAGCTGGCGAATCGCAATGTCGTCGAGGTTCCCATGCTTCAAGATGGCAGAACGTTTCGCGTCATTTTTGCTGATTTTCCAGTCGCCATGGAATGCGCGCGGCACGGTGCTTGGCTTTGAGAACGAGAAACGGAGGACATTCGATTTTTTGGTAGAGGCAGCGCAGTACGCAATGGACCGCCGATTACAGAAATCGTCATGCAAGTCTGTCAGTTCTAAGGCACTCAAGTAGGAGAATCGGAGGTCGATTTGGTCCTTGGAAGGCGGATCCAAGGAAATGCACAAGGCGACATCTTCAATGAAGGTCGCGGATTTGCAGTCGCAACTATCACAGGAGATGATGTATGACAGCTCGCTCAGCGGATTGTCTGGTAAGGGAACGTACAACGTGTCGATGTAGAGGGAGTCAGGCGGAGTGGAGACGGAATCCTTTTCGGCGATGGCGCTGGAGTCTCTGACTTCGATCAGTCGTGGGTCTAGGATAGTGACAGGGTAGGTCGGTTCCGATACCTTGGGTTTTTCAGTTTCGGGGATGCTGGGCAATGCTGTTTTTTCCTCTACCTGCCAGCGCTTTTCCACTGCGACATACCGAAAGAAGCTACAGTCCCGATCGTTTTTCCTAAGCGGATATTCGATGCGCAGCTTGGTGCCGGGTAGCAGCGCCAGCGAATCCTTTTCTTGAAAAGCATAGATCCCAAACATCCCGACCGAATTGTAGAGGTACCACTTGCCCTTGTCCTCAAAGTCCAGCGACATGTCGGCCTGGATCTGATCGACGCGATCTTTGAAGTTTTGAAACCGCACATGAACGTTCCCGTGGACGAGCGCACCTTGCCGATTGAGCAGCGAATGCGCGGGAATCGAGATGCGCACTTGGTCGGCAGTGAGCGTGTCCAATCCCAGATCGGCATCGAAATAGAAATCGGAAATGTTGCTGCGGCTCACCGTCGGGGCTGCGCCCGCCCAGGAAATCTCAACGCGGCGATTGAGTGCGTGGCTCAGTTTGGAGCCATCTGCCCGCAAGGGCGCGCTTTCTCCCCGCCAGTCGCAAACCAATAGCTTTTCTTGGATTCCCTTGGCAATCAGGTAGCCCTTCACCCATTCTGTCCTGTGCTGGGAAAGCCTCAAATTGTAAGCTTGGCTCGCAGTGGAATCGGTGTGACCAGTAAGCTTGAGTGCAACGCTCGCAGGCAATACCCTCAGGAGGCTGTCCAGACGGCTGCGCTCCACGGCATTAGGTGCCGCCGCATCCACTTCGAAATGCACGGAAAACCGTTGCAACTGCTGTGCCTCCACGGTAGACACCGAAAAAAAAGTGAGGATGGCTGTAAGGGATATGGTTCGTAGGGTCATGCGTAAATATAATGGAATTCCCAATTGCTACCCAACCCAGACATTTCCCTGCGAAATCGGGTTCTGGATTTCTACATGATATTTTTGAGCCACCGCAAATGTCTGGTATCCAGTTCCTCAAGTGAGCCACCTGACTCCAAAGTCAGTGTCCTTCTCCCCCCAATTTTTCACGATTGCTCCAACCACCGTGTTCGTAAAAGGCATCCCAATGAAATTGAAAACCCTCAATACCTAAGCCCAGTTCTGGATTAGAATTCTAGCGATCCTTTCAAAAATGAAGCGCGATTTCCCCAACCACCTCAGCTCGTTTGATGAACCACATTTCCCTCGCAGGAATAGGTCTCCAAGTGAACCTGTTGCCGTTGAGTGAGATAGTTTTGGTAGTCTAGGTCGAAATCTTTGCGCTTGGTGATGGCCGCGTCATAGTTGCCGACGGCGCCGATCATCAGTTCGCTCGCCTCGCGCACGGCATGCCCGTCTGGAGTCATCGCGGTGAGGTAATCATAGAGCTCATGCTTATGTGCATACTGCATCAAAAGCGGACTCGCATCGCGCCGCACCATGATGCGCAATCCGCACAGTTCAGAAATGCTCAAGTCCAGGATGTCATCAAACACGAAGGCCACTTCCTCAAAGCGCAATTGGTGCAGATTACAAAAATGCTCAAAGGCAACTTTTTTGAATTTGCTGCCCGAGTACACTGCATGAAAGCACTCTCGCCGCGCGAGATCCAAGGCCGGCGGATTGTTTTCGCCAGTGATGATGGCCATCAAGGGTAGCCGCGCATGCTGCAACCAATGCGAGAAGCGGAGCATATTGGTGCCCATCGAATCGGCTTCAGAGAAGCCATTGGGGGCCGAGGGGCCCTTGCGGCCCGCATGAAAAACCCCGTCCCAGTCAAAAACAAAGGCACGGATTTTTTGCAATCGGGCACCAAAATCTTCACCGTCCACACGAAATTCGCCTCCCAACCGTGTGAAGACTTGGGCCAGATGAGCATCCATATTACATGAGGTTGAGGCGCACCAGATCTTGGATGTCGAGCATGCCCGCTACGCGGTCGCCGTCAACTACGATCAGGTTATCCACCTTATTTGCGCGAAAGAGCCCCACGGCCTCGTGCAGCAAGCTGTCGAGCGACACGGTCTTGGGCGCATTGAAGGTGAGCTCATTCAGCTTACGCTCAAAGGAGATGTTGCCGTCTTCGCGGATGAGTCGACGCAAGTCGCCATCCGTAAAGATGCCGACCAAGTTGCCGCTGTCATCCACGACCGATGTCGCGCCAAAGCCCGACTTGGTCATTTCCTTCACAGCCTCGGCGATGGTCGCAGAGGTGCGCACCGTTGGATTTTCAGCGCGCATCACCTCGCCTACGCGAATCGTGACCAAGCGCGTATGCTCGATGAACTGATTGGTTCCCAGAGTGGTGAGGTGATTGGTCGTGAGGCCTTTCATCACGCTCCAAGGCACAGTGATCGTGTGTACACGCAGGTTGAGCGCGTTGCGCACGTGCTCGGGGTGACGCACCGAGCTGAACATGATTTTGGTCTTGAAGCCGTAGTCATTGACGGTATCCACGCACTGCTTGATGAGCGCCAAGGCGTCATAGCCTTGGTCTTGCAGGCGGCCCACGAGTGGGCAGACGTAGGTAGCGCCCGCGAGCATGGCCATATAGGCTTGTTGCAGCGTGTACACGAGGTGCACATTCACCATGATGCCGCGGTCATGCAGGCGCTTGCAGGCGATCACGCCTTCGTTGGAAACCGGAATCTTGAAGACCGTGCGGTCGATGCGCAGGCCCATTTTGATTTGGCGATCTGCCTCGGCGACAATCGCATCGGCGGTCTCGCCGAGTGCCTCCACTTGTAGGATCGGCACAAGCTCGGCGAGCTTGAGCAGGTAGGCATCGATGTCGGTGATGCCATGGCGATGGAGAAATGTTGGCGTCGTCGTGAGGCCAGCCAGGGTGCCAAATTTAAAAGCGGCATCGATTTCGGCAGGATCGACGGAGTCCAAGTATAGTTCCATTAGATGCGGTATTTTACCTCCAAGTTGTGGATATCGATCAGGGGTTGCATGAAGGCCTCGAGGTCATCGATGCAGAGTTGACTTGCGGCGTCGCAAAGGGCCTTGGATGGGTCAGGATGGGTCTCAATGAAGACACCGTCGACACCAGCGGCCACGCCTGCCCGCGAGATCGTGGGCAGGAATTCACGCGCACCACCCTTGGGGTCGGCGCTCGGAATGCCATACTTGCGGATGCAGTGGGTGATGTCAAACACGACAGGGTAGCCCGTTTGCTGCATGTGGTAAAAGGCCCTAGGGTCCACGACCAAGTCGTTGTACCCAAATGTATAGCCGCGTTCGGTGAGAATGATATTGCTATTGCCCACATCCTCACACTTCTGCGCAGGCTTGCCCATATTTTCAGGAGCCAAAAACTGACCGTGCTTGATGTTGATCACCGCACCCGTCTTGGCAGCCGCGACCATAAGGGTCGTCTGCATACAGAGGTAGGCAGGAATTTGTAACACGTCCAGCACCTCAGCCGCAGGCGCAGCCTGATCGGGATAGTGGATGTCTGAGAGCAAGGCAAATCCAAAGTCTGCCTTGATGCGTTGCAAGGTTTTGAGCCCCTCGTCGAGGCCGGGGCCTTGGTAAAACGAGAGTGCCGACCGGTTGTCTTTCTGGAAGGAAGACTTGAATATGACCGGAACTCCAGATTTCTCCGAGTATTTCTTGAGCTTCTCGGCAGTATGCATCATGATGTCATAAGACTCAATGACGCAAGGACCAGAGATGAGGAACAATTGGTCGGCTCCGCATTGGATATTGCCAACGTTCACGATTTTCTTTGACATGCGGCAAAGATAGCAAGGATTTTGGAAATGGATGCGCCCGTGATTTGGGAGGCAAGCTGCCAAATCGCCGTGGTGATGCGAGTGTTCATGTTTCAAAAGATTATTTGGAATTGAAGCCGAGTCCGTTCCATTTGGGAAATCGCTACAGCATAAAAAAGACGGCAACCGCCTTGGTGGAGGCGGTTGCCGGTCATATTTGACGACATCTTCAGAATTTTGGGAATGCGATCGTCTTGGTGGCGACCATCGCGGCGAAGATCATCGCTTGTGGGATAGGATAGGTTTAGACTTGGGAATTGGCGGCGGATTTTGCAGTAGGCTTGCGGCCTGCAACCCGCACGATGATGCCGCCGATAAACATGAGCCCGGCGATGCTGAGCAGCCACATGCGCTTGCTCATCAGTGGCTTGGGTGCCTCTGCCAGTCCAGCTTGCAAGAATGCTTCGCTCACGGCAAGGCTTTCTTTTTCATTGATTAGGCCGGTGGGCGTGATTGCAACCGTCGATTCATCGGTCATGGTGTCGCCATCGACCGCATTGGTCTTGGGCAGGATCAGAAATCCGGCTTTGTTGATGCGGGGCATTGGCATCGTGCTGCCGATGGGGCAAGTGGGGCAGCTGCTCAGGTGAGGCAAGCCAGTATCAGACAGCGACGGAATCTCAGGAATGATCGGGTCGGGCATGCTAGCGGCACCGATATAGCTGCTCCATTTGCTCACTTCCCAGCCCGTGAGGGCTGCCAGTTCTTGCAATTCTTTTTGGTGGCGCATCCGCAGGTCGGCTTTGTAGCGCTTGCCCTCTGCGCAATCGAAACTGCCTGTGGCCGCGTGGCGCACGACATAGCGACCTTGGAAATTGCTTTGATCGGGCGTATTCAGAAACATCAAGTCTTGCGGGAAGTGGGCGCGGTCATAGCGCACATGCAAGCGGGTGATGAAAAGGTCGCCAAAATAGCTGCCGTTGTATTGGTCGGGCTCTACCCACCACACACCTGCCTCGCGTACCTCGGCAAAGGTCAGCGGCGGCGTCGGGCATGGGTCGCAGTGCATGCTCTGTTGCGAGCTTTCGTCCCAGGCATATTCCAGCATCACATTGTTCTTGCCTTCATTTGCCCAAGCCTTGCCATACATGTCACGGTAAAAATTCGCAAAAAGGCCCTCAGACATCACAAATTCTGGAATCTCGCGGTCGGTCGGCAGCTTGGTCGTGCGGTAGTTGGCGGTCTCCACGCGGCCTTTGCGGGTGAATGCATAGACGATCATGTCTTGGGCACCGCCGTCTGAGTTGGCCATGCCTAGGCGGATGGGCAGCATGAAACGGCTGCTGTTGAATTGGATCTGCAACGGACGCAAGGTCTGCACGCCGAGCGATTTTTGCTTTTCCAGATTCACCTTCACCACAAAAAACTTCATGCCGTCGGTGATATAGGGCTGCAAGACTTCCTCGGCGCCGCTCGGGATTTTGTAATCATTGGCAGTGAGCCAATGCTTGAGGCCGCTGCTCTCGGTCGCGCTCAAGATGAGGATGTCATATTCGCCGACCGTGTATTTGGCCTCGATCGTGACCCCATCGTCCTTGTCTTCTTCCCGTATGTCAAATGCCATTGAGCGCTTTGCCATCCCCGTGGCCGGAGCCGCCGACATCTCTGAGTAGACACGCTCATTGCAAGGGTTTTCATCCCAGTACTCCACCAGCCTGGGCGTAGTGAATGCATCAAACTTGTCAAAAATATACTGCTGCACCACCCGGATGTCTGACTCCTTGAGCACCTCGGGGACGGGCACGACCATCGCAAAGTCCTTGGCGTCGCCCTGATAGTCGCTTGACATCGTGATGACCGTGTGCTCGCCGTCGCGCACGATGATCACCTGTGAAGTTTTGTTGAAGAGTTTGAGGTCGCCCTTGGCGACATAAAACCCACAGAAGGCGCTCACTTGGTCCACACTGATGAGTGTGAGCAGCCCCAAGAGCATGATTTTCATTCGAATCGATTTCATATCGTGTGATGTTTTTTTTTGAGAAAATGAAGGAATCAAGCAGGCTCCACGGGGTCAGAGCCAAGCGAATTTTTGTGCATTGAAAAAGCGGTCAAAGACGAGGGTGAGCGGACTGATGATGAAGAGCGCCCAGATCGGTGCACCCGAGTTCAAAATAAAGATGTGGTTCAGTCCAAATGTGATGATGCCCACGATGACAGCCCAGGCGATGCGCGCCTTGGCATGGTTGGGCGTCGTCATGGGGTCGGTGATCATGAAGAAGGTGAAGAGCAACAGTGCACCATTAGTGACCATGTGCCCGAAGTGGTCGATCGGCCAGCCCAGCCACAAGACCGAGCGCACAAACTCTAACCCAAAAAAGGAGACGATGAATGCCAAACTGATGTCGATGCGCCCGCACTTGAGCAAAACCATGAGCCCGGCAGCGCCGACAAAAAACAGCGTCGTGAAGCTGCTGCCCCATTGGCCGGGCGAGACCCAAGCATCGCCCGTGAGCATGATGGTGGCGATGATGCCAAAATTCACGGGGTTGAAGATGTGCTTGCGGTCATATTGGATGATGAACTTGCTGCTGATCGTGAGGATGCCTGCAATGATCGCCGTGCTGAGCAAGTTGGTTTTGAGCAGGAGGCAGAGGCCTAATGAGGAAATCATGGCACTTTTGAGGGAATGCCAAGGCGCGCCCGACCACTTGATCCAAAACGCTTGCGTGAGCAGGCAGGTCGCGAAGATCGTGGCGATGCGGCTCAACTGTGTGTTCCAGCCCAAGGAGAGGATGCCATACGTGAGAAACAGCGAGAGGGCCAGAATCTGAAAGTGCCGGGCATCTTTCAGAAACCACTGTGAAATTTGGGCAAGCGAGATGCTAGCCGCCTTGGGTGAAGCGGTACTTGTATTCATGACAATGCAATTATTCTTGTGCGACGAGCACCCGATTTCAGGTGCTGTGCAGCAAGGGTGCGATGGTCATGTTGATTCCATAAGGCAGATCAAAAAAAGTTTCGATGCAGGCAAAAAAATATCCGCCATGACTGAAAAGACGGCAATCTCTCCTGTCATGGCGGAAGTGCATCCGAAAAAATCAAGCCATCAAGGCCGGGTGTACACCACCGAGCAGCTCACTGCGCTGCCGCCATTCGGCTGAAAGGTATAGCTCATCGTGAGCACCTTGCCTGCGGCATTAAATGTGCCCGAGCCCGTGACGCCGTCCAGCAGCGGATTGGGTGCCTGCCCAGCATCCACGGTCACTGATGTGCCGCTCAGGGTGCAGGTGAGCGTGCCGCCATTGTAATAAAACATGTTGATCACAAATTTGTCGGCGGAGCTGCCGGCCTGAAACGAGGTCGTCGTCGCCACATTGCTATAAGGGGTGGAGCAGTTGTTGGTGGTCGTATAGCTGCTGCTCAGAATCGCGTCGCGGCTCAGTGCGACATTGACCGTGCGGGCTGCCGTGCCGACATTGCCAGCGGCGTCGGTCGCGGTGTAGGTGAGTGTGTTGGTGCCTGCAGCGGCGGTGTTTACGGTGCCGGTCACCACGATTTTACTCGTGATGTCGCCGTCGACATCGTCTGTGGCGGTAGCTCCGGGATCGGTGAAGGCCGTGCCTGCATTGACTGTGAGCGGATTGGCGCCTACGAGGGTCACCACAGGCTTGGTGACATCGTCTTTTTTGCAGCCAGAGGCGAGTACCACCAGCACGATGGCTGCGGCGGTGAATGCGTTGAGAATCGAGTATTTCATTGTAGGTATATTGAAGATGGGTTAAATTATTTCTTAGATGATTTTGCGCGCTTTCAGCTCAAAATAGCACCTTGCCGTGGCCCGCACATCGCCGAGAGCGTTGTGGGCGTCTGCGAAACCTTCGCCAAATAGCTTCTGATGCAGCTCGTCGAGCGTGGGCCATTTGTAGCCATACTTGCCGGGCAGTTGGCAAAAATTGGTCGCCGCCGTCTTGGTGCAGAGCTTCTGCTTGCCTTTGAAGAGGTCGGGCAGCTTGGCGCGGATGAACTCAGCGCCCATCACTTTCTCATCGTAGTCCAGATTGTGCGCGATCATCCAATCTGCCTGATCGAGGGCAGCGCTGAACTGACCAAGCACGACTTGGATCGGCAAGCCGTCTACGAGGGCACGCGCCTGCGAGATGCCGTGGATTTTGGAGGCCTGCACAGGGATCGTGAATCCATTTGGCTGAATGATCAGATTGGCCTCTGAGATCAGTTCTTGCTGTTCGTTGAACAGCATCCAACCCAGCTGAACGAGACGCGGCCAGTTGTCGACTTGAGAGATGGGGGCCTTCCAATCTTTGGGCAGGCCAGTGGTTTCGGTATCGAAGACAATGTACATGGGCGAAAATAAGCAGAATTCTCAGAATTCGCAGAACCGGGGTTGGTGTTGAATTCTGGGTGGTGATAGATTCGCTGATCACTTGCCTTTTGGTCAGCAATGTAATCCGCACCTCAGAATAGTAAGCGACATCGGCGTCACGATTCTGCTCCCTGCATTTGCCCAATTCAATTCATCCACCTAATTTCAACCCAAAAGCATATCATGAGCGAGATCAAAAAAGTCCAGGAATACAGCAACGACCAAATCACGGTGCGGTTCAATCCCAATGTCTGCATGCATTCTGCCGTCTGCATCAAGGACTTGCCGACCGTATTTGACATCAAAAAACAGCGCTGGATCGACGTGAACGGCGACTCGACCGACAACATCATCGGCCTCGTGAAAAAATGCCCGAGCGGGGCGCTCACCTACGAATTGAAAAACGCTGTCGACGTAGCCCCCGAACCTGAGGAGCCTGCATCCGTCGTGATCACGATCGTGCCCAATGGTTCGGCCCGCATCGCAGGCAAGGTGCGCATCGTGGACCTCGAGGGCAACCTGATCATGGAAACCGAAAAATGCTCGCTTTGCCGCTGCGGATTGTCTGAGAAAAAGCCCTTTTGCGATGGCGCGCACAAACGTGCGGGCTGGCAGGGAGAGGCCGTCTCGCCAGCACCGAGCGTCTGAGCAAAAAATATTTTCATATTTTTTCCAAGGCCGTTTCATGGCCTATCCAATTTAAACCCCGAAGCGCGGGGCCGCAGGTCTATGCGATGACCTCTGCCTCGGCGGCCTCACTTGTGGCTCAAAATCAACAGGATTAGCTTTGCACCCGATTATTCAAGTCAAAGCGTCATGTTTCATTTCACCAATATCGTCACCATCTCGCTCACGCTCTTTGCGGTGATCGACATTTTGGGCAGCATCCCCACCATTATCGATTTGCGCGGCAAGATCGGCGACATCCCCGCATTCAAAGCCACCCTCGTTTCGGGCGGCATCATGGTGGGTTTCTTTTTCATTGGAGATCAACTCCTCAACTTGATCGGCATCGACATCTCTTCCTTTGCGATCGCCGGTGCCGTCGTGATCTTTATCGTGGCCATGGAAATGGTGCTCGACCGCGAGTTTTTCAAGCAGCACAGCAATCCGCTCACGGGTGCAATCGTGCCGCTTGCATTCCCCTTGATTGCTGGCGCAGGCACACTCACGACGCTCGTCTCCCTCAAAGCCGACTTCACCACCGCTGACATCTTGGTGAGCGTCTTGGTCAATCTCGTCTTTGTGTACATCGTCCTCAAGACGACCCACCTCATCGAGCGTCTGCTCGGGCCGAGCGGCATCGCCATCTTCAGGCGCGTATTTGGCATTATTCTCCTCGCCATCGCCATCAAGATCGTGAGCAGCAATATCGGCAAGGTGCTGCATCCCGACGCGACGCCCATGTCGGTCGCGCCGGGTAGGATCGAGTACCGCGGTCACCCCGGCTGATTGGGAAATTTGTTTGCCCTCAAAGCTTCGCATTCCAAAAACTACTATCTTCATCCTTGTAGTCAAGTTGGCTACGGCATTACCAAAAACGATCGGCAATTACCATGGCTATCGATATCAATAAACCTGGCGAAGGTGGCGGCAATTCAGGCCCCAATTATGGCGACCCCAATTCCTCACCCGAGGTGCGGGAAATCTTCCGTTTTGCTTACGAATGCAAGCAAAAAAACATGCCCGATTACCAAATCGAGCAGAGTCTCATGAACCGAGGCCTCGATGCCGAACAAGTAGCGACGGTGATGCGCATTGTAAACCAAGCCTATACACAACGCACCCAAGCCTCAGCTCCTGAGGAGTCATCGGGTGGGGGAGGAGTGCCACGTTTTGTCTGGTATATCGGCATCCTCGTGGTCGTGAATCTCTTGAGCGCCATTTTTAACTGGGGATTCTGGCTGTATTGAGGTCCGCAGGATTTCTTAAGAATGAAAAATTGCCCGACATATTGTTGGGCTTGAGCCTAATGGGTTGGGCCGTCGCAGGCACGATCAGTTCGGCGGCTGATCTGTCAGCACTCATTCCTGTGCGGCTCAGTTTGGCGGTATTACAACTGACAGTGGGGCTTTTGATCCTGTTGCGGCCTCGGGCGGATGAGCAGGGCGATACGCGTGCGATGCTCGCAGCCTTGCCTTCTTTCCTGATTTCGGGGATCATGTTTCGTTCGGCCTCGCCCTTGGAGGCGTGGCCGCTCGGCAGCAAATGGATCTTTGCAGTTGCGGTTTTGTGGGTCTTGTTTTGTTTTTGGAGCCTTCGGCGCAGCTTTGCCATCTTGCCTGCACGACGCGGCATCGTGCGTGCAGGTGCCTATAGGCTCCTGCGCCACCCCGCCTACTTGGGCGAGTACGTGATGGCCTGCGCCTGCGCCTTCGCTGGCGCAAATGTGTGGGGCTGGCTTTGCCTGGCAGCCTTGCTGCCGCTCTTGGTGCTTCGCATTCGGCAGGAGGAGGCTTTGCTCGTGCACGACCAAAATTATGTCGCTTACCAAGCGCAGGTGCGTTGGCGTTTGCTGCCCGGGATTTGGTGAGCGCTGATGCTACAATGAAAATGTAGATTTCTTTCGCTCAACCTTACTCGGCCGACAGGAAGTCTCCGTCGATGATGAGCAGTTGCGCGCCGTCTTGCGCGTAGGAGCGGTGAGAGCTCATCGCATCGCTCACGACATAGGTCATCCCTGCTTGAAGCTGATGCGATTCTCCGCCTTCCATTTGGGTTTCGACGCTGCCGCCGAGGCAATGCACCACATGCCCTTTTTGACACCAATGGTCGGCCAAATAGCCGGGATGGTAGGTGACGATGCGCAAGCGCAGGCCGGGAAATTGCATGCATTGCGAGCTGGCAGTGCCTTGTTCGCCTGGACTTGTGGTGGCAGCAAGCTGTGACCAATCGATGAGGTGGAATGGGATGGGGAGATTCATGGGCTATTCAGCCGAGCATATGCTCGGCGGCGGGAAATTAGGAATATTTGGATGGGCGGTGGTTGCTTAAATTTGTTCTAAAAACCCAAAACTGAGGAACTTTTTTAGCAATTTTAGGCAAAGGAAAATCCAATGATTGATCTGAAAAACGAGGTGGTCAATGCTGTACAAGGTCTGGAGAATGAAGCACTCTTGCAGGAAATTCTCGAATTGATCTTGCGAGGAAATTTCCAAGAGGGATATGTCTTGTCACAAGAACAGAATTCGAGGATTGAGGCAGCATGTGAAAATTACAAGCATGGCCAAATAAAAAGTCATCGTGAGGCGATGGAAGAGACAAGGAGATGGCTGCTCAATGCGAAGTGATTTGGACTGACAATGCGCTTTTGGGAACTTCTATTTTTGGATTCAACGGCGACGGATGGAAGAGCTTATCGAAAAATAAAGTTGTTTCATAAAAGAGCCCCCGCCGAATAGCCTCCACAACTCCCGATTCGCCCCGCCATTCCCACCAAAACCCCTATTTTTGCGGCATGAAAATGCGCTCCACTTTGCTGGCATTCATTGCTGGCGCTCTTTTATGCGTCGCTGCCTGCGGCAGCGAGGAGCAATCGACAGCAGACGGCCAAGCGCTTCCGATGGAGCCGCTCATCGGTGTGGACACCACCAAGCCGCTCATCACCGCTGCCGAGGAGGCCGCGATGGCCAAGATGCTGCTCATTCCCTACCGCGAAAACGGCCTCTGGGGATACACTGACAGCACAGGTGCCGTCGTGATCCCTGCCCGCTACGAGACCGCAGCGCCTTTCATGGAGGGCGGCCTCACCATCGTCAAGACAGGCGAAGGCTACGGCCTCATCAACAAGCTCGGCCGCGAGGTCGTACCCGCCAAGCTCCAAAACGAAATCAAATCATGCGGCTGCGGCGTCTTCGCCTTTCAGCAAACGGCTGGCTTCGCCTTGGTCAACAGCGACGGCAAGCGCATCGACCAAGGTCGTGTGCAAGAGGTGCGCAGCCACACCTGCACGCAAGACCGCCTGCCGATCAGGCAAGGCAAACAGATGGGCTTCATCGACACCAAGGGCAATGCCGTCACGGCCTTCGCCTTTGAAGAGGTCTTCCCCTTCGCCCATGGCGTCGCGCCCGTGAAACCCGTCGGCCAGAAATACTGGAGCCTGATCGACCGAGCCGGCAAGCCCGTCGGCAAGGGCAAGTACCAAGAGCTCTTTCCGCTCGTCGACGGACTCGGCGTCGGCATCCAAGACAATGCCATCGGCGAAAACAAATATGGCGTGGTCGACACAGCCGGCAATGTCGTGATCCCCTTTCAGTTTGCACGCATCAGTGGCACCTTTGAGGGCGGCTATGTCGGCTGCGCGGCCTACGATCCCTACCTGCTCGGCAGCAAGGGCATCACCCCGGCCGCCAACACCTGGTTCATCTACAACCGTCAAGGCCAGAAGGTCGGCGAAACCCACAACGACATTTGGGACAATTTTTCAGAGGGCCTCGTGGTCGTGGAGCAATTGGAAAAGTATGGATTTGCCGACACGACCGGCAAGGTCGTGGTCCCGCTCAAATATGACTGGGCCTGCGGCTTCAAAAATGGCTTGGCCTGGGTCGGCAAAAAGGGCAAATATGGCTTCATCGATCACCAAGGCAAAGAAGTCATTCCCCTGAAATATGGCACGTCCTACGACTATGTTTTCATGGACGACCACGGCGCCCCCGTGCGCGATCTGGAGACCGGCGAACTATTCTACCTCGACAAAAACGGAAAGGAAAACCGCAAATGAGCATGCACACGATTTCCATTTCTCCCGAAATGCGCCTGGCCTGCTCCGACCTGCATCTTGGCTGCATCCAGTGCCAGATCGAGGTGCACGACAGCGCTGCGAACTTGCTGGCATTGATCGATGCGCGCTGCCGCGAAATGGCTGGGCACATGACCGTGGAGCACATCCACCAAAACACCGCCATCGCCGACACGCGCAATGCCTACAAGGCCTTGGGCAAGGAGCCGAGTCGCTACCGCCCGAGTGCGGAGGCCCTCATGCGCCGCGTCTTGCAGGGCAAGGGGCTCTACCAAGTGAGCAACGTCGTCGATTTACTCAACCTCGCGTCCATTCGCCATGGCTATTCGATCGGCGGCTGGGATGCCGACCGCATCGATGGTGCCATGACGCTGGGCATCGGGCGGGCGGATGAACCCTACACCTCCATCGGCCGGGGCGACCTGAATATTGAGTTTTTTCCCGTCTTTAGGGATGCGCAAGGTGCGTTTGGCACACCGACGAGTGACTCAGAGCGCACGATGGTGAGGCCAGAAACCACCAATTTTTTGATGATTTTTTATGCTTTTGGGGGAATGAAAGGTTTGGCGGATGCGATGGCAGACGCTGAACAATTGCTCATTCACCACGCGCATGCCACCAAAATCGAAACGCAAATCTTGAAGCACTGACATGGCCAAAGAAAGTTGTGTAATCCTGAGCAATTCCGTGGACCTTGCCAGCGTGGTTGCGCGCCTGCAAGACCGATTTGGCGACAAAGCCATGCAAGTGCAAGGCGAGCCGAATGCATGGACGCAAATCTTGCTGAGCCGTCGCAAGCTCTTTTTGATGACCCAAGTCACCTTTGCGACGCTCACGACGGCGCAATTGCAAGAAGTGCAAAAGCGTCTCAAGCACGTCTATACATCCGTGCATCCTGAAAATGCTGAGTTGCATGCCAAGCTCATGACCAAGATCGCCACAAGCCGTCAGGCCATCGAGGTGCAAGCGCCCAAGGGCTTGCGCGGGCTCGAGGATGTGGTTTTTGAAGTGGCCGATGCCCTCGATGCTGTGATTTTTTGGGAAGGCAGCAAGATGCTCAACAAAAAGGGCCACCTCGTCATGGATTTTGAAGGCAAATCGGGGGTGGGTGATTTGGATGTCGTGGTTGATTCAGAATTGCTCGATCAGCACCGTCCTACCACCGAGGAGGGTCGCGTGCGCAAGCTGCGCTCAGAGGAAATCCTCAAGCGACACAACTTGCCCATCAACAGCACGCTTCCCCAAATCGAGGCGGTGACCGATGCGAAGATTCGCACGCTAGAACAGGTCGCGCAGCGGGCGCTCGCTGTCATGCTCGTGGCCGTGAAAGGCGAGGGTTTGGAGGATGAAATCGTGCACAGCGTGATGGCAGACTATGGGATCGAGCCATTTCTGAGCCCGCAGGAGCACGCATTCATTCTCAATCCCGAACCAACGCAACAGGACCGCATCAATTTCTGTTGGCGTTATGAGTCCTTGGCGACCTTGCTGTGGGCTTTGGGTTATCAGCCACGCCTGGAATATCCATCGAGTATATGTGATGTGCCGGGCTCGGTCACGATCATCAGGGAGAGTGGGAGTTATGCAGGCTTTGTTGCCGGAGCCAAAATGCGCTCTGCAGCAGAAATTTTGGACCAAAACGACCTGATCTACCGACTGGATTGGGTGGTGGTGGATGCGAGACTCAAGCGCATGCCCACACCCGATGGGCTCGAACCCGGCGTCGTGTATGAGCGCCACTATGCCCTGAATTGGTTGATCAGCTACTTCAATCAAGACTGGGATGATGTGAAAACTGACACCTGAGCCGCAGATGGGAATTGCGGGAGATACAAAACATTACATGTAGCTACACGTTTATGTGGAAGCGGCAGCAAGTCGCGTCTATTGAAGATGAAAATGTACAGTCGGATGAATCTGTTTCGGGCCTTCGCCCTCTTCACAGTATGCCTTTTGGTTTCCAGCCGCGCTTTTGCGGGTGGGGGCGAATTGATCATTTTTCAAGGTGATCTGAAAAACCCCGTCGAAAAGGATTTCAAAGAAAAATACCTGCCACAGATCAAGGAAATGGCCAAGACGCAGGGCGTATCGGTCATCGAAAAAAACATCGCCAAAGGCGCGCCAGCTGAAGTGAGGTCCACTCCGTCGATCTTTTTTCAAAACCATCTGGGTCGTTCCATATTCATTGGTCGCTACCACAACATCGACAAGATCAAGACCTTCATACGCACCGTGAGCCGCATGCCGCAGCCCGTCGCCACCAACGAAAAGCACGACGTCCTCACCTGGCGCAAAGAGCGCGCCTTGGTCTATTCGCCAATCAAGCTCACGCCATTGGACGGCGTGATCCCTCCGGGATTTGACCAAGACGCTTTTCACAAAGCTGCCCTGCTCGCCCTCGCAAAAGGCGCTGATCTCGCGACCTTTCAGCCGCTGTACAGCGCCGTCCGCAGCGACCGCGCCATGTACCTCGCACTTTATCCCTATCACGGCACAGATGGCAAATTTTTCCTCAGTGCCGAGATGTATTCGCAATTCAATTGCATCGAGCCGATCATGAAGCGCTTCGACAAGCCCTTCGAAGGCACCTTTGCCGCTTGGCAAAAGGTTTTGGAAGAGGCTGGCAAGGTCTTGCAAACCGAAATTTTTGCCCAATTGGCCAGTACGACGCGTGGTGATGGCATGGTGCCCGTGACGGAGAAAACCGCTGCCCCGACTTGGGAAGCCTACGGGCTGTCGCTGCCCAAGGCTCCAGTAGGCGCAGCCGCAAGCCCAGTCGCCAATGTGCAACTCGGCACAAAATGGGAAGTTGCCGGACCGATCGAGCCGGGCACGCCCTTGCTCAATTTCAGCTTTCTCGCCCCCGTCGACAACTATGCCGGCGAGGTCCACGTCCTCTTTGGCGAATTGCAATTTTCTGAAGGACCCAGCGTCGACAACACGATCGGCAAATTTGGCATCGAGACGAATTCGCTCACAATGGGTGACCCAGAGCTTGATGCCCACGTGTCGACCATGATCGCCATGGTCGAGCATCCAAAGGCCTATTTCACCTTCGCGAAAATGCTGAGCATGGAGCAGCCCAAGCTTGCTTTTGGCACACTCACGCAGTTTGCACTGCGCGGCGAGCTCGAGTTCATGGGCATCAAGACGCCCGTCGATGTCACCGCGCAGATGGAGCCTGTGCTCGACGACCAGGGTGCAGCACGCATTTCAGTCTATGCATCCTTCAGCTTGCGCCTCAAGGAAAAATACAACATCGACGGTCCAGACGGTCCTGCGCCCTCCAATGACACGATGCAATTTTTCTTGAATTTCTTGCTCAAGCCCAAGGCTTGATCAGGGGAGACGGGTGAATTTCCACTTCACGGTGCTGCTGCCGAATGCATTGAAGTGCCACCATTCGGTGTGAATGTCAAAAAAGCCTGCTTTTTTCATGACGCGGCGCAGCAACAGCCTGTTGGCATGTTGTTCCTTGGTCAGTTTGCCGTTGGCCAGCATAGTGCCCTCAAACTTGGGTTGCGCCAATTCCCCAAAAAAATCAAAAGGTGTACCCATATCGAGCTCCTTGCCCACGCTGTCGGCGACGCTCAAGTCTACGGCGCATCCATAGTTGTGTACGGAACCCTCGGCTGGTGAGGCGAGGTAATTGCGTTTGTTGGGGATCTTGAGCGAATCCCACATCAATTGCTGCACACGAAAAGGCCTGACCCCATCAAAGACCAGCAGCGAGTAGCCGGGCCGCTCGGCTTGCAGGAATTCTTGTGCTTTTTTGAGTTTCTCGGCGGCTTCCTTGCGCATGAAGCATTTTGTAAGGTCGCCATAGACGTCGGCATGCACGAAATTGTCGCGGGTCGAGTACTTGAGGTCGATGCGAATGCCGGGGATGAATTCCTCTAGGTCTACCAGCCCTGAGTCGCGGAATTCTTGCTCAAATTCAGAGATTTTGACTGGCTGCGGCTTGGGGACATCTTTGATGACCTCTGGCACATTGGTGGACGTCGACTGTTCGGGCGTGGGCGCATCGCAGGCACTGAGCAACAACAGGAAAGGCATCCATATCCAGCAGTATTTTTTCATGTTTCTTGAAGCAGGACCAATGTTAAGCATAATTCAGGAGGATGCCTGCTCACTTGCGCAAATCAGCGGTTTCGATTTGCCTTCCGCCCTCTTCCCTGGGAAAGAAGTCGTTGCTCCGGTCCACGTCGGGCACATGGTGCTCGGGGTCGAGCACAAAACCCAAAATGGTCTTTTCGGAATAGATTTCCTTGATGAAGCTGCCCATGCCCGTCATCCAAATCTCTGCGGGTAGGCTGTAGCGTTGCCGGCTTCCATCGGCATAGATCGCCTCCAATTGCACCGGTAAAATACAACCGCCTTTGCGGTCGACACTCACTTGATAGACATGGTAGGCTTTCACAGTATCGAGTTGGGGCTGTGCATTGCGCATCATGTCCTGTACAATCTCCTCGCTCGCCTCGCCACTTGTACCTTCTTGCTCGCTGTAACGGTCTTTCAGTTCGGGCCATCCATCTACATAGCAGACCTCGGTAACCTTGGGCCGTCTTGGGGACAGATGGGGATCGATATAGCCATTGACGGCGCGGCTTTTGTTCACAAGAAAATGCTTCACGCGGCCGATGCTCATTTCCATTTGCTGGGCCTCGTAAAACCAAGTGCGCCAAAACCAGCTCAGGGCGTAGCCAGAAGCGTCTTCCATCGTCCGGAAAAAATCGGCTGGTTCGGGATGCTTGAAAGCCCAGCGCAGCACATACTCTTTGAAGGCCATGTCAAAGACGGCCGGCCCCATCACGTCATTGCGCAAGATATTCAGGCCGATGGCCGTTTTTTCATAGCTGATCGCCCCGTTGTCGCGCAGTGATTCGGGGTTGGTCATAATGGGTTGATGGTCACTCGTGAGCATCATGTCGGCGATGTTGTCGGCTGAGCCACGCCGCAAAGGGAAGCCCCGCTCAAAGGTTTGCTCGGCGATGATCTGGCAAAATGAGTTAAGGCCCTCGTCCATCCAAGCCCAGCGCCGCTCGTCGCTGTTCACGATCATCGGGAAATAATTGTGGCCGACCTCGTGGATGATCACGCCGATCATCAAGTACTTAGCCTGCCGGGAGTAATAGCCCGACGAGGTCGGGCGACCGCCGCAAAAGGCAACCATCGGGTATTCCATGCCCCAAACAGGGCCATTCACTGCCGATGCCACCGGAAACGGATAGTCGAGTGTGAGCTGCGAATAAGTCTTGAGGGTGTGGATGATGACGTGCGTGGCATACTTGTCCCAAAGCGGCATCCCCTCATTCGGATAAAAAGACTGGGCCCGCACCTTTTGGTTGCCTACGGTCGTCTCGGCAGCATCCCAAATAAATTTGCGCGAGCTCGCAAAAGCGACATCACGCACATTGCGGGCTTGGAAGTTCCAGACTTTGCGGCCTTTTGCTTTCGTTTTTTGGGCCAGCCTAGCCTCCTCTGGCTTCACGATAAATTGCGGCACACCGGGCTTGGAGGCCAGCATCGCCAATCGACGTTGCTGCTCATTGGTCAGCACAGCCTCGGGGTTCGTCAGCACACCCGTAGCGTTCACGATATGGTCCTCAGGAACATTGATCGTGAGGTCAAAGTCGCCGAACTCAAGTCCAAATTCGGCAGGGCCGTAGAAAGGCTTGTTCTCCCATCCCTTTACGTCGTCATACAAACACATGCGGGGATAGAATTGGGCAATTTCATAGATGTGGTTGCCGTCTTCCGGAAAATACTCGAATCCGCTGCGGCCTTCGAGGCGCGCATCATTGATCAGGTAGCTCCATTTGATGTGCAACACGACCGAGTCGCCCGGGCCGAGGGGCTGCGGTAAATCGAGGCGCATATTGGTTTCCACCAAGGTATGCTGCACGGGTTGATCTTGGCAGGAGACTTCCAGTTCCTCAAAACCTCCCAAAAAGGTCGGTTCTTGCACGAAATGGCGGTCGAATTGATTGGCATTGCTGTACGCGCGGCCCGACTCGGTTTGGCGCGTCATGGCGTCGGGCTTGCGCAGATTTTGATCCAGTTGCATCCACACGTAGCGCAGCATGTGGGGGCTATTGTTGTGGTAAGTGACCGTTTCCTCGCCGACAAGCCGTTGACGCGTATCATCGAGCACCACGCTGATCTTGTAGTCGGCACGTTGTTGCCAGTAGGCAGGGCCAGGTGCGCCAGAGGCAAGTCGCGTTTCATTGGGAGCGGACCATTCGGTGGAAAATGGCTGGAATGGATTGGGCGACTGCGCGAAAAGTATCTCGGAACAAGCAAAGCTGATCCATACCAAGGCACAGACGTACCGCATTTCTCGCCAACCCAATATTTCCCTGCTATACATCATTTTACCCCACAAAATTACGGGGTTTTTCCGTAGCCAAATGGATGAATAGACGGACTGTCTAGAATTGTCGACGAGTGTACATGTAGCTTGGATGCAGGGCTTTTGGAGGCTCTTGTTTGGCTGACTTGGTCACTGGCTTAGTTACTGACTTAGTCACTCACTTATTTACTGACTTAGTCACTCACTTAGTCACTCACTTAGTTACTGACTTAGTTACTCTTCGTTCTGAGGCGATGATCTACCAATTATCCTGTCGAGAAAACGGATACATGAAGCATTTGTAAAGTATCGTTGATCGCTACGATCGGGATTTTCGGAAAACTCATCCCTCACAAAGCAATAAACACATTCTTGGCTTCGGTAAAGAAATGCAGGGCTTCCATGCCGCCTTCGCGGCCTACGCCCGAGGCTTTCATGCCACCAAAGGGCGTGCGCAGGTCGCGCACCAGCCAGCTGTTTACCCAGACGATGCCCGTTTCGAGGGCTGCAGCTACGCGGTGCGCCCGCTTGAGGTCGCTCGTGTGCAGGGAGGCTGCCAGACCGTAGGTCGTGCCGTTGGCGTAGGCGATGGCCTCCTCCTCGGTGTCAAAGGGCCAGATTGTCACCACCGGCCCGAAGATTTCTTCCTGATTGGTGCGGCAATGCGGTGCCAAACCTGTGATCACCGTCGGCTCCAGAAACCAGCCATCTTGGCAGCGTTCGTTGGGGGCAGCGGCGGGTCTGCCGCCGCAGACGATCGTGCCCCCCTCGTCGACCGCGAGCTGAATATAGGAAAGGTCCTTTTCAAATTGGTCTTTGGAGACGATCGCGCCGATCTGCGTTTCGGCCTCCATCGGGTCGCCGATTTTGAGCGCCTGGACACGCGCCACAAAGTCGGTGAGGAAGCGGTCGTAGAGCGAGCGCTCGACATAGATGCGGGAGCCGCAGAGGCAGATCTGTCCTTGGTTGGCAAACGAAGAGCGCACGCTCGTGGCGAGCGTGGCCTCGTAGTCGCAATCCGCAAAAATGACATTGGGATTTTTGCCGCCGAGTTCCAGGGACAGCTTCTTGAACATCGGCGCAGCGACCTCCGAAATGCGTTTGCCGGTGACCGTGCCGCCGGTAAATGAGATCATGGGCACTTGCGGGTGCGCGACGATGGCTGCACCCGTCTTGCCCCCGAGCCCATGCACAATGTTGAGCACGCCTGCTGGCAGGCCCGCGTCGATGCACACCTGCGAGAGCAGGTAGGCGGTCATGGGTGTGATCTCAGATGGCTTGGCCACCACCGTATTCCCCGACGCAAGTGCTGGGGCGATTTTCCAACTGAAGAGGTAGAGCGGCAGATTCCAAGGCGAGATGCAGCCGGCAACGCCCAGCGGACGGCGCAAGGTATAGTTGAAGCCGCGGTCGCCCATGTCATAAGTCTCCGAATGAAATTGGGTGATGGCTTGGGCGAAGTAGCGAAAATTGGCAGAGCCGCGCGGGATGTCCATGTCGCGCGACAACGAAATCGGCTTGCCGTTGTCGATCGACTCTGCGATGGCAAATTCCTCCAAGCGGGCATCGATAAGATCGGCGATGCGGTGCAAGATGGCCGAGCGGGCATCGATGCTCATGCGCGACCAGGCTGGAAAAGCTTCGGCAGCCGCCTCGACCGCCATCGATACATCGCGTTCATCTGAATCTGGAATCAAGGAATACACCAAACCCGTCGCAGGCTCGATATTGTCGAGCCAGAGCCCGCCGAGGGGATCCAGCATTTCGCCGCCGATGTAGTTTTGAAGCTTTTTCATGTTTCTTTTCTCGCTAAACGGCTTCCAATTGGTCGCGCAAAGCCAATGAATGATGATAAATGCGCTGATCCTTTGCGGTCGATGCCCAGCCGCTCATTCCAAGGTATGGACATGGTGGTCGGCGGCAGAGTAATACAGAACGGTTTGCAAATGCCCAGGCAGGTCGATGCCAAACAAGGGTTGCTCACCAGCCGCAGTCAAGTCAAATGAATCTCTGGGTGGCATGAGTTTGCCCTCTGCGAGGGCACGCATCTTGGCATGCACTTGGGCGACTTGAGCCGAGTCGTTGCCCGTTGCCGCATTCTCCAAAAACCAATCGGCAGGATACTCGGCGCGGTAGATCGTATCTTTTTGGTGGCAGACAATGTAGAGGTATACCAAGGTGTCGAGCGGATGTGTACCATAGTAGCCTACCGCAAATTTGTCGTGGCTCGAGTGGTCGCAAAAGCTCCCTTCATGTTCCACAAACATGCTCGCAGGCAACACAGGCTTCAAATCCTCTGGTCGTGACGAATTGATACCGCATGCTGCAAAGCACAGCAGGAGGGCAAGCAACAGGAAGTGAGGCAGTATGCGCTTCATGCCGCGAATTTAGTGATTTTCATGGAAGGCGAATCTGACAAGGACGACCATCATCGGAAAACTTGTGATCGATCAGAGACTTTTGGTGCGGCCTCCGTCGACAGGCAGGTTGATGCCGTTGATGTAATTCGCCGATGGGGATGCCAAAAAGGCGATCGCGTAGGCGATTTCCTCGGGTTGGGCAAAGCGCTTGGCTGGGATTGCGGAGAGCATTTGGCTTGCAGCCTCGTCTGGAGAGATGCCCGTCTTTTGAACTTTTGCATCGAGGATGGCCTGCAGGCGCTCTGTTTCAGTGGCGCCGGGCAAGACATTGTTGACAGTGATGCCAAACTGACCGAGCTCGTTGGCGAGGCTTTTGGCCCAGTTGGCGACTGCGCCCCTGATGGTGTTGGAGACGCCCAAGCCGTCGAGAGGCTGCTTCACCGATGTGCTGATCACATTGATGATGCGCCCATAGCCGGCAGCTTTCATGCCTTCGAGGCAGGACTGCACGAGCAGGTGGTTGCAAACCAGGTGCTGGTTGAATGCTGCCCTGAATTCCTCGATGTCAGCGGCGAAGGTCGCCCCGCCCGCCGGGCCGCCAGTATTGTTGACAAGGATGTGAATGGGTTCCGCATGGGCTGACGTGAAGGCTGCCAGCGCCTCGCGCAATTGTGCGGGGTGGCTGAAGTCGGCGACGAGGTATTGATGTGCCTGTGCATTAGGCGTCGGCAATGCCGCGCAGACGGCCTTTAGTTTGGTTTCGTCGCGTGCGACCAAGATCACTTGGGCGCCGAGGCGAGCAAGTTCCTCAGCCGTGGCGCGGCCGATGCCTTGGGTACTGCCACAGACCATGGCCCGTCGGCCGTGTAGATTGAGATCCATTTTTTTCAAATATCAAATTCATTGGACCAAGTCCAGGTGGATTTGGTCGAAGAAAGAGGCAAAGCCGTCAAACTTGTATGCCAATTTGTTACAGAATCTTTATATTTACTTAGGCTTGTCCAAAATTCTTTTTAAACCGCACACTTCATCGAATTTGTTTTTGGAATGAATTTGGCTAGCGTCTCTATCCACAGCGCAAGAACTGCGCACCATCGGAAAAATTATACGACTTTCATGAATACAAAAATATCCACAACGATTTTTGCCCGTTTGCACGGGAGCTTGTTGCTTTTGCTTTTTTCTGGATTTTGCTTCGGTACGTTGCAAGCTCAGTGCCCTATCAATGCTGCATTCACCGCAACATCGGTGTATGTCAATCAAGGCCAGTCGGTCACATTCACCAATACCAGCACGGGTGTGATCGTGGGGAATGCATGGTCAGACAATGGGACTTTGTTCTCGACAGCTGTGAGTCCCTCCTATACCTTCAGCGTTCCGGGGTTGCGCACGATTCGCCTCATCAACACCAATGGCACCTGCACCGACACCGCCACGACCTTGGTGATGGTGAGCCCGACCTTGTCGGGTGGCATCGTGCCCACCAATCCAATCTGTTTCAATGGCACCAACGGTTCTGCCAATCTCACACCTGCAGGCGGCCATCAAAACATTTGCCTCGACAACAATCCAGCTATTTTTGACTACACGGCAGCCAATGCAGTGACTGGAGCTGGTTACACGGGCGGCATTAGCGTCGAGGCTTGGGTGAAGCCAAGAGCGACCTGGACGACAGGGGACGGATTGTTTTTTGCCTTCAACAACCAAGTCGGCACTTTCAATCGATTTTTTGTAGGCTACAATGCGGCCTTCCAACAGTTTGTCTACTTCGACGACAACCTTGGAAACCAATTTCAAAATAGCACTTCGCCACGCGGTGCCTGGCACCACGTCGTCGTGACCATCTCATCCGCCAACGTGATGAGCATGTATGTCAACGGCATCCTGCGGAAGCAGGTGACCACCAATGCCAACTGGATCCCCGTCGCCAACGAGCTCTTCAGTATGGGTCAGGAATGGGACAATGCTGCGGGCCTGGTGACATCGCAGCACTTTGACGGGCAGATCGACGAAGCCCGCATCTGGAATACTGTGCTTTCGCCTGCCACTGTCACTGCCAATTTTTCAGGTTGCATGAGCGTGAACAGCTCCCATCCCAACTGGGCAAACTTGGTCGCTTATTACAGCATGAACGAAGGTTCGGGCAGTTTTATCTTTGATCGCTCAGGCAATGGCCGGCATGGCGCCCGCGTCAATGGCACCGCCTACGGCACTGTGCCGCAAACCAACTGGGGCTGCTTTAGCTCGGGCACAGGTTACGGCTATACTTGGAGCAATGGCGCGACGACACAAGACATCTCCGCTATCGGTGCTGGCACCTATACCGTCACCGTGATCGATGGTGGCAGCTCGACCGTGAACGTAACGACTACGCTCACCAATCCTGCGCAAGTCGTCGTCGCACTCACACCTCCGGGACCAGTACAACTTTGTGCTGGCTTGTCCACGAGCTTGACAGCTTCGGGTGCCTCCACCTATGCGTGGTCACCGGCAACGGGCTTGTCGGGCACGACGGGCAGCACGGTGACCGCGACGCCTGCCTCCACGATCACCTATACGTGTGTTGGTACCAATGGCGTAGGTTGCACAGGCACATCGACTGTGCAGGTCGTGGTCAATCCATTGCCTGTGGCGACAATCACAGGTAGCAGTGCAATCTGTATCGGGCAGTCGACGACGCTGCTTGCAGGCGGCGGCAGCAGCTATGTCTGGAGCAACGGCCCCATTGTCGCCTCCAATACGGTCGCCCCGACCGTCACGACAACCTATACGGTCACAGCGACCAATAGCTTCAACTGCATCGACACCGAGGTCAAAACGGTGACTGTAAATCCACTTCCGGTGGTTTCGATCACGGGTGACACCGTCATCTGTGTAGGTGAGACGACCCTGATCACCGCTGGCGGTGGCACAGGTTACGTTTGGAGCAATGGACCCGCCACCGCTGCGAATAGCGTGTCACCTACCATCACCACCAACTATGTCGTCACCGTCACCGATGGCAATACCTGCCAAAACAGCCGCACGGTACCTGTGACCGTCAATCCGCTGCCGATCTTGACATTTAGCGGCATTGACACGATTTGCACTGGCGATACCACGCAGATCACGGTCGCTGGAGCACTGTCCTACGCTTGGGGCCATGGCCCGACGACAGCGCTGGTCGATTTGAATCCTGGTCTCACCACCTTTTATGATGTCCTCGGGATAGATGCCAATGGCTGCGTAGCGAGCGACTCTGTACAGATCGTTGTAAACCCACTTCCGATCGTCGCGATCACGGGCACCGACACGATATGTGACGGCGACACCACCGCACTCTTGGCGAGTGGCGGCAGCGGCTATAGCTGGAGCACAGGCGACCTCACCGCCCTCATCAACGTGGCCCCGAGCACGCAGACAATCTATTCGGTATCGGTGACCGATGCCAATAGCTGTGTTGCAAGCGGCTCCATCACCGTGGAGGTGAATGCCCTGCCCACCGTGACCATCACGGGCAATGACACACTCTGCGCCGGCGACAGCACGCTGTTGACGGGAGCTGGGGCATCCACCTACCTGTGGAGCACCGGTGACCTTACCGCATTGATCTCGGTGACACCATCCGCCACCACGACTTATGTGCTGACTGGCACCGATGGCAACGGCTGCAACAACGATGCAAGCATCGATGTGGTCGTGAATGCATTGCCCGTGCCGATTATCACTGGGTCTGACTCGCTCTGTATTGGCGATAGCACTACGCTCACGGCATCAGGCGGGGCCACCTATTTCTGGGATACCTTCTTTGCAGGACCTGCCATCACCGTGACTCCTGTCGTGAGCACAACCTACAGCGTGACCGCTACCGACGTCAATGGCTGCGAAGGCAGTGCATCCCAATTGGTGGTGGTGAGTGCCGTGCCGAGCACGCCCGTGATCACGCAAGTGGGCAATACCATGAGCACCACATCCGGCCTCGCTGGTTATCAGTGGTTTTTCAATGGCGTGGCGATTCCCGGAGCAAATTCCAGCAGCTATGTCGGCACGCAAACTGGCAACTACACCGTGATCGTGAACAACGCAGCAGGCTGCGATGCTGAATCGGCGGTCTACCCCTTCATTTTTGTAGGTGTGTCACCCATTGGGCTCACAGGCCTTGGCGTTGCGGTCTATCCCAATCCCAACGATGGACGCTTCACGCTGCAATTGAATCTGGAGCGTGACCGCAATCTCGGAGTCAGCATTTACGACCTTGTCGGCAAGCAAGTGTGGAGCCACGTGGGCGACTTGCCTTATGGCGAATGGAAACAAGCCATCGACCTGAGTGCATTGGCCAAGGGTACTTACTTGCTGCAAGTGGTGTCTGAAGGACAGAAATTGTCGCGGAAGATCGTCGTGCAATAGGTCACTCCTGCATTCCCCAATAACAAAAGCCCCCGCATATCATCCATGCGGGGGCTTTTGCTTACGAAAACCTTAGTTCTGGATTAGAATTGCGGGCACAGAGCTCCTGACCTGCCCGCGAAATTGCGGCCCCAAAAAGCACGATCCACACAAATTGAAATCACTTTTATTTTCTCAAAATCGCGGACAATCATGCTGTTGTGGGCGTGACTTTCAAGCATTACTATTTTGCTTTCGCCCTTGCAGGGCTGGTTGATAACGTGTCGGCTGGGGTGCATAGGGCTTTGCCCTATGCTGGTGGCTCGCGCCCTTACAGGGCTGTTGAACTGGCCAATAGCCCTGTAAGGGCATCAGCAATATACCCCTCACAAAACCGTATCGTAAGCTTGGGTCAATTTCTCGGGATAATCCGTCGTGAAATGCAATCCCCGGCTTTCTTTCCGGATTTTGGCGGATTTGATTGTGAGGTAGGCGCAAGTGATGATGTTGCGCAATTCGCAGAGCTCGGGAGAGACCTTGGTGAGGCGGTAAAATTCCTCGGTTTCCTCAAAGATGAGCTTGATGCGGCGCTCGGCACGCTCCAAGCGCAGGTTGCTGCGCACGATGCCGACAAAGTTGGTCATGAGTGACTGCACCTCGCGGAAGTTGTGGGAAATGAGTACCCATTCCTCGGTGCGCTCCACGCCATGCTCATTCCACTGCGGGATCGCCTCTTGGAAATCGTATTGCTGCCAATTGTCCTTGACGGCCTCAAAAATGTTGTGGGCATAGACGATGCCTTCGAGCAAGGAGTTGCTGGCCAATCGATTGGCGCCGTGCAGGCCCGAGCAGGTGACCTCGCCCAGCGCATACAGGCGCTTGATGCTCGAGTGGCCCTCCATGTCCACGAGCACGCCGCCGCAGGTGTAGTGCTGCGCAGGACGCACGGGGATCATGTCTTTGGTGATGTCGATGCCCTTGCTCAGGCACTTTTCCATGATGTTGGGGAAGTGGCCATGCAATTCGGCGGGGTCGATGTGGGTGGCGTCGAGGTAGACAAATTCTGATCCCGAGAGCTTCATTTCGTTGTCGATGGCGCGGGCCACGATGTCACGGGGAGCGAGGTCCTTGCGGGAATCGTATTTCTCCATGAAGGCCGTCTTGTTGAATTGGGTGCGCAAGATGGCACCCGCGCCACGCATGGCCTCGGTGATGAGGAATGCAGGCCGCTGACCGGGCTCGTAGAGGGAGGTCGGGTGAAATTGCTGGAATTCCATGTTGGCGACACGGCCCATGGCGCGGTAGACCATGGCGATGCCATCGCCAGTGGTCACGCTGGGGTTGGTGGTGGCATCGAAGACGTTGCCACAGCCGCCGGAGGCGAGCATGGTCACGCGGGAAAGGATGCGCACGACTTGGTGGGCCTTCACGTCGAGGGCATAGACGCCGTAACATTCGATGCCGGGCGTGCCACGGTTCAGGTAGCGGCCCAGGTGGTGCTGCGTGAGCAGGTCCACCGCAAAAAAATGCTCGCTCATCGTGATGTTGGGATGTTGCGCGACTGATTCCAGCAGCGCGCGTTCGATCTCCCATCCTGTGGCATCTTTGGTGTGGAGGATGCGGCTCTCTGAGTGGCCGCCTTCGCGGCCAAGGCTCAGGGTGCCGTCTTCGCGGCGGTCAAACTTGGCGCCGTAATCGATCAGTTCCTGCACGCGTTTGGGCCCATTCTCCACCACCATGCGCACCACAGCCTCGTTGCACAGGCCGTCGCCCGCGTCGAGGGTGTCTGCGACGTGCGACTCAAAGGTGTCCATGTTGGAGAACACAGCCGCGATGCCGCCTTGGGCATACTTGGTATTGCTCTCTTCTTTGGTCTTTTTGGTGATGATGAGCACCTTGCCGAGGCTTGCAGCCTTGAGCGCAAATGACAGTCCGGCGACGCCGGATCCGATGACGAGAAAATCTGTGCGAAGATCCATATGCCGAAAGTAGGGAAATTGAATGAAATGAAGCGCTTTGGGTTTGCGCAAGATGACTAAGGTTGACGGCAAAGAGATTGGCCGAGATCAAAACAGCAATTGAGGCAACGACCATTCAATTCATTGATGTCGTTGTCCTAGATCCTACCAGAACTTTGCGATTCGATTTCAAGGTCAGTCTTTTTTGAAAATTGGTGATCCTTCCGAATATCCCTCAACCCAGATTCCCCACCAATACCTGCATCACACGCTTCAATTCCGACGGCTGTCGCAGGTCCACGATTTGCAAACAATCGGCCCGACCATTCGCAGCCAGGACCTGTTTCTCCGATTCGAAGGGCTGATCATCCAACCATACAAAAGCCTCCGCTAGGTCAATGCCTTCTGTTTTCATTGCATCCCAATTGGTTGCTTATATGCATTCCACCAAAGCCAGCAAGTGGGGCGGATAGTAGCTGGAAAGGTAGCGGAGTGCGGTTCTTGCGTCCCCTTTGCAATGCGTGGTGAGCCAGTAGACTTCAAAATTTGCGGTGACCCAGGTCAGAAATTCTTCCAAATGTTCGGGTAGCTTGCCACCCTTGCCCAAGATCACGCCGTCGATATCGAGGTACAACCTCACCTGCGCGGGGCGATTTTGGAGCTGCCTGGTTTGCTGTCGCCTTTGAGGACTGTGAATCCCTTCACGTATTCTTGATAGGTTTTGGAAATGCCGCCGCGTTGGGCGAGTACATTGGCGAGGCTTTTCCAATCCCTTTGGCGGGCTGGATCCTTGCTCTCATGGCCTGAAATGAGTGCAAGGTCCACAGGGGTGCTGCCTTTGGGGTAAAAGAAGGC
This sequence comes from Bacteroidota bacterium, assembly GCA_031424495.1. Taxonomy (GTDB): domain Bacteria; phylum Bacteroidota; class Bacteroidia; order J057; family JADKCL01; genus JADKCL01. The sequence goes on along the minus strand of JANPHP010000504.1, from coordinate 7,329 downwards.
GAGTCCGGCGGCTTGTCTTTTGGAGAGGGTGGGCTGGTTGATGTCGATGCCAGCTCTGAGCAGGCGGTCTAGGAGGAGCACGTCTTCACGCTCGACGGTCAGGTGCAGGGCCGAGAAATCTGCAAGCGCAGCGGGGACTGCTGACGCGCCTTTGTCGAGCAGCCACAGGGCTGTCTCGGCATGACCTACCCGCATGGCATTGGCAAAGGGGGTGTTGCTGGTGAGGTCTTGGCTGTCGTGGGCGGCGCCTGCGGCGACCAGTTTTTGGGCGATTTGCAAGATGACAAGGTCGGCAGCCTCGGGCGACTCCAAGCGGGGCTTGTGGGCGCAGAGCAGGTGCAGGGCCGTGCGGCCCTCTGCGTCTGCGGCGAGAACATCGGCCTGGGCTTTGAGCAGCAGCTCAAAGGTTTTGAGGCGGCCATCGTCCATGAGCGGGCCGCGCGCGGCGAGCAGCAGCGGCGTTTCCTCGGCAAGGTTTTTGAGCGCAGGATCGGCTCCTTTTTCGAGGAGGAGGGCCACGAGGTCGTATGTGCCTTGGTAGGCGGCGTAGTGCATGGAAGTGTAGCCCTTGGCGTCAGCGGCATTCACGTCGGCGCCGGCGGTGAGCAGGGCGAGCACGATTTTCTTTTGGCGCTCGGGCACGACGGTGCCGCCGTCGCCGGTCACGGCGATGAGCAGGGGCGTGCGGTCATTGGCGTCGCGGGCCGTGAGGTCGGCCTTGGCGTCGATGCAGGCCTGCACCTGCTGAGGCTCGGCATTGCGGATGGCTTTGTTCAAATCGCAGACTTGTGATTTGAGTGGGTTGAAGGGGATCGTGAGTGCGAGGACAATCAGGACGAGTGGTAGCGCGTGCTTCATCTTAGGGAGAATGGAATTGGGTTACAGGATTGGCTCGGGGATATGGATTTGGATGTGTTTTTTGCGCGGCATTCCTTGTGGTGGATGACGAATGAAAATTAGGGAAAATTATGTGGTGCAACGTGAAAAATCGTATTCGGCACAATCCTTAGTCATCTCATGAAATTCGTATTTTGCAGAATACTTTTTTGATCGACAAATGCTAGTACTACAACGAATGATGAAACTCAATACCCTTTTCCTTGCGCTTTTTATCGTTCTGGCCGTTTCGCATGACTTGGGATTCCAGGTCTATCCTGTCCCCGCGCAGGATTTGTTGTACATCCAACTGGGGCAGCCTTTGGATGCGGCGGGTCGCATTGTTTTGTATGACATCAGTGGCAAGGCGGTGCGCAGCATGGCATTCGGGCGATTGGACTTGCTGACAGCGTTTTCGTTGGATGGTCTGGCGGATGGCAGCTACTTTTTGGAGGTGAGGGCGGATGGGTTTTGGGGAATGAAAAAGGTGATGAAGCTGCGGTAGGGTTTCAGCCTGGGCAATCGGCAGGCGTTGCTGTGGTCGGCGATTTGCGGGAAAAATAGATGCCCAGAGTTTGGGGCGAGAGTGGTGTACAAGTGGTATACATGTGGCAGACAAGCGGTAGACAAGTGGTATAGATCTAGCTCCGGAAGGGAGTCGGAAGGGACCTCGACTAGCCCCTGACCGAACCCTGACCGAAGCTGGAATGTAGTTGGAACGTTGCTGCAAGCAGTCTGCAAGCAATCTGCCCCGAGACCAACCCCGGACCGGAAGCAAAGCGACGGCGTATATTGATGCCCAGGGCTTTAGTCGAATCTACGGCAGTCAGCGAACCTGAAAAATCTCTTTAGGCATCGCAATAACTTTGCGTATCGCCTAGAAGCAATCCAAACCCATCGTTTATTGCCTCAATCCTGTTTGTATCTTGGTAGCAAGTCGATTAGCATGCTCAAATCCTTCGGAAACCACGATCCATGAAAAGAGTTCTATTCTTACTCGCCTGCTTCATCTCGCTCGCCCTTTCGACGGCTGCGGTAGCCTTTTCTCAATCTTCGATGTTGTCGGCACAAAATCCCCTTTCAACTAAGAAGAATACATTGAGTCTTTCCCTTTCCATGCGCAGCTATTTTGATGGTAGCCCATTTTGGCAACAACCGTATCCCGGACCTTTCCTTTCTTGGATGAATTTGGGCTTTGGCATGCAGTATTCCAGAATGCTAGATGGGAGGCATGGCATCGGGTGTTCTGCCCTGGCTTCTACAATGCAATATTTTGGCTCCAACCTGAAAAAAGGAGATACATTTGAACGCGCGTTGCTTTCGATCGATGCGTTTTATCAATATCAAGTATTGGTCAAGGAAAAAATTGAATTGTTCTTGACAGTAGGTCCCAATTTCAGATATGGTTTTGAATCTGTATTGGTTGCACGATTAGGACGGGAACCCTTCGTTGAGAATTATGACTATCGGGACTTTGGGTTATCGATTGGTATTCGCGCCTCTCGTATTTATCTTCGACACCTTGTGATCAGCCCTGAGATTCGTTCCACCACCTACCTTTATCGCTATGGGCGCCACCACATACGGTTCAATGATCTATTTCCCAATCGGCCTACGATTCAAATGCTCACTTATCAACTGGGGGTCGGGATTCGGTTTTGACTCGTGGGATAGGACTTCCGACAAGTGGATCTATTGATTTTCGGTTTTTGGGAGGTTGCATGTCTTTGTGCCGGATGACCTGATCTTGCGGCAGATGACGATCAAACATTATGAGCTTGTAGAGAATAGGACACGAAGGGAATTGGTCGGGCCTGCGGAGAAGTGGGCGCCTTATCGGAGCGTGGCTTCGATTTTGTTGTGGCGGAGTTTGGGGATTTGAGGGAATGATGGGGGGCGGAGATCGTTGCTTTTGAGCGAACGGCTGTTTATGAAGGCTGGGAGGTTCCAAGGAAATATTCAAAATGTGCGGAAAAGTTCGAAAATCGACTTCCCCTTTTCAATGCAATACCCCCAAGTATTTTACAAATACACTGTTAGCTGTGTTGCTTTTCAGTTCTCCATTGTTTTGGCATACCTACTTTTCGCAACATTTCGTTTGCCTTTTCCAACTTTTCAGGAAACAAGACCATGTCGTCATATTTGTTTAATGACTCTTCGACCCTCACAATTGGGATCTTCCGATTTTTTAACTCTGACGTGATTTTCATTCCGTAACCGTTTAAGTAGATCAAATCTACGAATTATTTCTCTTTCCGTCTCACCAAAAATCCTTCATATTCAACATTTATCCTGAATGTTTCCCAATCGTCATTTCGTTCGCCTAAAATTTCAAAGTCGGCTGTTACCTCTGCAAGAAACTTGCTTATGCCCATTCTGTAAAGTCGTGTCCGTGCTTTTGTACTGCCTGTGGCGTAAATCCAAGCATCAGGATATTTGTCTGTGAAGGCATAAATTGTTGCAACTACAGTTGTCAATACTTTTTCGCTGTCCCCGTTGTTTGAAATTACGGTGTCGTCTATATCGCCCGTCAAGTGGTCTTTGTCCCCAAACGCAAGATTGTAAACGTCTTTCAAGTTGGTCGGCTGGTAGCGAACAAGTTTGTTTATCAATCCTTTTGGACCCTCACTGATAAACTCAAAGGTCAATAATTTATCGCTAGATGCTAATGGGTACTTCGGTAATTTCATTCTATTTGCCTCTCAAATCTTGTTCAAAGTTACAAATCCTATGCGACGGTGAGGGGGTGAACAGTCGCTATCGCACGATCCTATCATGGGGCTTTAAGCAACCAGGTTCGGAAGGCACCCCAATCTGATTGCTTTCGGCTCCCTGCAATTGCTCCAACCTATCTTTTTAGGAAACCAAGTTCAGGAAAAAAGTCGTGCTTTCCAAGCATTTGCATTCAGGATGGACTTGATCACCAAGGTGGAGGAAGATGCGCCTTATGGGAGCGTGGCTTCGATTTTGTTGTGGCGGTGTTTGCGGATGTGAGGGGAATGATGGGGAGGATGCTTTCAAGCAAGCTCGATTTCGGCCAACATCCCCGGTGCTTTGCGTCCCTGTCGTGATCTCTGGTGCTGCGGGCGGCTTGCATGTGCAGTGTTACCCCAATCCCACGAATGGCGCGCTCACGATGGCGTATGCCTTGTCGTCGGATATGGACGTGACCATTCGCATCCAGAATGCCACGGGTGCCGAAGTGCGATTGCTGCCGCAAGGCTCCAAGGGCACTGGAAAGCATTTTCTGACAATGGATGCGGCGACGCTTCCTGCGGGGATGTATGTAGTGAAGTTTGAACTGGGAAGCGCGGTGGCGATGCGGAAGGTGGTGGTTTTGGAGTGAGGGGGGAGACGAAGCAGGTGGCTTTTTGTAATAAAGAGGATATTCACTATCTTGGTCAAAGTATGAATTACATTCGTCAATCGGGGGGATTTGGAGTACTTTACGCAAGTAGTTGCGTAAAGCGAGATGTTAGGTGCAATTAATAAGAGACGATGAAAAATATAATTTATGTAATAATTCTATTTTTTCTGATTCCAATAATTTCCTTTGGACAAGCAGAGCTTAAAAAAACAATCTATTTTGCCAACAACAGTTCAACGCTCGACCAAAAGTCAATAAAATCTATTGACAGCCTTGTAAGCATTTGCAGTAACCAAACGGACTTCTCAATTACACTTTTTGGGCATACGGACGATATTGGGTCAAATGAGTACAACAAGGGACTTTCAGAACGCAGAGTTTCTGCAGTCATGGATTATTTTATAATAAAAAATCTTCCTCCCAACAAAGTCAAAAATGAATCCTTCGGTGAGACCAAACCCTTCACATCAAATGACTCTGAAAATAATCGCGCTAAAAATAGACGTGTTGAGATTAAATTGAATATACGAAAAGTTGAAGATACAGTCGTTATTCCCGAAAATAAGAATAAAGACAAGGACACGATTGCATGGCCGGGTGAAAATCGTATTGTTTTAAGGCCAGGCACAAGAGATTATAAAGTTCCTGGAACGCTGGAAGGTCGGGTAAAAATTAGCGTCATTAACACAACTAGGGGAATGGAAGCAGAGAATTTCACAACCGTAACGACCGATGGTACAGCCCTGACATCAAACGTAATTTTCTGTGTAAGGGGTCTTATTGATGTAAATTGTGAGCTGCCTCAACCAATAAAAATTTACATTCCTGCAAGTAGCAACCCATTTTGTAAAATGCCTGATGTTAAATTTTACGATGCCGAGAAGGATTCCATCGGTAATCGTTCAATAAAATGGAGAGAAATTCCACCAAAGTTCACTTTAGAAAGTTACGATGGTGAAGATTACTTTGTGGTGACCGTAAGTAACTTATGCGGTATTCCTTGTAGAAATTTCGACTGTGCGGAACTAAGAACTGCTGGAGCAAAAATTAAATTAAAAGGAAGAAAGTTTACGTTGTCTCAAGTAGACGCAATCCACGAAACTGCAAATGCGCTGCTTCCCGGTAAAGAAATTTTGAAAAACCAATGGCTGATTGAGTACTTGGATTTTCCTGGAATGGAAACACCGACGATAAAACTGACCTATGTGAATAAGAAAACGAAATTCGTAAAGAAATTTAAATTGACCGACCTTAAAAGGGACTCTAAGGGAATTGTTGTGGTTAGAAAAAAACAAGTGAAGGCGGATTAAACTAACATAGAATTCTGTAGATATTGATGCCACATATTGGTATTCATAGCCCTGTGGCCCAGATATTTCAACCGACATTTCTAAAAGGAATTAGCATTCTCTCAAAACTGGAAAATCCCGTCCAAATTTCATATCAAATTCTAGAAAAAGTCGAAAATATTTCCCAGAATGGCACATCATTTTCAACACAAAGAGACGATTTCCCAATTTCGAACTGACTATATCAATCCCTAAAAAACCTTGACCGCAACACCTCCCTTCTGCCTTCGCGCTTTTCCGTTGTCCCCGAAAAACAATTGGCTATCGACCAATGCTCACACGAAGGTAGGTAATGTGGTCCTCGTGTTGCAATTCCATCCAATAAAGTCCTGCGGGCAATCTGGACCTGCTACATTTGTATGGACGGTAGGTTTAGTCATAAATCTATTATCATTACAGTATGTCAGTTAAAAGAAAAGTTTACGACAAGGAATTCAAGGTTCGAGCCGTGAGGATGAGCTACGAGACTTCCGACATGCCTCAGCTTGCGAAGGAGCTGGGGATACGTGTGGAGTTGCTCTACCGCTGGCGCGCCGAGATGTCGAAGGTGGAATCCAAGCGCTTCCCGGGCCACGGGAACAAGGCGATGACGCTGGAGGAGGCCGAGACTGCGCGCCTCAAGCGGGAGAACGACGACCTCAAGATGGAGCTCGAGATTCTAAAAAAGGCGATCGGCATCTTCTCCAGGAAGGACGTGAAACATACGAGTTTGTCATGAGGAATGCAGGCAAGTTTCCCGTTGAGAAGATGTGCAAGGCACTGAAGATCAGCAAGAGTGGCTATTACGCTTGGCGCAATCGGCCCGAGTCTGCACGTTCGCTGGAGAACAAGCGGATCACCGCCCGGATCCAGGAAGTGTTCGACGAGAGCAAGGCCACTTATGGCAGCCCGCGCATCACCAAGGAGCTGAACGAGGCCGGGACGCGGGTGTCAAGGCCCCGCGTGGCCAGGCTGATGGTCAAGGCGCACCTGCGCAGCAGGATGACGCGCAAGTTCGTCGTGACCACCGACTCGGAGCACGATTACAAGATCTCGCCGAACCTGCTCGACCGCGACTTCAAGCCGGGCAGGATCAACCGCGCTTGGGTGTCGGACATCACCTACATCCACACCGCTCAGGGATGGCTCTATTTGACCATCATCATGGACCTTGGCGACCGCAAGGTGATCGGCTGGGCCCTGAGCAAGTCCATGCATGCGGCCGTCACAGTGGTCGCCGCATGGAGGATGGCGTTGAAGAACAGGGGCCTCTGCAAGGGGCTGATCTTCCACTCGGACCGTGGCGTCCAGTACGCCTGCAGCGAGTTCAGGGACCTGCTCGCAAAGGGTGACATGGTGGTGCAGAGCATGAGCCGCAAGGGCAATTGCTGGGACAATGCCGTCGCCGAGAGCTTTTTCAAGTCACTCAAGTCCGAATGGCTCTACGGAAAGACCTTCAAGACACGCGAAGAAGCCGAGCTCGAGGTCTTCCGGTACATCGAGATGTGGTACAACCGCAAGCGGCGGCACTCGTCGTTGGGCTACAAGAGCCCGGAGCAATTCCTCAATGATCAATGCACCAACACCAAGGCCGCATGAGCACAAATCATCCTGCGCCAACAAGAAAAGCGCCCCTGTTGGGAAGAATCGGCGATTTAACCCGCTTGGCGAAACATAACAAAAAAAACCTGGCCCCGCGCCGAGCGGACTCAGCAAGCGCTGAAAACAAGGTGATCCAAGGCGAGGAATCCGCATCCA